>CAYJXD010000010.1:16256-21566 GCA_964374085.1 uncultured Methanosarcinales archaeon | reverse complement strand
CCCAAAACTTTATATACATGACGTATTACATATGGAATACTCTAAAATGGCAATATCCAAAGTAAGGAAATCTGGAAACAGTACCGTATTGGTTCTGCCGCCAGATTTGGTCAGGGAGAGGAAAATAGAAATTGGCGAAACTGTAGAGTTTGAGATATTCAGGAAAGCAGACCTTAGTAAGCTGTTTGGCAGGGGCTCACACTTAAAGCTGAATGCCCAAAAAGCAAAAGACGAGCTTAGGAAGGAATGGTAATATTTCTTGACACTTACGCAATAATGGAAATAGACAAAGGAAACCCAAACTACAAGAAATACACGTTAAGCCCGGGAGTGGCAGTAACTACACTTCTAAATCTGATTGAAGTGTATTTTGTCTATTTAAAAAAATTCGGGGAGGATGAAGCAGACAGGATTTATGCTGAAGCCTCAAGGATGGTAGTTCCTGTCAGCGAGCAAATCATTAAAGGGGCGATGAAGTTCAAGCTTGCCAATCAGAGAAAAAGATACAGCATGGCTGACTGCGTAGGCTACAATTCAGCCATGAGGTTTGGAGCAAATTTTGTTACAGGGGATTTTGCCTTCAAAGGGCTGGACAATGTTGAGTTTGTCAAGTAACAGTCAAGCTGATGTAAAATAAGGAATAAATTTAAAAGCCCAATACTGGAAAGAGGTGATAAGATGGTTCGTGTAGCAATCAACGGCTTTGGAAGGATAGGGCGAATGTTCCTGCGCGCTGCGCTGAATGACCGGAAAATAGAGGTTTTGGCGGTTAACGATTTGACAGATGCCGCCACTTTAGCTCACCTGTTCAAGTATGATTCCATTCACGGCATATTCCAGGGAAAGGTTTCTGTTGAAAAGGACTCATTGGTCATTAACGGCAGGAAAATCAGGGTGCTGTCTGAGAAAGACCCGTCTGCCTTGCCGTGGAAGGCAATGAAGATAGATGTTGTTGTCGAGTCAACTGGATTCTTCACAAGCAAGCAGGAGTGCGAGAAGCACATAGCTGCAGGCGCAAGGAAGGTGCTGCTTTCAGCCCCGTCAAAGGATGGCAGCTGCGCAACGATTGTTAAAGGGGTAAACGATTCAAGCGCAAAAGGCCAGAGTGTTGTTTCAAACGCTTCCTGCACAACAAACTCACTGGCTCCTGTTGTCCATGTGCTGCACACTAATTTCAAGATAGTTAGCGGGTTCATGACAACAATCCATGCCTATACAAATGACCAGAAAATACTGGACTTTCCGCACAAGGACTTGAGGAGGGCAAGGGCTGCTGCTATAAACATAATCCCGACTTCAACAGGAGCAGCGTCAGCATTGCATGAAGTAATCCCTGAACTGAAGGGAAAGCTTGACGGAATGTCAATGAGAGTTCCAGTTCCCTGCGGCTCTGTCACAGACTTTGTGTGCAGGCTCGAGTCGACAGCAACAGTTGATTCGATAAACAAGGCTTTCAAAAAAGCCTCTGAATCTTATCTCAAGGGAATTCTCCAGTATGTTGACGAGCCAATAGTGTCGTCAGACATAGTTGGCAATCCGCATTCATCAATATATGATTCTCTTCTCACAAAAGTCATTGACGGCAGCCTTGTCAAGGTTGTCGCATGGTATGACAACGAGTGGGGCTTCTCCTGCAGGATGGTTGATGTAATCAAGATGATGGCTTAAGATGGCTTTCAAGACTTTAAGGGATGCAGGCATTTCAGGGAAAAATGTCCTTGTGAGGGCAGACTTCAATGTTTCCATTGAGAATGGCATTGTTGTGGAAGATTCAAGGATAAGGCTGACGATGCCCACCATAAATTTCCTTCTGAAGGCAAAGGCTTCCAAAATAATCCTCATGAGCCATCTTGGAAGGCCTGATGGGAAGATATTGGAAGAGTTAAGGATGGAGCCTGTCGCACAGAGGCTGCAAAAGCTGCTTAAAAAAGAAGTGGTAAAGCTGGATGACTGCATCAATGTGAAAAAACAGGTTGAAAATTCAAAAGCCCAAATAATCCTTTTGGAAAACCTCAGGTTCTATCCTGAAGAGGAGGAAAACGACTTTTCATTTGCGAAAAAGCTTGCAGAGCCAGCTGATTTGTATGTCAACGACGCTTTTGGCGCCTCGCACAGGGCCCATGCTTCTGTGGCTGCAATAACAAAATACCTTCCCAGCTATGCAGGGCTTCTTCTGGAGTCAGAGCTGAATGAGCTGTCATCATTGTTCAGGCCAAAGCGCCCCTTCGTTGTTGTGCTTGGCGGCGCAAAAGTCTCTGACAAGGTTGGATTGATAGAAAACCTGAGCAAGATAGCTGATAAAATCCTGATAGGAGGGGCGATGGACTTCACTTTCCTCAGGGCAAAGGGCCTGAAGACAGGCATGAGCAAGGTTGAGGATGACCGTATTGCGTTTGCAAAAAAGATTCTCAATTCCAAGCTTGCTTCCAAGATAATGCTTCCCGTTGACTTTATTGTGGCTGACAGGATTGGCCCGAAAGCAAAAACCCAGGTGGTTTCAGCTGACAACATTCCTGATGGATGGATTGGGCTTGACATAGGGCCTGAAACTGTGAAGATGTTTGCAAGGGAAATCAGTTTTGCAAAAACAATAGTGTGGAACGGCCCCCTTGGCTATTCAGAGATAGGCAGGTTTGGAACCGGCACAAAAAAAATGGGCGAGGCAATTGCAAAGTCAAGGGCAAAGACAGTTGTTGGAGGAGGAGACACTTTGGCAGCAATAGAAAAATACAGGCTCAGGGGCTTCTCCCATGTCTCAACAGGAGGGGGCGCAATGCTTGAGTTTTTGGAAGGCAGGAAGCTGCCGGCTGTGGCAGCCCTAGAGAAAAACTGATTCTTTTTCCTACTTTAAAGTAGTTTCTCACCAAAAAATTTTTATACTCGGCAGCTAATGGCTTGGCTGGGGTGGATGCAGTTGGTTTCTGAGAGGAGTGTGCAGGAGGCCTTTTCCAAGGCAAAGGCTGACATAGCTTCAGTCAGGCGCTCATTAGACACGCTGAAAAAGCGCTCTGATGACGACAAGAAGGAGTTCTACGAGTTCATCAAGGCCCTTGACGCAAGGCTGGAGAAGCTGCAAGCATCATTGGCATCAAAAGAAGACCTTGACAAGGCAGCATTGGCCAATGCAAAGGAGCATGAGAAGGCATCTGAGAAGGCTGAGAAATCAGTCTCAAGCCTTAAGGAGGAGATAAAGTCAGGGGAAAAGTCATTATCGCAATTAAATGAGCAAATCAAGGCGCTGAAAAAGTCTGCTGACAGGATTAGCAGCGCAGAGAAGAAGCTTGACTCTTTAGCAGGGAATGCAGCCACCAGGGAGCAGCTCTCTTCTCAGTTAGACAGCCTTAGGCAGGAACTAAAGTCTGCCAGGAAGAAAATGGCAGATGTTGAGCTTAAGGCAGCAGAGATTCCTGATTTCAGCAGAATCACAGGGCGCCTTGACGAGCTCGAAACAAAGTTTGCAGACACAAAAAAGCTGGTCAAGGAAGCAGACATCAAGGAGCTCCAGCTTGAGCTGAGGGAGCTCACGAAGGAGTTCTCAAGGCTGAACTCGCGCTTCCCAGGATGGAAGGACCTGGAGAAGGATTCAAAGAAGGGCGAGCAGGCTGCAGAGGCATTGAATGCAAGGCTTGAGCAGGAGCTTGCAGCATTGAATGAAAAGATTGCAGCTGTTGGCAGCTCAGTAAGGGACTCCTCAAAAGGGTTTGTTTCCAGCGAGGATTTTGAAAAGCATTTCGATGATTTGCACGGAAAAGTGAAGAAAGTCCAGGATTCTGTGAATTTCATCCTGAAGTCAGAGGTTGACCTCGCTGAGTATGCATTGAAGGATGATTTGAAGGACTCATTGCAGGATTTGAAAAAGGAAGTTGAAAAGCTAAGGAAAGACTATGACAAAAGGCTGGAAAAGTCAGAGTCTGAGTTTAAGGAAAGGCTCAGGAAATCATCTGCTGATGTGAAGGACCTTGAAAATAACCTTGAAATCCTCAGCGCAAGGGCAGAAAGGGCATCTTCAGAGCTTGCTGGGAGGCTTGAGTCTGCAGAAAAATTGTCAGAGCAGCGCGAGTTCCGCAAGCTAAAGGAGGACATTGACTACGTCAAGGCAAATCTTGTGACTCAAAAGGACCTTGACAGGGCTGTTGGCAGTGTTTATGATGAGATATCTGAGGTGAAGAGCAAAACAGAGTTTAAGTATGAGCCATCTGTTGTTTCAGAAAGGACAAACGTTGGCAACTACATAACAGCGCTGGTGCTTGTCTTTGTTCTGGTTGCACTGGGCTATTATGTTTACACCCAGCTTTCGCCCCAGCAATTTTTCAATGCAACAGCAGGGCCGACAACAATGCTGCCCTCATTTTCAAACCAGTCAAATCTCTCTCCAGCATTGGCCCCTCAGAATGTAACGGTGCTGACTACAGCTATGCTGGCTGAAAAAAGCAAGGATTGCGTTTTAGGGTTTGAATGCACAAAGGACAGGAAGGGAGACACTAACTACAACTGCTCTTACAGCATCATTGCGTCTGACTGCCGCTGCTACAAGGGCGGCACAGAGAACTGCCCTGAGCAGAAGATGGCAATGCTCAGCGCCATGAGAGAAGAGGGCTCAAAGAACGAATCAGCAGCTGAAAATCCTGTTTCGGCAATCTGGGGCAATTACAGGCTCCATCTCATAGCTTTCATCTCTATCGCAGCCTTTGCATTGCTTCTCATCTATCTCCTCAAGAAGGGCGAAGAGGCTGCTAAGAAAGAGGAAAGCCACGGCAAAAAGAGAAAGAAAAATAAGGAAGAGTGATTTTCTCTGCTTGAAATGACTGTACCGCAGCCAATCAGAGGAATTAGGGCATTCCTTGCCGGGCTTTTCCCTCCAAGCGAGAAAGAAACTCTATTTATTGCTGGAATACGCAGGATTTCCAGTGAGCCAGTAAATTTACCTTGCATAGATGCTAACTTATTAGATGCTAACTTATTGATGGCTGGAACAATGTCAACCATGCCGTCACAAAGTGTAATGTTCGATATTTCCTTAAGGACAGAAGAGGAAATAATTCACGCAGGGCCGTATTTTGCCTTTAGCCCTGCCCCTCGTGGATATTTTTCCGTAGCCTGCCTGGAAACCCTTGAAGCAAAGCTTAGGGATGGCAATCTGGAAGTTGAAGTAAACAAGGGAGAAGCAGTATTAGCTAGGCCTGACTTTCCGGAAATCGCCTATAATTAGGCTGTTGTAGGGAGAAGGGCTTAGTTTATTTTCCGAGTTTTCAAATGATAGTCAAGTCTGCAATTGCAGTTATAAAAAACAGAAAGCTGCTTCTTGTCAGG
>CAYJXD010000010.1:0-16156 GCA_964374085.1 uncultured Methanosarcinales archaeon | reverse complement strand
GATAGTCAAGTCTGCAATTGCAGTTATAAAAAACAGAAAGCTGCTTCTTGTCAGGAAGAAAGGATTGAGGCAGCTTATCCTTCCTGGAGGGAAAATAGAGAAAAGAGAAACAAGAATTGCTGCGCTTAGAAGGGAGCTGAAGGAAGAGCTGCAAGTTTCTGTAAGGCAACTGCGGTTTATAGGGAAATTCTCTGGCTTTGCAGCAGAAAAAAAAGAGAGACTGGCGATATATCTTTACAGCGGCATCATTGTTGGAAAGCCAAAGCCAGCCTCTGAAATAACAGGCATCAAATGGTGTGATTCAGCATCCAAAAGCCTTTCTCAAATAGTTAAAAAGCAAATAATGCCTTATCTGGCTTCAAAGGGAAAAATCAATTAATCCTAATTGCCGGATTAGCTATAATCTCTCCAAGTATGCTCGCATTTAGTGCACCTAAGGAATTTGGTTTCTGGCTCGTCCCCTGACCTTGTCTGCACTAGCCAGTAATACGCTTCATTGTTCCCGCACTTTGAGCACTCTGCCGCTGTCTTGGGAAGCACGTCCTCTTTTTCCACTACAACATCAACTGTGTTTTTTTTGTTAAGCTTCTCAGAAATCCTTGCCTCTCCTTTTGCAGAGTATCCGCAGCTGCAGGCAAGCGTTCCAGGCGCATCTTTTTTTGGCATCATTATTGACCCGCACTTTGGGCAGAAAAGGCTCATGCTGAAGCACCTATGTTCCTCATTATCTCGACAAACCATATCTTGATGTAGCCAAGCAGCGGCACCTTTATGAAGGACTTTCCAATGATTGATTCAGGGCCTATGTTCTTCTCGTTCAGCTCTGCCTCTGATATCTGCTCCTTGTTGTGGTCTCCCTTTGTCTCAAGCCTGAACTCGCCGTTTCTCAGCCTCTTGTCCACCACCCTGTGTATTATCGGGTCAGGCCTCCTGCTCCTGAAAACAATTATGTCTCCGGCTTTTATCTCGTCAAGGGCTGCGCCTTTCAGGATTATTATGTCTCCCTTGTTGAAGCCGCTGCTCATCGGGAATTCCAAGAACTCCTCCTTTGTTATCTGCTTGTTCTCCTCATACCATTTCCCGCAGGAACTCCAGTAAGTGTCATAGTCAACAGGTTTCTGCTCGGGAAAAATCTTGTCGCACAGCACCCATTTTCCAGACTCCATGGTAATCCTATGCTCCATGCTGCCGCTCACAACAGCCACTATCGGATAAGAAGTTCCTAGTATCAGCCCGAGCCCGGGATAAATCACGAACTTGATGAGCACAAATGCCAGGACAATGTTCACTGCCCAGCTCAGGGGGCTGTTGTCTTCCCAGACGAAATGCCAGATTTTCTTCGCAATCTTCCCCAGACTCATGGATGGCAAAATAAGGGAAAGAAATAAAAAAGTATCGGTTTTATTCCAGCCAATGTCTCAATACTACCAGTCCATACTCCAGCTCAGGAATCCTGATGATGAGGTTGAAACCTTTGTTTACCAAAGGATAATGGCTTCTTCGCACAAGGGCATTTCGCTGAGCAAGATAAAAAAAGTGAGGAATGGAATTGACTATTATCTCAGCTCAAACACTTTCGCCATACATTTGGGAAGAGAGCTTGAAAGAAAGTTTGGCGGCTACCTTAAGGTTAGTGAGAAGCTCCATTCAAAGGACAGGCAGACCAGCAAGGACCTTTACCGAGTCAATGTTTTCTACAAGCCATTGTCTGTAAGGATAGGCGATGTTGTCAGGCACGAGGGCTCTGTCATAAGGATAACCGGGATTGGAAAGAAAATTTCAGGAATAGACATCGCAACAGGGAAAAAACAGCTGATTGGCTTCAGGAAAGGCGAGCCCGAATCGTTAGAAATTGAAGCAACAACTGTAACAAAGATTTACCCTTCAATTGAAGTCATTTCCCCTGAAACCTATGAGAGCATCAGGCTCGAGGGCGCAAAAGGCAGGAACCTGTCCATAGGCGAGAAAGTCAAGGTTTCTGTTGACAGGGGAAAGGCTTATCTTGTCAAGTGACAAGCCTTAGCACGAGAATCGCCAGCCCAGCCACCACAGGCACAACAAGGTTGTCATCAATCAAAGTCTTGTGGAGCTTTATCTCAACAGACTCAAAAACCATTGCAACTGACGCAGCCACGATCGCCTCTTCTATGCTTACAAAAAACACAGCCCCAAAAAAGCCTGCTATTATGCCCGCGATTGTTCCCTCAAGCAGCTTTACGCTGAATGGTTGCTTGGTCCTGCCGAAAAACCTTCCGATGATATGGGAAAAAGAGTCACCCATTGCAAGTATTGCGATTGAAGCCGCAGCAACATCTTTCGGAAAGATAGCAGCTGCAATCAGGGAGCCTGCAACAAGGGTGATTGCCCCTTTTCCTGGAATTTTTTCCTTTTTCCTTTCGAAGTTGTCAATAAACCACGAGACTAATGGAATCCTCATCCTCCTGTAGGCGAATGACAGCATGATTCCAAGCGCAAGAGCAATGGCGAGTGAAATAGCATTCAGAAATCCATTGTGCATCAAAATCGCGATTGCCATCCCAAAGCCAAGATGGAACAATTGCCTTCTCACCTCAAAAAAGTCCTTCCTGATGTCAAGCTTTGCATTCTCAACAAAATATGCCCCTATGAAATATCCCAGGACTGCTCCTGCAACAGTGTCAGAGAGCTTGTGCATCCCGAGGAATATCCTGCTTGCAGCAACCAATATACCGTAAGCCAGCCACAGTCTTGCACGGCCTGCTTTTTCCATGGCATGCAAGGGCGCGAATGCAAGTGTGGAGTGGCTGCTCGGGAATGAATAGTCTTCTATCTTTGTGAAGGAAATTGTCTTGTGCAATTCATTGGGCCTTTCCACCCTTAACATGAATTTCAGGAAATAGCTGCAAAGAAATGAGAAGAGTACAGCAACATATACTGAAGGCAGCCTCTGCCTCTGCCTGAAAAGCATTATCGCCGGGACAATCAGAACAAAAGCAAGTGTTGAATGGGAAATAACAGTAAAAAACAGCGTCAGCGCAGGATGTGATATCTTGGCTGCAGCAATGGCGGCATATTCATCAAGAAAAAAGCTTGCCGCAAGAAGAACCAATGCAATTATAATTCTCTTTTTCATTTTCAGTGCTTAATGTGCCTGTAAATGTATATCGCAGCCGCTATTATGAGCAATCCCAGGATTAAAAAGCTTATTTTCTCTGTGACTGCCCTGACTGCCTCCCAATTTTCCCCGAGTGAAAGCCCTGCATAGGCAAGGATTGAAACCCATATTAGCGAGCCTGCAAAAGTATAAATTGAAAACTTCCAGGCATTCATTCCGGAAATGCCTGCAGGGATTGAAATCAGGTGCCTCACGATAGGGATAAACCTGCTTATGAAAATCGTCCTCTCCCCTTTCCTCATGAACCAGTCATGTGTCCATTGCAAATCCTTCTCCCTTATCAAAATATACTTCCCGTATTTCCTGATTATCGGCAGGCCAAGGTATTTGCCAACATAATAAGAGAACAATGAGCCAAAAAGGCATCCCAATGCTCCAGCAAAGATTACAAGATAAATGCTGAACCTTCCGGTGCTTGCAAGGTAGCCTGCAAAAGGCATCACAAGCTCAGAGGGAATAGGGGTTGCTGTGCTCTCAAGAGCCATCAGGATGAATATGCCGATGTATCCGACTGAGGAAATGAAGCTGGTTATCAATTCTGCCATGAGGCTTAGTATCTCAATCATGGACAGTCACTTTTTTGCATCTCTCCTTTACATACTCGTCTTCTTTCAGCAGTTTTTGTACAAATTTTTTTGCCTCTGTGAATTCCCTCTTGTCCTCTGCATAAAGCCAGCCTTTCTTTTCATAAGTTTTTTTGTGCATTTTCCTGAACCTTTGAGCATGCTCACGAGTTGATTTTGGCGGCCCCTTGACTGTCACAAAAGGTTCAATATTTTCCTTTGCCCTGAACCAGGCTAATGGATTCTGGTTCCATTCAATTCCCGAGTCTTTCACAGTGAAGCCATTCCTTTCAAGCTGCTTGGATACATGCTCGCTAATCTTGGCTATCTTCGCATAAATAACATCCCTTTTCCCGGAAACTGGAGTGGCCTCAATGATTATGTTTGCCTTTTCCTCCTTCTTTATTTCCCCTGGCGCCATTGGCTTCTCAATGAAGAATTCGCCTGATGGCTTTTTCAGGAATTTTATTGCGGCTTTCCTGAATTTTTCAAAAGTCCCGGGTCCAAGGCTCGCTGCGGCATTCCTCTCTGCGTTCACAGGGTCAACAACTATCACAGGGCTCATTGTTTTTGAGGCATTCATCGAAAGGAAAATGTTTTTCCGTTTGTAGAAGCCTTTGACATCTATGACTGGCTTTTCCCTGGATTTAATCAATGACTTTATCGCCTTCTCAAAGGAGCCGTAATTCGCAATTATTATCTCGCACACATACCCTGAGAATCCCCTTATGTAGCTCTCGGCTCCGTAGCACCTTTGCGCTGCAAGGAATGCCTTGAGCAGCCTCACTTCATCCGCAAGCTTCCCTTTTATGTTCTTTTTCACCCATTCTGTGTGCAGCGTGCTCGCATCTGTTATGTTCATGGCCTGCTGGGCGCTAGTCACATTAAGTATTGGCACAAGCTCAAAATTATAGTTTCCCCTTTTCACGTCAAAGTAATCCCTGCTTCCGTGAATCCTTTCGTGCTTTATCTTCCTTGATTTTAGGTATCTTTGCAATGCATCTGACAATTCATTGCTCTTGCCTGAATATTTCCTGTAATTGAAGCAGACAAATACGTCTATGTCATGCGCTCCAGTTATCCAGGTTCCCTTTGCAAACGACCCTCCTGGCTTTGCAACAGCATCCCTGAGCCCTTTCAGGCGGGACATAATGCCTTTCAGCTCATTTTCAGCTGCTTTCCTTTCAGAGCCGGTTGGCCTCAGGCTTTCTGCTGCTTCCTTCAGTATTTCCTTGAATCCCATGCTTTCGGATTTAGAAATAAGCTATAAAAAGCTTTGTCTTGGCTTGTCAAGGTTCAGGATTCCCTTTACTCTCATGCCTTGGGCTTTGACAGGCACCTATTAAAGTTTTATGGGTTCTTCAACAAGGGTCTCTAAGAGAGATACATCTCTGGGATTCACTTCAACTGCCTTTTGCCCCAAAGCAGCTCCATCCTTTACCCTTTGATAAAGCTCGGTAAGCTGCTTCTGAACTTCCGGAATAAATTCTTCCAAGCCAAAAGGCATAGAATACTCACCATTAGGCAGCATCTTTCCTATCTGAAGCTTTTCACTGGAACCATGGACTCTCTTCATGAAATAAAGGGAGGTTCCATCCTCGCGGAAAATAATCTCTCCGGGCTCAAGGCCATGAAGGACTTTTACAAAGGCGCTATACATGCATTAAAGAAACAAGCCAGGCTATAAAAAATTTATCTACAACCGCCCTTCATAAGTAAAATATATATACTAAAGACAGGGCAGTATGTCCATAGTTCTAACATGACCAAAATCAACAAGCTGGTGCTCAACGGGTTCAAGTCATTTGGCAAGTGGACAGAAGTGCCATTCACCAACGGGTTTAATGTAATCCTTGGGCCAAACGGCTCGGGAAAGTCAAACGTCCTCGATGCACTGTGCTTTGTCCTTGGCAGGATGAGCTCCAAGTCGATGAGGGCAGAGAAGCTCGGCTACCTAGTTTACAATGGCGGCAAGACAAAGAATCCTGCCGCAAAGGGCGAAGTGAGTATCTTCTTTGACAATGCAGAGAAGTATTTCCCTATTGAAGCTCCAGTGATAAAGGTCTCCAGGCTTGTGAAGCCCGATGGCCAGAGCGTTTACAGGATAAATGACGAAAGGCGCACAAGGCAGCAGGTTATTGACTTATTGTCAATGGCAAAGATAGACCCGGAAGGATATAACATAATCCTCCAGGGAGACATAATAAGGTTTGTTGAGATGAGCCCTGATGAGAGAAGGGAGGTGGTGGAAGAGGCAGCGGGAATCTCAGTGTATGAGGATAAGAAGCAAAAGGCAATGAATGAATTGGACAAGGTTGACATGTCCCTTAGGGAGGCAGACATCCTCCTGTCAGAGAAAAAAACCCATTTGAAGGAGCTGAAGCAGGACCGTGACCAGGCAATAAAATACAAGGAGCTTAATGACAAGCTGAAGCAGAACAAGGCTACTCTGTTAAATGTTCAGGTAAGGAGAAAAGAGGCTGAAAAGGCAGAGATTGACAAGTCCATTGGCTCCCAGGGAGAGGAAATCAGGAAGATAAAAGAGGATATTGACTCAACAAAGAAGGTAGTTCAGGAAAAGAAAGGCACATTGGCTGAAACAAACCATGAGATAGAGGAAAAAGGGGAGAAGGAGCAGGTAAGGCTGAGCAAGGAAATAGAGGAAGTCCGGGTTGAGATAGGCACAGGGAATAACAGGATGTCAATGGTTGATTCCCAGCTGCAGAAGATAATTGAAAGGAGGCAGGTCCTGAAGTCAGAATTCTCGGAAAAGGAAGAAAAAATATTGGCGCTTGGCAGGCAAAGGCTAGAGCTTGAAACAGCAAGGAACCAAAAACTGGTTGAAAAAACAAGGGTAGAGGCTTCCATTGAAAAGATAAGGAAGGACAGCAAGGTTGCTGACATTGGAGACATCGAAATGGAAATAGAGAAGATTGAGAAAGACCTGGACTCAAGGCAGTCAGAGACCCAGTCTTTGGTTGAGAAAAAGCAGTCAATGTTCAGGGAGAAGGACAGGGTTGAAGTCCAATTGCAGAGCATAGATTCGCAGATAGCGAAAGTTGAGGAGCTTGAGAAGGAGAACAAGAAGGAACTGGATTCAATCAAGCAAAAGAGGGATGAATACAAGAAAGTCATACTCGAGCTGAACCAGGCCTTAAATGAGGATTCTGGGCTGGCGGCAAGGATTGCCGACTCCAAAAGAAGGCTGCAGGCAGCAGAGGACGAGCTGGCAAAGGTAAGGGCAAAGGCAATAATGACCCGGGAGTCAAATCAGGCTGTGCAGAAAATAATGGAGCAGAAGGAAAAAATCAACGGAATTTTCGGGACAGTGGCAGAGCTTGGAAGGGTCCAAAGCAAGTATGCGCAGTCGCTGGAAATTGCAGCAGGCCCTAGGATAAACAGCATTGTTGTGCAGAATGAGGATGTTGCCTCTGAATGCATAAAGTTCCTGAAGTCAGGAAAGCATGGAGTTGCCTCTTTCCTTCCGCTGACAAAGCTCAGGCAGGAATCAGGGGAGCCAAGCAAGTATGCGAAAGCTGCAGGCTCGCACGGCATGGCAATAGACCTGGTTTCCTTTGACCCCAAATTCAAGAAAGTGTTCTCATATGTTTTCGGCAACACGCTTGTTATTGACAATATTGATGTCGCCAAGAGGATTGGAATCGGCGAGGCAAGGATGGTGTCATTGGACGGCGACCTTTGCGAAATATCAGGGGCAATGCACGGCGGCTTCAGGCAGAAAAGGCAGCTTGCATTCCAGGAAGAGGAGACAGAGAAAGAGCTGCATGAGCGCGAGTCGAGAGTTTCAGAGCTTGACAGCCAAATAACTGTATTGGAAAAGCAAAGGTCCAGTAATGAGGAAAAAATCACTGACCTGAAGAACAGGAGGGCAGAAATTGATGGAGAAATAATAAAGGCAGAGAAAAGCCTTTCATTGGAGTCAGCAGACCTTGACGCGTCCTTGAAGATGAAGGAAGGGCTTGCAAGGCAGCTCAAGGAAACAGACATTGGCCTGAAGTCAGTGAATGAGTCAGTTAATGAAAAGTCAAGGCTTATTGTAGAAATTAAGGCAAAGAAGCAGAAGCTAAGGGACCAGATAAGCCAGCTCAGGAATCCGGCAATAGTTGCCGAGCTTACTGCATTCGAGCAGAAGAGGCACCAGCTCATTGAGGAAGTGCTTAATGTTGATACCCAGATGAGGCAGCTTGAGCTTCAGGTAAATGAAGTGCTGATGAATGAGAAAGAAAAGATTTCCCAAATCCTAAAGCAGCTGGATTCTGAAGAGCACCAATTCGGAGAGGAGAAGAATTCATTGAAGGCAAGGCTTGAGCACAACCGCAAGTCGTTAAAGGAAGCCGAGGAGAAGGCAGCCACTTTCCAGAAAAAATACCGCGAATTGTTCGAGTTAAAGTCAAAGCTCACAGAGGAAATAACCAAGAATGAGGAGCGCATAATCAGGAAGGAAGAGCAGATTAACGCGATAGAGATGCGGATAAACAGCATCTCATTGAAGAACGCAGAGGTTGCGGCAGACCTTGCCGGTCTGAGAAGGGATTTGGAGCAGTATGCAGATGTCCAGCTTTTGGAAGAGGCAGCAGAGGACAGGCTCAAGGAGCACATCTACAGGTATGACCGCTCCCTGCATGAGATGGGAAATGTAAACCTGAAAGCGCTTGAGGTTTATGATGACGTTGAAAAGCAGTACAACGGCCTGCTGCAGAAGAAAGACACATTGGTGTCAGAGAAGAATGACGTCATTAATTTGATGAACGAGATAGAAATCAAGAAAAAGGAAATGTTCCTGAACACGTTCAACGCCCTCAACGAGAATTTCATCAGGATTTTCAAGGAAATATCAACAAAGGGCGATGCACGGTTAGTAATTGAGGACGAGGAGCACTTGTTCGAGTCAGGGGTCAGGATAAGGGTTAATTTGACTGGGGAAAAATTCCTTGACATCCGCGGCCTTTCAGGCGGAGAGAAAACCCTCACAGCACTCGCGCTGATATTCGCAATCCAGGAGTACAAGCCAGCTTCCTTCTACATCTTTGACGAGGTGGATGCTTCCCTGGACAAGAAGAACTCAGAGAAGCTTTCGCAATTGATCAGGAAATACTCGGAGAAGGCACAGTACATAGTCATCTCGCACAACGACAACATCCTCACTTCAGCGTCAACACTGTACGGGATCTCCATGGACGAGCATGGGATAAGTAATGTGGTGAGTTTGAAGGTTTGATTTCCTTTCGATAAATTTAAATACTGTATCGTTTAAATTAGCTTTGCATTGGCTAAAAAGATACATGTTAAAAAATCTAAATCCCCAAAAGGAACCACAAATAATTCTTTGAAATACGCGTGGATTTCGGGGATAATTAGTTTAATTGTTTCTTTACCCCTGACTGCAATCCTGCTTTTTAAGGAAGGTTCAAGCGAGTTTATAGTTCCAATGCTCCTTCTTTATGGGACTTATACTTTATCATATGTATTGTTTGCAAGGGGTTTTATTTTAATCGGAAAGAAATTGGGCCTTCCTCTTCTTGTTACTGCTTCGTATCTCTTTATTATAGGAGGCATTTTCGCTAGCATTTTACAAATAGCTATTTTTATCAATCCTCCTCTGAATAGTCTCATTTACCAATTGGCAATTCTTTTACTTCTGGGAGTATTGTCAATCTTACTTGGCATTGCACAGCTAAAATTAAAGAAAGCTTTTGGCGGGATAGCAACTGCTTCTGGAGTGTTGAACATTATTGCCGGAGTGTCCTTTGTTACGGTGCTTTTTGCATTTTTGGGGCTGATTCTTTTAATCCCAATCTATGTGTTAGAAATGATTATTCTTTACCGTGCATCAAAGACTATGTAATTACAGCTTCTCAAAAACACTCTTCAGCTCCTGGACAGCCCTAACCATCATATTTTTAAGTTTATCATGAAAATAAGAAAAACTTATTTATCGAAAAATTTATATATGGGCCAAGGCTGCTAAAGAGCGGTGAAATGACATGAGCGACACTGGAGCAGTTGACACAACCAAGATGTCCACTAGAGGACAGGTTATAATACCCAGGGAAATCAGGGAATACATTAATGCCGGAGAAGACACCATCTTTACTGTCATGCCTCTTGACAGGGAAACAATCATTATGAAAAAGCTGGACAAGAAAAAGCTTATAAGCCAATTCATGGAAATCAGGTCAAGAGCAAGAAAGATTGGTTTTCAGCAAATAAATGATGAAATCGCGGCAGTCAGGCGGAAAGGTAAGGGTAGTTCTTGACACCAATGTTGTGGTTTCTGCGGCAATATCAGACGAAGGCAATCCTGCAAAGATTTTTGCATTAATGCTGTCTGGAGTTATTGAAAACATATCCTCGGTGGAGATAATTGCCGAGGTCAAGGAGGTTTTTGAGAGGCCTAAAATCTCTGCCTTAATGAGCAATGAAGACAAGGAATTCTTTATCGATAATTTCGAAAATCTATCAGTAAAAATAGAAACAAAATCAAGATTCACCGAAATAAAGGATGACCCTTCGGACAACAAGTTTATAGAAGTAGCTGTGGATGGCGGAGCTGATTATATAGTGAGCGGTGACCCCCATCTTACCGGCATCAAAAGCTTTGAGGATATACGAATAGTTACTCCAAAAGAATTTTTGGATTTAATGGCTGCAGGCTAAACCCCGTCAAAAACACTCTTCAGCTCCTGGATGGTCTTGTCCCACGAGAACTTGTCGATTATAGTCCTTCTTGCATTCTCTCCGAGCCTTTTCCTCATCATCGTGTCCCCGAGCAGCAGGTCTATTTTCTTTGAAAGCTCGTAAGAGTCTTTCTTTGGGAAAATCAGGCCATTGAACCCATCCCTTATGTACTCTGTTACTGAGCCAACTGGAGTGCTTATCACAGCCAGCTGGCAGCTCATTGCCTCGATTGTTGACAATGATGAGGTTTCAGTGAGGGAAGGCAGCACATAGATATCCATTGCCTGGAGATAAGGCACGATATTGTTTGTGCTTCCAAAAACTGTTGCCTTTGAGCTGTCAATGGCTTTTGTTATGCCGCTCATGTCCTGCCCCACAATTAGGAGGACTGAATTGTGCTTCCTGTGTATCCTTCCAAATGCCCTGTACAAAGTCATGATGTCCTTTTCCCTTCCTATCCTTCCTGCAAACCCGACTACAAGCTTGCCTGGGTCTATTCCAATTGCCTGCTTTGCCTTCTCCTTGCTGTCAGGCGGGCAGAACTGCTTTACATTCGCGCCCATTTTCACCACTTTCTTCGGCGACTTGATTCCTTTTTTCTGGAGGATTTCTGCAACCCCTTCTGAAGGCACCAGCAGCAAGTCACACTTGTTGTACAGGTATTTCGCAATGAATGAAGTGGAATGGTGCACAACCCAGGACAATGGCTTGAGCGTCTGCAGGCTTTTCGGGAAAAGCTCCCATTCAATTGAGTGGATATAGGCAATTGTTTTTTTCTTCTTCCCGCTTGCCGCCTTTATCGCCATTGCCCCAATAGGGCCTATGGTTTGCGTCCAGACAATGTCTGCCTCTGCAACTTTCTGCCTTATCAGCGAGTAGGATGGCTTTGGCACAGGATAGTCTGCTATCATCATGCTTCCCAATGGAACCCTGGTCACTTTCACATCCACATATCCTGTGAACTCGCCCTTGAAGTCAGGAGCAATAACTTCAATCTCAAAATTGTCAGAGAGTTTTGGAATGACTTCATTGAGAAACCTTGCAACTCCATCCCATCTTGGAAGGAACGAGTCAGTCGCGATAAGGAGCTTTGTCATCGTATCTTGTAAAACCTCTCTGCGTATTTGCAGCCTGCCTCCAGGCCGTTGAGAAGCGCCCTGAAATAGATGCTCCATAATAGCGTTATCATTGCCATCCACTGGCTCCTGAAGCATTTCAGCGCGTCTATTTTCTTTTCAAAAGTTTGCGTGATGTCAACATACATCTTTGGCTGGTTCCTTCCCCTGAAGTTGAAAGGGTTCCATACGTCAAACGCATAGGCTTCCCCCTTGAACTTCATCCTGTCCAGGGCTTTCACCACAGCCTTGTTCACTGCCCTGTGCCCAGGGTGCAAGTCATCCTGCGAGTGCGTGAAAATCTTTCCAGGCTGGTAGTGCCTTATCATGTGCTCTATCTTGTCAAGAACCCATCCAGAGCCAGCTTCCTTTGCAAGCATTGAATCGTTTATCCCCAGGAAAAGGACTTCCTTCCCGCCAATTATCTTGTCTGCCTCAACAGCCTCGAGCTGCCTCATCTCAACTGTTATCCTTTTCTTCAGCCAAGGGTGCGTCATCTCTCCATGGGAAAAAACAACATTAATGACATCATGCCCGTTGGCAGCGTATTTTGCAACTGTCCCGCCAGGCCCGAACACCTGGTCATCAGAGTGCGCGCAGAACACGACTATTGTTTCCTTCTTTGCCATGAGGCTAAAAGTATTGCCTGATTATTTAAGTTTAATGTATAAAGTGGGGATGCTGGGATTTGAACCCAGGACATCTACGGCTTCAGCGTAGTTTGAGACCCTAAGGAGCTCTCCTAAGCCGAAGCTTAACATATGCTGCTAGCTTCTCAAGCTGAGCTACATCCCCATTGGAATTTCAGTGTAAAACCACGGTTTATATTATTTTCTATAGAACCAGCTACTTCTTTTTCTTGGTGTCCTTGGCAGCCTTGACTATCTCCAAAGTCCCCATCCTGCCTGTTGTAAGCTGCAGCTCGCCCTGCCATTCATTGACATAGCCGTTTGTCAGCTTGACTTTGTCGCCTGCCTTTATCTGGTCTGTCTGCTCATTCCATAAGGTCAGGTTCACTTTGCCTGTCTTGTCCTTTGCAATGGCCGTAACAACCCTTCCTGCCTGGCCGAACTTTGAGAACTCCCGCACAATGCCCAGCTCAACCACTTCAAGCTCTATGTCAACATTCTTCTTCTTTGCAATCAAATCCTTAATTTCCATTTCAGCACCTTTTGAAAAACTATGCGGGGGGCGTGATTCGAACACGCGCACCCACTAAGGGACAGGCTCCTGAAGCCTGCGCATTTGGCCAGGCTCTGCCACCCCCGCTTATACAGACAGTGGTATAAAAAGTTTATTTAAACTTATGGGGCTGCGAGGATTTGAACCCCGATTTCGACCCTTTTCTCGCAAGACCCGAAGGTCGAGTGATACCAAGTTACACTACAGCCCCGAATGAAATGAAGGGGATGTATGTGTTAGTCACAGCAGTGACTTTACACTACAGCCCCGAAATGGTTATTTTTTTGAAAATTGCCATAAATTTAAAAGAGTGTTGCTTTTTTCCGCTGATATGGACTTCAAAAAAATAGTTGAGGAGAGGCGCTCAGTGAGGAACTACGACAGCAGCCGTGAAGTCATAGATGAGCAGCTCAGGCAGCTTTTTGACTTGGTAAAGCTTTCCCCATCCAGCTATAACCTCCAGCCTTGGGAGTTCATTGTTGTCCGTGACAAGGAAAGCAAGAAAAGGCTTAGGAAATGCGCCCTTGACCAGGCTCATGTTGAGGAAGCCTCAGCATCAATCATAGTCCTTGGAAGCACAGACCCTATGGACCATGCTGAAGACATTTTCAGCGACAGGGTCAGGAAAGGCTATTATTCTGAAGAGAAGAAAAAAGAGACTATTGCAAAGGTAGAGAAATTAGCCTCGGACAGGGAAAGGTCAAGGATTTGGGCGATAAGGTCAACTTCACTGGCTGCAATGACCTTGATGCTTGCGGCTGAAAGCATTGGGCTGAAAACCTGCCCGATGGAGGGCTTTGATGCTGAGGCTGTCAAGCATGAATTCAGAATACCTGAAAAGTATGAAGTTGTAATGCTCATAACGCTTGGCTATGAATCAGCTCCACAAAAGCCGAGGCTCAAGAGATATGGCTTTGATGAAATAGTCCACTTTGAGAAGTTCTAAACTCTTTCGTCTATAGTTCCGCCGCGTCCAGACCCGCCGCTGTTTGAATTGTTTGCAGAGCTTATTTGGCTCATTGGACCTGACCCTTCTGGAGGAGTGCTCAGTGGAGTATATGAAGAAGTTCTAGGCATTGCAGAATCCCCGTATACTACTGCCACATTTCCAAGCTGCCCTTCAATTCTCCTTTGGCTTGATTGGTTCAAGCCATGGACATTAGGATGTGGCGGGTTTGCGCCAATAACTGTGCGCTGAGTGTATGTCGAAACGCTAGTAACTCCTACCATATGCCTTAGTTGTTGCTTTTGGTTTATATTCTTTTCTCCAAAAAGCATTTATATCATTGAAAAAACATCTTGCATATGAGAATTTCATTGGCATTGGCTCTTGTCCTTGTCCTTTTTGCAGCAGGCTGCTCTTCTGGAGAAAAAGTCAGCATTGACGACCTTCAAAACATCCCTGCAGACGGGGAAACAGGCCTGATAGTTTATGACGAGCATGGAAATCCTGTTGTTCCGGAAGCAGAAGGCAGCAATAAAGGCAGCAAGGCTCCTGACTTCACCATAACAACTACCAAAGGAAAGGAAATCAGGCTCAGTGAATTAACGTCAAATGGCGAGCCTGTCCTTGTTTATTTCTGGACCACATGGTGCCCTTACTGCAAGTTGGACTTTGAGAACATAAGGAAGGCTTATCCGGAATATGAAGGCAAGGTCAGGCTTATAGCGATTGACATGGACTTGTCCGAAGACATGTCAAAAGTAAAGGAGTATGAGAATTGGATTGGCTTGAAATCAGTTGAATTTGCTCCGGGAAATTTGGACATTCTCAGAAGCTATGGCGTTGCATACACCACTTCAAAGTATGCGATTGGCAGGAACGGAATTATCCTTTGGAAAGGCTCTGGCGTTATAAACCAGACAGTGTGGGAAACGCTGTTTGAAGGGCTTGCAAATTCCTAATACGTCTCTCCTGCGAGGAATCTTTCAATTACATTAGGTATTTCTTCTGCCTTTGCCCTTATCTGCTTTGTGCTGTCCCTGCTCCTGACTGTCACGGTGTTGTCTTCAAGCGTCTGGAAGTCAACAGTTATGCACGCTGGAACTCCAGCCTCGTCTGCCCTAGCATACCTTCTCCCTATTGAGCCGCCCGAATCCCAATAACTGTTGAACCTTTCCCTGACAGAAACAAAGATTTCCCTTGCCTTCTTCACAAGCTCTGGCTTGTTCTGGACCAATGGGAATACAGCTGCCTTGTATGGAGCTATCCTTGGATGCAGCTTCAGCACTATGTTTCCCCTTTGCTTGTCGTCATGGAATGCCTCAAGCATGAATGCGATGAATGCCCTTTCAACGCCCTGCGAAGGCTCTGCTACAACATGCGGCACTATTCTTTCTTTTTTCTCCTCGTCATAATAGCTCAGGTCCTTCCCAGAGTGCTCTATGTGCTGCTTCAAGTCATAGTCAGTCCTGTTTGCCATCCCAAGCATCTCCTTCCATCCTGATGGAAAGTGGTATTCCAAATCCCATGTGTCAAGTGCATAGTGGCTCTTCTCCTCATCAAGGTGCTGCCTTATCCGCAAATGCGACGGATTTACTCCGAGATTGGAAAACCACTTGTGCTCAAATGCAAGCCAGTAGCCATGCCATGGTGTCTTGATTATTTTCCCTTCAACGCACTCCTTTATGCTCATCTCCTTGGCAGCGTGCTTCTTTTCCTGCATCTCTGCGCTGTAAACAATTAGTTTGTAATCCTCAACTTCCCCGATGTAAGGGCACTTGTGGATTTCTTTTGGATGGATAAAGTATTCGAGTTCCATCTGCTCAAACTCCCTGAGCCTGAACAGGAAATCCCTGGGGCTTATCTCGTTCCTGAACGCTTTCCCTATCTGGGCTATCCCAAACGGCAATTTTACTCGGGTGGAGTCAATGACCTGCTTGAAGTCTGCGAATATCAGCTGCGCAGTCTCTGGCCTTAGGTAAGCATCAGCCCCGCCTTCTGCTCCGACTGTTGTCTTGAACATAAGGTTAAACCCTGCCGCTTTCCCAAAATGGCCTGAGCATTTCGGGCACTTCAGCTTGTGGTTTGAAACAATTTCGTCAATCTGCTCAAGTGGAAGCCCTGCTGTGTCCATCTTCAGCTTCTCCTCTATGAACTGGTCTCCCCTTACCTTGTGGTGGCATTTTTCGCATTCAAGCAAGGCATCTGTAAAGTTGTTGACATGGCCTGAGGCAACCCACACTTTCGGGTTTGTTATTATCGCCCCGTCAATGCCAACAACATCCTCTCTCATGTGCACATGTGTCTTCCACCATTCCATCTTGATGTTGTTCTTCAGCTCAACTCCCAGGGGCCCATAGTCATAGAACCCAGACATTCCTCCGTAAATCTCAGAATTCGGGTAAACAAACCCCTTCTTCTTGCAGAAAACAGCAAGCTCCTCAACGCTCGGCCTCATGGTTTTACTCTGCCCGGATACTATAAAATATTTGCGGTTTTG
>CAYJXD010000009.1:0-26901 GCA_964374085.1 uncultured Methanosarcinales archaeon | reverse complement strand
ATGAATTCCATGGTATTGATTAACCATTGGTTTCTATAAAAAAGTTATCCTAGGGCAAGCTTTAAATAATGCGCAGGCTGGCTTAGGGGAATGGATGAACAATCCCAGCAAGCCGCCTTCTCCAGGGAAAACTGCCTTTTCTGCCAGATCATTGAGAGCAAGATTCCCTCGAGGAAGGTTTACGAGGATGAGTCAGTCTTTGCTGTGCTTGACATAAACCCTGCAAACGCAGGCCATGTGCTCGTTATGCCGAAAGAGCACTTTATCTTCATGCCCCAGGTTCCCCCTGATATCCTGGGAAAGGTTTTCTCGGCAGGAAAGAATTTGTCGCAGGCTTCATTGCGCGCCGTGAAGAGTGACGGAACTACTATCTTCGTTGCAAACGGCGGGATTGCAGGGCAAAGGGCGCCGCATTTCATGATTCATGTCATACCAAGGCTTGCCGGAGATGGATTGGCATTGACTCCTTTGGAGAATGACATAGCTCCGGAAGTCCAGTCTCAGGTGAAGCTCCAGCTTCAGGAAATCCTTGCCTCAAGGCACGGGTTGCCTGCTCCTCAGGGCCAGGAGGAAAAGGCCATGCCAAAAAAGCCCGCAGGGAAAAAAGCAAAAAAAGCGGCCGGAGTGAAGGCTGAGCCGAAAAAGTCAGACCTTGATTCAATAACAGGCTTGCTTTTGAAAAATGGTTGACTGCGCTTTGTGCGGATTCAGGGGAGAAATATTGTTCGAGGACAATTCCATAACAGCAGCCCTCCCTCCAAGGCCCAGCGTTCCGGGCCACGTCATTGTCTTCCCCAAGCAGCACATCCAGATAATAGAGCAGGCCCCTGACGACACAATCAAGGCAATGTTTGACGCGGCAAACAAGGTCTCGAGCGCGATGTTTGAGGGGCTCAAGGCGCAAGGCACGAATTTAATTGTGACAAACGGCCTGGGAGCAGGCCAAAAAGTGGCTCACATTGCTGTTGATGTCATTCCGAGGGCAAAGGATGACGGCCTGAATTTCTCATGGCCTTCAAGGAAGCTGAATGACGAGCAGATGTCAATTGTTGAGTCTGAGATAAGGCAGCAGATGTTCAGCGTGCCTTCAAATGAGCCAGCCAAGGAAGCTGAACCTGAGCCCCAGGAGGACAAGCCAGAAAGGAAAAGGCCAGACCCTTTCATGAGGCAGCTGAGGAGATTGCCTTAGGCAAGGAATAGTATCAATACGTTGCCAACCTTTAGCGTAAGAATGAAGGCAATCAGGAATGACGGCACAAATGGTATCCCTTCCTTTATGAGTATCTTTGTTATCTTTCCTTGCCTCTTCAGCTTCAATAATTCCCTTATTTGCCTTTTCTCTATTCCCAAGTCCTTTGGCCCGCAGATGTATTTTTTCCCGGAATAGACATTCTTTGCTATCCAGTCGCCCTCTGTCAGCTTTTCAGGGTCAACAAGCTTGAGCATTGAGCTCTTTTCAACTGCCTTTGTGAAGACAAGGAGGAATCCGCCTGCTGCGATGGCAGCTGCTGCGCCAATCACAGCTGTCCGGCTGCCTGCATCTTTTGCAATCAGGAAAAATGCAAGCGAAATTGCAGCTGCCGAAATGATTGTGAGCCTGAATCTCTTGAGCTCTGCTGCCTGCTGGGAGAAGTGCATTGCAAAGCCGCTCAAATTGCGGGCTGCAAGGAAGACGCTCCATGCAAACGCATACACAACTCCGGAAACAAGCAGGTTGACCCAGAATGATATCAGTGGCTGGCTTATGCCCACAAAGAATGGATTTATCGAAAATTCAAATCCCATGAGCGCGCCAAGCGCGATGAGCAGCTTGCTGTCTCCCCCTCCCCATTGCCCGGTGTAGAACATAATGAATGCTATTGCAAGGAATATAATCAATCCTGCTGCGCTGTAAATCAGGGGCCACCAGCTTAGCGTAACAGCAGAATAAATGGCAGCCATTCCAATCCCTGCGACAGCCGCAGCATAATTGAGCCAGTCTGGCACTTCCCTTGCCCTTATGTCGGTTATTGAGCCGGCAAGAAGGGCTGCTGCAGTGATTATTTGTGACAAAACGCCAAGCATGGCTTGCTTTTGGCAAAAATATATATAAGATTTTTGTTTTCCATGAAAGATAGATGTCATTCAAGCACATAGCGATCTCACTTGCAGGGGCAGACTATGATTTTTCTGTGGAGAAGAAACTCTCCCTTGACTCCCTTTATTCCAGGCGAAGCTGGATAATAATGGAAATCCTAGCCCTGGTGTTTGAAAGCAAGATACCAATTGTCACTATCCATCTGCTTCCCTCAGGGGCGATGGCAAGGGAGGAGTTTGAGCCGGCTATTGACAGCATGGAGGAATTCTTCGCGTTGCTGAAGGATGATGAGAGCATCCATTCCCACCAGGCAAAGGTTTCTGTTCTCGGCAAATGGTATGACCTTCCAAGCAGGCTTGTGGAGTCCATAAAGGCAGTGGTTGACAGCACAAAGGACTATGACAAGTTCTTCCTGAACTTCTGCGTCAATTATGACGGCCAGGGAGAGCTGGTTGATGCCTGCCGGATCATCTCAATGAAGGTAAAGGCAGACAAGCTTGACACTGAGTCAATTACAGCCGACACATTGAAGGAGAATCTCTACACCTCTTATTTCATCCCGCCTGAATTAATAATAGTTACAGGCGAAGAGAAGAAGCCTTATGGCTTCCTTCTCTGGGACAGTGCCAGCTCAAAATTCCATTTCACGGGAAGGCACTGGTCTGAGTTCTCGGCTGAGGAGCTGAGGAAGGTTTTGCAATAGCAATGACCCAAAACCGAAAAGCTTATATTTAACAAAGTTTAACAATGTTTAATGAAGCTTGTTATGGACGCATGCACAGTTATTTTGCTTGCAAAATCATCTGTCCTGGAGCCTGCTGCAAAAACACATGATATAACCCTGCCAGGCACTGTGCTTAATGAAGTTTTGGCTGGAATTGAGAAGAAATTGCTGGACGCCATGATAACGCGAAGGCTTGTTGAAAGCAAAATTTTGTCCATATCAGGGAATAAGAATGAAAAGTTGAGGAACAGACTCATGGCTGATTTTGGGATGGGAAGCGGAGAGGCCGACTCTTTGGCGTTGGCGATGCAAGGAACCTTTGATTCGGTGGCAACTGATAACAAGCAGGGAAGAAAGGCGGCTATGGTAAACTCCATTGCCCTGGTTGGAAGCCCTGAAATAATAATGGCTTTGCACAAAGCAGGGAAAATATCTGCTGATAAAACCAGGCAGGCATTAAGGGTCTTGAAAACCGATGGATGGTTTAATGACGTGCTTATTGAAAGGCTGATTGAGGAGGTTGGAAAAAATGCCTGAATCCGGATTTGTCGGGGCAAGAATAGGGCCAGAAGTGGCTAGAATGATAGACGATACCGCTAGGGAGGAAAAGGTTGACAAAAGCACGGCATTGAAAGTGCTGATAAAGCATGGAAGGCAAAAGCTCCTTGAAAAAAGGGCAATAGCCCTTTACAGGGAAGGAAGAATTTCAGTTGACAAGGCAGCCAAGATGCTTTCCACTACAGTCTCTGAAATTATGGGTGTTTTTGCAGGAGCTGGAATAAAGTCTGAAGAAACTTTTGAGGAATATTCAACTGGGTTGAGGCTGCTGACTGGAAAGAAATAGGGTGAAGCCTTACTTTATCCTGACAGTCTCCAGATTCCTCGGGGCGACTGTCTCTATCCTGTTCACCTTGTGGATTGCGCTTGCAAGGTCAATGCACCTTGAAGCCTCGCCGTGGTTGACTATGACTTTTTTCGGCCTTGGGCTGCACTTGTAGATGAAGTTGAGCAGCTGCTTCCTGCTTGAGTGGGCTGAAAACCCTTCCACTGAATGCACTTCCATCTTTATCTGGAGCATTTCCTGCTGGTTTGGCCCTGTGCTGAACGGAATCTCGCGCTCCCCCCTTTGTATCCGCCTTCCGAGGCTGCCTTCGCCTTGATAGTTGACAAAGCACAGGCTGTTCTTGGGGTTGTCTGCCAAGTGCTTCAAATACTCAACGCTTGGCCCGCCTGTGAGCATCCCTGATGTTGCAAGTATCACGCAGGGCCCTGCCTCCTCTATTACCTGCATCCTTTCCTTCTGGCTTGCCACTTCCTTGAATATCTCGCTGAGGAACGGGTTCTGGTCCTTGTGGAAAATCAGCTTCCTTATGTTGTTGTTCAAATACTCTGGGTATGCTGTGTAAATGGCAGTCACGTCCCATACAAGCCCGTCGATGAACACTGGAATCTTGTCTATGAAGCCAGTCCTCACAAGGTGCTCGATGATGAGCATCACTTCCTGGCTTCTTCCGACTCCAAGTGTTGGAATCAAAACTTTCCCGCCCCTGGCAATGGTTTCCTTGATTACTGAGCCAAGGTTCTCGTCGCTTTCCTTCTTGTCTGGCTGCAGGTTTTCTTTGCCGCCATAAGTTGACTCGAGTATCATTGTCTCAAGCCTTGGGAATTGTGTCACAGCAGGGTCAAGCAGCATTGTCTTTCCGTATTTCATGTCGCCTGTGTACAGGATGTTGTGCAGCCCGTTCCCGACGTGGAGGTGTATCATTGAGCTTCCAAGGATGTGCCCTGCATCGTAAAGCGTCACCCTTATGTCAGGCGTTACATCTGTGACTTCTTCATAATCAAGCGTGATTGTGTGCTTCACCATTTCCTTGACATCCTCTGTTGAGAATATCGCATCCTTTCCCTCTGACCTCATTATCTTGATGTAGTCAAGGAGCAGCAATGCAGACACATCCCTTGTCGGAGCAGTCATGTATGTTGGGCCCTTGTATCCGAACTTGTAAAGATATGGAACGAAGCCGCAATGGTCGATGTGGCTGTGCGTGATTATCACTGCATCCAGCTCATTGATGTCAAACTCCGGAGCTTCAAGGTATGGGTATGCATTCTGGTCAAAGCTCGCGACATCAACTCCGCAGTCAAGCAGGACCCTTGATTCAGGCGTCTGCAAAAAGAGGCAGCTTCTTCCAACCTGCCTTCCGCTTCCAAGGAATGAAAGCCTTATCCATTCATTCTTCTTCTCCCTTATCCAGCCGTCGTAAATCCTGTGGCCTGTCTTGTTCAGGAACTTTCTCCTGTAGTCAGAATTCTGGTATAGGACTCCCCTTATGTTTTCAATCAGCTTTGACTTTATCGCAGGAGTCCTTCTTATCAATGGAACCCAAAGTGTCATGTTCCTTATGTCCCTTAGGATGCTTCCCTGCTTGCCGATTGCAAGCCCTGGCTTTTCCGCCTCAATGACAACCTGGCTTCTTTGCGTGTCAAAGATGATGTTGCTAACCCCTGCTTTTTCAGGGACTATTTTCTTTATCAGCTCTGTTGCCTCTTCCTGCTCCATTGTTATCTCCGGGTCAGGCCTCAGCTCCACTCTTTTCTTGATATCATCAACTATCTTCTTGATGAGCCCTTCATTGTTCAGGAAGAAGTTCTTGTCCTTTGTATAGAGAACAATGTTTGCCCCCTCAAAGACTGCATCGGATATCTTGTCCTCTGGCAGGCTTTTTAGGATTTCCTTTATTATCTTCGTCATTCAGAAAACCTTTTGTTATTCATGTTTAGGTTCAGTTGCCTTGAAAAAACTAGACTTCAGCCACAACCAACCACCAATCACCAATCACCAATCACCAATCACTAGCCATTAAACCATTAACCACTAACTATTAACTGCTCACTATCAACTATTTAGATTCAATTCTCACTGTTGTGTCTATCTTCTTCTCAAAAGCTGTCTTGACGCCTTCAGAAGTTATTGTGATTGCATCTATTCCTTCCCCAGACCCAGTGTCCCTTTGTATTGCCGCGCTGACTGCCCTCACCGCTATTGACAGGGCTTCCTTCACTGAGAGGTCCGTCCTGTACATTGTCTCAAGCACTCCGTAAGCCATGACGCTGCCCGAGCCTGACGAGACAAAGTCATCTATGTCTGTTATTGAGCCGTCTGCAAACAAATCGTACAGGTGGAATCCGTCCTTGTCAACCCCTCCGAACAGGAAGTGTGATATTCCGGGTATGACGCTGAACTTCCTTATGTTTCCATAAATCATTCCCGCAAGCAGGTTTGCGGTCTCGTGCACGTTTGGCTCTCTCTCAGTTCGGAGCTGCTTGAGCTTGATTTCCGCCCTGATTAGCTTGTAAAGGAGCTGCGCGTCAGAGACTGTTCCGGCCATTGTCAGGGCCATGTTCTCTGTTATCTTGAATATCTTCTGGCTTTTCTTGTCTGCAATCAGCCCGCCAATAGTGGCTCTTTTGTCTGCAGCCAGAACTATTCCGTCCTTGCACAATATGCCTACAGTGGTTGTACCCTTCTTAACTTGGATTGATTCCATTTTAGAACTCCCCAGAAAACTAAAGGGGAGTATGGGCTGCTATTATATAAAGGTTTCGGTAAGAAATTTAGATGTTATTATTGGCTCTTTGATGGTGCGACGCCTTTCCTAACGGAAAGGCTCTCAGCACCCCGACGGGGGCAACTCCCGCTTCGCGCACCACTTTTACTGACGGAGAAAGCTTTATAACCTTTGCATTTTGAGTTATAGCTATGTCAAGCAAGAGCATCTTTGTGGTTTCTTTGGGCGGGTCTGTTCTCGTCCCTTCCTCTGTTGATGTCAATTTCCTCAGGGAATTCAAGGGGCTCATTGAAAAGCTTGTGAAGGAAGGGAGCAAGTTCATAATCATCTGCGGCGGCGGGAGAATTTGCAGGGATTACCAGAACGCTGCAAAGGCTGTTTCGGAAATTTCAAAGGATGACCTTGACTGGATTGGCGTGCATGCGACAAGGCTGAATGCCCAGCTTCTAAGGGATGTTTTGAGCAAGGTTGCAAACAGGACAGTCATTCACGAGCCTAAGAAAGTCTCGTTCAGGGAAGGCGTCCTTGTTGCCGCAGGATGGAAGCCTGGCTGGAGCACAGACTACATTGCAGCGCAGCTCGCAAGAAAGAACGGCATATCAACAATCATAAACATCACAAGCAGGCCTTATGTCTATGACAGGGACCCTGAAAAGTTTGGGAATGCAAGGCCGATAAGGAAAATCAGCTGGAGTGAATTCAGGAAAATGTTCGGGAATGAATGGAGCCCGGGCCTGAATGTTCCCTTTGACCCTGTTGCAAGCAGGGATGCTCATTCTGCAGGGATCAAGGTTGTGGCTGTCGGAAAGGATTTGAAAAACCTTGAGAATTTCCTGAGGGGAAAAGCATTCAGCGGGACTGTCATTGAATAATTTCAGGATTTCGCAATATTCACGGAATAGACGACAAATCTGTAATATTTCCGGAATTTTCGGGCATAGCTTTATTAAGGGGTTATACCATTAACAACTTATGGCTGAAAATGATGAAAAATCGGAATTTTGGGAAAAAGCCGACAGGATAGGCTGGCAGGCTGCTTTTTTTTCGCAAATCCTTTTTTCCATAGTATATCTGATATGGATAATAAAAACCTACTTTATAATTTGAAAATGAAGGCAAAAATATATTTTGATGTTATTTCCAGGTGGATACTGATAGTGTTCACCTTGTTTATCGTTTACCAGTTCATCCGAAGCATACTTGGCGGAAGCTGGATTGATAGCTTGCTGGCCAATTCGGGCGTTATGGTTTTGGTGGTATGGATGGCTGCCCTGACGAGAGCGCTTTTTAGGTTAGAAGCAAGGTTTCATTATTTTGAGAAAAAAATGCTTTCTGAGTTCAGGGAATCAAGGGAGGAGTTCAGGGATTTCAAGTCAGAGTTTAGAAGCCACCGCCATGTTGGTGACAGAGTAACCTTTTAGGCTTGCTCATGGCCCCAGCCCCTTTGCCTCCTCTCCCACCCATTTGTGGAAGTCATCGTCCTTGTCCTCGACCGGGAGGCTGACTATGCACGGCACTTCATAGCTGTGCATTGCCTTCACTTCGCTCCTTATCCTTTCAAAGTTGCCCTTGGGGGCTTTTGCCATCATTGCCATTTCCTTCTCGTCAACAATTTTTCCCCTCCATGAGTAAAGGCTTGTGACAGGGAAAAGGTTTGCGCAGGCAATCAGCTTTTTCTTCAGGAGATGCGTGGCAATCTTCCTTGCCTCTGCCTCGTCCTTGAACGTGATGTAGACGCTTATCATGGGGATTCATTTGCTGCCGGGTTATTTAAATCTTGCCTGGCTCAGGCAAAAAGATTTATAAGAGAGCCGGATAGCCTCTGCATATGAAATGCGAAGTCTGCAGGAAGAATGTGGCCGAGACTTTCCTCAAGAAAATAGTTGGCACAATCGTCAAGGATGAGAAGGGAAAGCCTCATTCCATTTGCAGCGAGTGCCAGAAAAAATTGAGGAAAAAGGAAGAGATTCTTGCAAACTTAAAGTAGCGCCTCCGTAACTCAGCGGTAGAGTGGATGCTTCGTATGGCATCCGGATTAGCATCAAGCCGAGGGTTCAAATCCCTCCGGAGGCTTATTATTTTCTAAAGAATTAGTTGTTCCTGCAAATGTGATAGCAGCTTGTTGAGGCTGACTTGGAGCAGACCTTGTAGCACTTGTTCGGGTTGAACACTTTCTGGGTTGTGTTGGTTACTGCCCTTGCTGTTATTTTCCTGGTAGAGTTGGTAGAGTGCTTCTTCACTGCTGCACCTGAAATTGTGGTGTTTGTAGCTGTAGGCTGGCTTGGGGGCGCGCTTGTTATAGCCACGTCTTTTATCATTGCGTTGTTTGTTTCGTCAAGCTCTGCAATCCAGTTGTCAGGGTCTGTTGTTGAGTTTATAGTGTATGTTCCGTCTGATGCTACAGGGCTGAATGACAGGGCAAATGCCTCGCCTGGAAGGAGACTGTCGCTTGGGTGGTTTGCCTCTACTATGCCTACCCCTGTTCTGGTTGATGTTCCTGCTCCGTTAACAGCTGTCACAGGCGTGGTTGCTGTTGAGCCTCCAACATTCTGTATTATTGTCCATACTGCCGGGAGGGCTGAGTAATCTCTCCATGTCATTGGGACTCCTGCCACGAAAGGAATGAAGACAATGTCTTTCACTGTCATGTCTGGGCTTCCGCTTGCCAAAGAGCTTAATGGCCTGTTAACAGTTGTGGTCATTCCGGAATATGCGGTTTCTGCTGTCATTGAGTCCATGTATCCTTGCTTTTGGATGTGGACTAGGTGTTTTCCGCTGCTGACTTCAGTTAATGTTAGTGGTGCCTTGCCGACGTATGCATAGTCCAAATACACGCTTGCGCCAAGGTTTGAGTCTATGCTCATGCTTCCTGTGTTCCCTGTTCCGACAGTTATCTGCTTTATCATCATGTTGTTGCTCTCATTTGATTCATTGACCCTCTGAAAGTCATCGACTTCTGCGTTGAAATAATACCCTCCCTGGTTTAGCCATGTTGACACTGAAACAGATCCTGTTGCTCCAGGCGCAAGGTTGCTTATGCCGCCTATTCTCCACTTCTTAAGGTTTCCTTTCAGCCCAACATATGCGTCTCCTGCAGCTGTTGCTGTTCCTATGTTCTTGACCGTGACTGTTATTGTTTCGTAGTCAGCTGTTGACGGGTTAGGCTTGCTGAATGAAAAATCGGTTATTACAAGGTCTGGGCTGGAAATTGTCTGCGAAGAAACTGTTCCCACGGTAAAATTACTTGTTACGGTTGTGTACCCAGGAATAGACACAACCACATAGTGCTGTCCACCGGGAACATTGCTTATTGTTGTCGGCGTTACTCCGGCAAACTGTGAGCCGTCCAGGCTGACATCTGCTCCTGACGGCGTTGATGTCACATAAGCACTATTTCCTGTGACTGATACTGAGACTGTCAAAGTCTTGCCTGCCCAGACAACAGTAAGGTTTTTCTGAAGCGCATTGTTGTTCTCATTTGATTCCAGAACATTGCCATAATAGTCAGCTGTGGCTGTAATCCGGGTTATGCCTGGGTAAGGCGCAGGTGTTACGTGTGTTGTTGTGTAAGAGCCGCCTGGAGCCATCTGCGGAATCAGGTCATTTACCAATGCGCCCCAGCCGCCAGCCACAAGGGTTGAAGTTCCAGCGCTCGCGGTTCCGATATTTGAAACAGTGAATTGAAGCGTGACAGTGTCGTTATTTGTTGGGCTTGATGGAACCCAGCTTATGTCTGAAACCACAAGGTCTGGTGTTCCTGTAACCGCGGCTGCAAGCGCTTGCGTAACAAATGTTGTTGAGCCTGCAATTATGGTTATGTTCTTGAATGAATTCATGTATCCTGAAAGCGAGAATTTTAGCGCGTGTGCCCCTGGAGAAAGCCCGGTTGTGTTGACAGGCGTTAATCCCCTGTAAACATTGTCAACGTAAAGCGACGCTCCCTGTGGAATTGAGTCAGAAGCCAGGTCTCCTGTGGTTGGCACAGGGGAAAGTACTGGGCTTAAGTATGCAACTCCTCCTGCAACTATGTTGATTGTCTGGACATAATCAACATATCCTGTTTTTGAAACATTTACTGTGTGGCCTCCAGGCGCTATGCCTGTCACAAGAACAGGAGTTGTTCCTTTATACACGCTGTCAAGGTACAATGCTGCTCCTGCCGGTTCTGAAGAAACGCTCAAATCTCCTGTTGTTGGCAGGATTGGCGAGAGAACTGCATAAACTGTTGTTGTTGATCCTGCTGTAACCTGCACTGTTTCACTGTAATCCTGGTATCCTGTAAGGTTTAGGGCAACAACATGGAAGCCAGGGTCAAGCCCGGGATATGTTGCCGGCGTTGAGAATTGCAATGCTATACCGTCTATTGTTATAGAAGCCCTCATGGGGTCTGAATTCGCAAATATGCTGCCGGTGGCTGGGGTTATCGTTATTGGTTTTGTCAATTCGTTGTTTGTTTCGTTTGATTCCTTGACTTTGGTGTAATAGTCTGCTTTTGTGCGCATGATTTGTGTTCCCCCAAAACCATTGGCTGGCGTCTTGAAAACGCTGCTAGAGCTTTTACCGGGGCTAAGCGCCGGCGTACTGGCAAAAAAGGTCCAGCTAGAGACTGAGAATGATAGAGTCGAGACAGAGGCCTTGCTCCTGCCAATATTTTGCACAGTCACATTGTATGATATGCCGTCTTTGTCAGTAGGGTTCTGCGGGCTTGTCTGGACTGAAACTACAGCCAAATCAGGCAAGGCGACAGCAAAGCTTGAAAACAAAAGGAGTGTTATTAGAAATGCTGTGAGCTTATAATTCATCAATTCACCTCTTTTGCAGTATACCTTTTTGCATACTAGTATATAAATCTTTTTAATTTGCCAGAATTGAATTTGGCCATTAATTACGTATTATTCAGTTATAATTCAGCCATAATTTACCCGTTATACTTAGGCTCCACAACTCCCTGTATCTTTCCCTTTGAGGTGTGGACAAGCTGGCTCTTTCCATAGTAAGTGAAGTAAATGTCTGCCTTGAAGTTCTTGTTTACAGTGTTCCCGCAGCCGCCGACAGCAAAGTTCACCTGCTGCTCAGGCGTCATTACGCCTGATGCTGAGCCAGTGCAGTGCTGGACTGTAACTGAAGTCACGTTGATGTCCTCCTGCTTTGCATTCTTCACAACCAGGATGACCTTGTCCGGCTCAATCTTTGAGAAAGGGCAGGCAAATCCTGGCTCAATCACGCATATCTTTGGCGCAGAGTTGAGCCTGTCCAGGACTCCTGAGTATGTGAGCGCGCCGAAAGCCATGAGCACAATCATCACTGCCCAGCCATAGGTCATTATGAACTCTGTGGCTGCCTGTCCTCTTTTTCCCATCTTTCAGCAGTTGGGTAACGTCTATTTAAACCTTGCCAAAAACATTCCTTAATGCCCATGTCCACGGCTGGACTTGGACAATGTGAAGCAGGTATTCTTGCAGAAGCTTGGGTATGAGCAGCAACAATAGCACAATTACCAGCCTTTTGCCTGTTAGCTTCCATTTCGGATAGTACTTTATCCTTGCAGCATTGAACAGGTAAAACAGTATGAACAGGTTAGGGAAAATAAAGAGCAATTCCCTTATTTTTGTGATTTCCAGGAGGATAACTCCGATTGTCCTGTACGAAAACAAGCCTATGCTTGTCCATTTCTCAATGGATGCCCATTTTAGCGAGGCTATTGCCAGGAAAAGCAGGAAATACCAGTCCAGTGCCTTGTCCATCAATGTATAGTCAGGGAAGTCTCCCATGCCGATTATAGTCAGCATGACTACATCAGTTGCGTCTGCGGCAACTGATGCTATTGCCCCTGCAAGCGGCCACCGGAATATTGACAGCGGCACAAGAAGCCGTATGAGAACAACAATGAATGGTCCTGTTTCCAATCCAAGCATGCTTGTCCATGGCAAACCTTTTATATAAATCTTCTTCCTTGATGGGAATGGTTTTGGGATTTCTTGCCAGGAAAGTTTTGCCTCCTGAAAAGCTCGCCCAGGTTATTCTTGGCGGGCAAGACGGACTGGTGAACACATTTGGCGTCATTCTTGGGGTTGCGGCTGCCTCTGGAGACATAAGGATTGTGATTGCCGGCGGCTTGGCTGCGTGCATTGCAGAGTCCATCTCAATGGGCGCTGTTGCATACACTTCGCAAAGGGCAAGCCATGACCATTACATTTCCCAGCTTGAGAAGCAGAGAAAGCTAATTGATGCAAGCCCTGATTCAAGGAAAGCTGCTGTCAGGAGGATTTATTTTGTGAAAGGCTTCAGGGGCAAGGAGCTTGAGAAGATTGTTGATTTAGTCACGTCAAACAGGCAGGCCTGGCTTTCAATATTAATGAGCGAGGATTCCACTGCAAGCCACGTAAGGAACAGGGATGCGGTTGTGAATTCGGTGATTGTTTTCCTCTCTGCACTTGTCGGCGCTTTGGTTCCATTGCTGCCATTCTTCTTTTTCAGCCTGAAGGCGTCAATTGTGCTTTCAATCATCCTTTCCGCAATAACGCTGTTTGGCTTCGGCTATTACAAGGCAAAGACCACTGTTGGGAAGCCATTATACAGCGGCTTGGAGCTTCTTGCTATCGGCTTCACAGCTGCAATCCTGGGCTATGGGGCGGGATGGGTGTTTGGGGTTTATGTCTAAGAAACCAGACTTTGGCTATAAAGCGGCTATAAACTGCTAAAGATCAGTCTTCTTGTTGCATGTATTCCGTTACAATGTTAATTATTTTCTTAATTGTATCATTGCAATTCTTGAATATAATCCGGTCCAGTACGTCCACTCCGAATTTTCTTATGAGGTCGCTTATCAAAGCATGCATAAATGATTGAGTAGCAGACTCTATTTTTTCAAAATTAAGCAAAATTTCTTCTCCATTTTGAAGGGCTGGAATTATTTCATTTACCCTGATCTGTTGAGCTATATCTTTATTCTCTGCAAATATTCCTGCTTTCTCAAATAATTTTATTTCTTTTGTCATGCAAATTGAGGCCTCTTAAAAAAGCTTTTTTTCTTATATTTTAATTCCTTCTGGTAAACTTTGCTTATCAAGTCTAATAGGGTATCAAAGTCTTTATTCCTGTCAAGAGTAATGTCAATTCCAACCACAGTGCCTTGCCAATAAGGATAGTTGTTATTCTTAGAATGTTTGTCCCTAAAAGGGTCAGTATATAGCCTGACATGATTGATGATTTTGGTATTTCTAAGTAACTTATACATGGCGTTTCCGCTGTAAATTATGAAAAAATCCTTATTAATTTTGGCTATAGACTTTACGAAAAACAGCCCCATCCCAGCATTTGCCGGGCTGCCGCCAATCATGCGAGTGGTTCCTGTAATTCCTGGAGCCAGCGCATACTTAATTCCCTCCAAATCATCTTCTACCTTATAGGATTTGCTTATCGATTTTGAAATTCCAATGCCTCGATCAGCTATACCAATCCTAATAACATTACTCTCTTCATAAAACTGAGCGCAGACAACCGCCCCTATATTCGAATTAGAATGTTCAAAAACATTCCTGACCAACTCGCTGATTATATATCTTATGGGAAGGGCCTGATGAGGGTCTAAGTGAAGAATCGGTATCATTTCAGTAATGAATTGGTTCAATTCCCTTGAATTCTTAATAATTTTCAAGGGAATGAACCTGCCAGTAGACTCGTGCGCAGTAATTTTAATTCCAGAATCAATTCCCATAAGTTCAAAAAGCCCCATTCGTTCCAAGTAGTGCTTTGATTTAGCCTCCATCTTTTCAACTATGATCTCTTTTCCCGATTTTCTGAACTCTATTCCCAGCGAAGCAACCATTGAAATTACAACAGGGTGAACCGATATCCATTGTTTGTTGAAAGTAATATCTAATTCTTCCTCGTTGCTTGTATCGCAAGATTTTAGGAAAGAGTCAATATTTCCTAAAAAAGCGCTATTAGGTAAATGGACTCTCATAAAATATGTGACGTGCATGCGGTATTTATAAATGTTTTGAAATGCCGGAATTCCCGGGGAATTTGAACCTTTATAAATAACACATCGAATATTGGATAGCCAAACGGGAACTTTTTAGCTGGCATCATAGTTTAGCCAAACCCGACAAAACCGCAAGTTATTTATAAGACTATTATTAAAACCAGCTAAAAAGAGGTGATAAGATGGGAGAAGGAATGTGCCATAAGTGTATGGGCATCAAGTTTCTGGTGTTGGGCCTTATTTTTGTAGGTAACTACTGGGCCTTGCAGAATTTGAATACAGGGTTTAACTGGTGGCTGCTTATCGGGCTGCTGATGGTTGTCGGAGGCATTGTCAAGATGGTCAAGCCTCATTGCGGATGCAAGGGAATGGTTTGCGGCATCTGCGGCAGCGGCTCAGGCAAGGCAGGCAAAAGAAAGTAAAAAACACGCTTTTGGTATGGGTTTATCCATATAAATCCATACTAAAATATATGTTTTATAGTTTTTTTATATTTTACCCCTCTGGAGAGCAAAAGGTTTAAATATTAGTAACTCCAGAAATGGGCTAGTTAGGGGGTTATGAATAATAATGAAAAAGCCACAAAAAAGAATGAAGTCCAAGCTTGTAAAGGAGTCTGGCAGCCCAAAGGCTCTTCCGAAGGGAATGTCTGAAACCCTAAGTGAGCTTGCCGGCGAGGATGTCATTCCAGTGGTTGAATACATCAGGGACAAGAAGAATATTTCTGAGTTCAAGATTGCTGAAGACATAAATGCAGAAGTAAACAAGGTCAGGAGCCTGCTTTACAGGCTTCACAGCCAGAACTTGGTTACATATTACAGGAAGAAGGACAGGCAGAAGGGATGGTATATCTCCTACTGGACTTTCAATCCGCTTGGATTGAGGCATGCCTCAACAATGCTCTACAAGAGGAAGCTTGAGGACCTGAAGGACAGGCTGAAAAGGGAAGAAGACAACAGGGACTTGTTCTTCATGTGCCCTGGCCTGTGCACTAGGATGGACTTTGAGAACGCAACAGATGTCGCATTCAAGTGCCCTGAGTGTGGAAGGACTTTGATAAGCCAGGAGAACAGCAAGACCATCGCTCTTCTCAGGACAAAGATAACTGAGATGGAAAAGGCAAGGGCTTAGCCAGGCTTAATTCTTTTTATATTTGTTTCATTCTAAGACCGATAACTTAAAAAATCAGTGCATTGTCTGGGTTTCATGGATTCAGGGGAAAAGAAAAAGAAAAGCCTTGGGATTTCTGTTGCAGAGGGCTCTTTCGCTGCAGTCATGCAGTCTGTGTTTGACCAGTTCCTGACGCCATTTGCTGTTGCCGTCGGGTCATCTGCACCGCAGATAGGCTTTCTTAGGGCATTCCCTCAGCTTGGCGCGGCCTTGGTTCAGCTAATTGCGCCTGACATCGCTGACTATTACAAGGACAGGAAGAAGATAGTTGTCCTTGCAGTCCTGCTGCAGGCTTTGATGTGGGTTGGAATGCTTGGCATAGCCCTCTGGCTGAGGAGCCCTTTGTTCCTAATCATTGCAGCTTCATTGGTTTCTCTTTTCGGCGGGATTTCAGCCCCTCTCTGGTCTGCATGGATGGGAGACCTCACAGAGCCAAGGTCAAGGGCGTCATTCTTTGCGATGAGAAACAGGGTTAGCGGGATAGCCTCTTTCGTCGCAATCCTGTCCTTTGGCTTCATGCTGAACCATTTCCAAGCCCTGAATAATGTGTTCATCGGCTTCGCAATTCTTTTTGCTGTTGCAACTGGAGCAAGACTTGTCTCTTATTATCTTCTGAAGCAGATGCATGAGCCGCATTTTGAAGTCAAGGAAAGATACAAGTACGGCTTTGCTGAATTCCTAAGGGAGCTTCCCTCAACCAATCTTGGGAAGTTTGTTGTTTTCATCTCATTGATGTCATTCAGCATGAACCTGGCTTCCCCGTTTTTTTCGGTTTATGTGCTTAAGGAGCTGAATTATGACTACATTCAATATACAGTTTTCACTTTGGTTTCCACTATCGCTTCATTCATGTTCGTGACTTACTGGGCAGAGCGCTCAAACATGCTTGGCAACAGGATAATATTCGTAATATGCGCAAGTGTCATGCCAATCATGCCGCTTCTCTGGCTTTTCACAAGCAATTTCTTTTTCATCACACTGATACAGACTTTCGGCAACTTTGCCTATGTCGGGTTTTCCCTCACTTCAACCAATTTCCTTTACGACGCCGCTGCCCCTGGGAAAAGGACAAGGGCCATCGCATACACGAACGTGCTCATAGGCCTTGCTATCTTTGCAGGCGCGTCAATTGGCGGATTGGTCCTTGCGCTGATTCCAAAGCCCAATATTTTTGCTTCCAATTTCCACGCCCTTTTTGTCATTGCAGCTGTTGCAAGGCTTTTCGTCATCCTTGTCTTTGCAAGGAAAGTCCAGGAAGCCAGGGTAATTGGTGGCGAGAAAAGGAAAGATTCAGACATGCTTGTGAAGCTGATTATCACAGACCCAATGAAAGAAGTGGTTGATAACGTTGCGATGACAGCAGGCTCTGGATTCAGGGGAGCTGTTTCAGTCCACGGGAAGCTAAGGAATGCAGGAATGCTTACGGCAAGGGTTGTTGGGCAGGGAATGGATGCAATCCCTTACCCAAAGGACCTGATCTCTGAAAGAATCCTTCCAAGGAAAAAAGGGAAACAGAAGAAAGCGAAAAACAGGAAAAAGTGATTATTTTTTCCTGAAAATGTCCACAAGCTCTGCCGGGAATGGGATGACTATTGTCGAGTTCTTCTCTGCCGCTATGTCAGAAAGGGTCTGGTAAAGCCTGAGCTGCATTGATGCAGGCACTTTCTCAAGTATTTTCCCTGCTTCCATCAGCTTAATTGCAGACTGCTCTTCTGCCTCTGCGAGGATTATTTGAGCTCGCCTGTCCCTTTCAGCCTCTGCCTGGTGGGCCATTGCCCTTTTCATGTTCTCGGGCATCTCTATGTCCTTGATCTTTACGTCTGTAACATCCACTCCCCATGGGTCTGTTTCCTTGTCCACAAGCTGCCTTATCTTCTGGCCAATTTCATCTCTTTTTGCAAGGATTGTGTCAAGCTCTGCCTTTCCAGTCATTTCCCTTAGCGCTGCCTGTGCAAGCTGCGAAACTGCATATTGGTAGTTTTCAACTTCAAGTATTGACTTGCCTGCATTTATCACCCTGAAGAAAACAACCCCATTGACCTTGATTGGGACATTGTCCTGCGACATGACTTCCTGTGAAGGGATGTCCATTGCAACTATCCTTATATCCACTTTCTCAACAGACTCTATTATGGGAATAATCCAGTTAAACCCGGGCTGCAGCAATCCAACAAATTTCCCAAGCCTGAACTTGACACCGCGCTCATACTGGTTTATTATTCTTATGCCTGAGAAAAGCAGCAACAGGAGGAAAATCAGAATGGCTATTGCTAGCATTGACATGTAACTTGGAAAAGATTAGCTGTTTAAAAATCTTTTTAATCTGTGTTGCGCAAATTTCTTGTGAAATAATCCTTTTTTTGTAATGGCTTGTCCAAACCGTTTCAATCAAGGCCTTTGTTCATTTAGAAGTTAAGGTTCGTCTGGCGTCCCCTTGGGAACACCAGGGCTCATATTGGAACAAAGCAGGGGCAGCTTATAATTAAACATTTTGGTTTAAAATGGGGATATTAGTGGCAGCTATAGTTTGACTTTCTTAATTATTTCCAGGAACTCTTCCCACTTTGCAACAGTTATCCTTGTGCCCTGCTTTGTGAAGCCAGTGTAAGTGTCGCCTGTGATGAATTCCCTTATGGTAACTCCTTTCTGCCCGCCATAGTCATCTATTTTCACAACTATCTCGGTTGTTGCATTTTTCCTTATTCTCCCCATCTCCTCTTCCATTTCAAGTCCTTATCTGTAGGCCCATTTGTTCTGGCCTCATTGATGTGCCTATTCCCCTTCCAATCTGGAAGAACTTCTCGTTTGTAGCCTCGCTGAAGGAGTCAAGCAATCCTCTCCTTCGCTTATATTCAACAACAGATACGCTTTTCCCCAGCTGCCCTTCAAGGTACGCAACAGCCTCGTCCTTGCTTCCAATCTCATCCACAAGCCCCAGTTCCAGTGCTTCCCTTCCAAGGAAGACTTCGCCTGTCGCAAGCTGCCTCACTGAATCCTCAGGAAGGTTCCTGTTCTGGCTGACCTCTGCGATGAATTCCCCGTGTATAAGGTCAAGCTCGTGCTGGAATTTTTCCCTTTCCTCCTCTGTCAGCTCCCTGAACGGAGTTCCAATATCCTTGTATTTCCCTGCAACCATCCTTTCATATGTCACGTTGTAATCGTTCAGCAAGCCTCCAAACTCAAGGTAAGAGGCTGTGACGCCTATTGAGCCTACTAAAGATATTTTGCTCGCCACTATATGGTCTGCTGAAGTCGCTATCCAGTATGCCCCTGACGCCCCGGATTCCCTTATCCAGGCAACCTTTGGCTTCTGTATTTTTTTCACAGCGTTGCTTATCTCCTCAGAGGCAACAGCGCTGCCCCCGGGCGAGTTTATTTCAAATATGATAGCATCAATGTATGGGCTGCTGTCAGCCCTTTCTATGAGCTCGATAATGTCCTGCGAGGATTCCTCATCAGGGCTCAAGACCCCGAATTGCGGCTCTGTCACAATGACGCCCTTGATTGGTATCAGCGCAACGTTTCCCCGGCCCTTGACTTCAATGTCATTTGATTGGCCAAGGAAAACAACAGCCATGCCTATCATCAGGAAAAGCATCAGCAGAAGGAAAGCAAATATCCCTGTTCCAAGAAGGACGTAAACCCATGCTTTTTTCATCAGGCGGCTAAGCGGCTGGTGATTTAAATACTTTTGGTTGGCAACGCAGGGCTGCCTGGGTCTAAGGCTTGTATCGCACCAAATACTCAAATAGCCGGAAAACAGGTTCTAAGCTGCCTGAAGCCATTGGCAAGCGGGCAGGCCTTGCCTTGTAGCCCTTAAGAAAGCCAGGAAATTCTTTTCGCAATTTTGCTATTTCGTTCAAGTCCCTTTTGTCAATTTCATAAATGTCAAACTGCCCATTGTCATGAGAGACAAGCATCACTTCCCTTTTTGAATTGAACCCATAAGCTATTTCGGCAGGAGAGCCTTCGACGCTAATGGCAGCATAAAGGAACCCGTTTTCATATGTTCCCAGGAATATTTTTTGTTTCTTGACCTGAACACTTCCTCCATAAGGCCGTTTCTCGCTGCCATACTTCATCCTATCTACTTTCCCTCCGGTGATGGACACATAGCCAGAAACAAGGGGATAGGGGATTTGTTCGCTGCTTTCTCTAAGAGGTATTTTCCTTATTCTTGCAAACGAATCCAGCCTGCTCTCCAAGCCAGTCATTAAAACCAGGAAATATGCGCTGTTTTTCAATTTTATGCGAAAGGTTTTTGAAACAGCGTTAAGTAGCATGCCTTATGCTTGAAGAGAAAACAATCATTGTCAAGGGATTGCCTGTAAAGTTCCTTCACGGCGGGAAGGGAAAGCCTGTGCTTTTCCTTCATGGGTGGCTGCTTCCCTCTGCGCACGCCTACAGGCAATTCCTTGAGGGGCTGGCTAAAAAATTCGAGGTGTTTGCTCCGGGAATGGTGGCAAGGCATGTCAGGAGCATTGATGGCTATGAGCGTTTCGTGAAAAGCTTTGCTGACTCTGCTGGAATCAAGGGCTTTGTTGTCATTGGCCATTCTTTTGGGGGCGCTGTGGCTGCTGACTTTGCCTCAAGGCATCCTGCTTATGTAAAAAAGCTTGTGCTGATTGACGCCCTTGGAGTGCCAATGAAGAGAGGGGCTTTCTGGTGGCTTGATGTCATTGGGAAGAAAGTCGGAGGAATAGGAATTCCTGCCTTCATGAGGGGGCTGCTTTTTGTTATGCCTTTCATGTTTCATGTCAGGTCGCGAAGGGTCATTGGGATAACTCTCGCCATGATTAGGGCTGATTACAGGGGGTTTTTCAAGCAGGTAAAATGCCCAACGCTTGTTGTCTGGGGAGAAATGGACGAGGTTTTCCCGCTGGAGCATGCACGCGAGATTAGCTCCCTTATAAAAGGCAGCAAAGTTTTGGTTGTAAAGGGCACGCATGACTGGCCGATTTTCATCCCAGGCCTTTTCTCAAGCTCGATAATGCCCTTCCTCATCCGATAAGAATTTATAGGCATCGCCTTTTTTGCCCATTATGGAAGACAGGGGGAAGAAAGTTGCGGTTGCATTGGTTGTTGGCTTCCTGATGGTCAGCAGCGTCATTGGGTTTGCAGTGATTAATTTCGGCCAGGGAGGGGAGACCAAGCTGAAGTACAAAGGCCATACTCTTACAAGGCTTTCTGACGGCACTGTCATAACAAAGGTGAGCGGCAAGGAGCTTCCATTCACTTATTTCCCGGCAGAGATTGAAAGCATACCGATGGAAAGCTCGATAGCAGGCAGGATAAACAGCACAAGGATGGTTTTCGTGACTTCAGACTATTACAGCAACAATTCCCAGGTTATAGGGCTCATTGAGTATGACTTGATGAAGGCGCTTGCGGAAAAGCAGGTTTTCGTTGTGCAAGGTTTCACAGAGAACGCGACCAGGCTTCCTGTTGTCACGTGCAGGAATTCCACCAAGTTTGTGCCAGTGATTTTCTTTTCTGACGGGAACTCGACATCAATACATTATTCAGGCGAGTGCATCATTGTCCAGGCAGACAGCTATGACGGGTTTGTCAAGGCAAGGGACAGGCTTCTATACGGCATTTTCGGTGTCATGGATGGATGAGGAAACCAGTCCTGTGGAATTGAACGAGTCTCAGCCCGAAACCAATGCAGAGCCCCTGCCAGAGGAGAAAGACAGGAGCACATTATACTTTATCGTCATCGCAGTTGCCGTGATTGGAGCTGCAGCCTTCTTTTATTTCAGCAACACTGGAACAAAGGAAGAGCAGTTTCCATCTATCTCGTACAATGGGTTTGTCTTCCAGCAGTATGCAGGGCTGTGGAACACCCAATGGCAGGAAGGGACTGAGTTGTTTAACCTCAGGCTGCACTACAACCCTTCTCAGGTGGAGAACATAAGCATTTATGGCGATGAGTGGAGCGCTGGACAAACTGTTTACCTGACATTTGACCCTGATGACACTGACGATTTTGGATATATGGCGCTTGCTGTGAGCGAGCTTTCCCTGAGCCTCAAGAATGCGTTTGGGATCATTCCATTGGCAGCCTGCGCCAAGAATCACACGGGAGAGTGCGCAAACAGGCCAATCATAACCTGCAAGGACTCAAGCCAGAATGTTTCAGTTATTTACCTGAAAAAGGAAGGCGAGACTCTTATCGACTTGAAGGGCAATTGCGCAATTATCCAGGGAGAAAGGGAAGAGCTTGTGCGCGCAACTGAAAAAGTGATTTACAGGTGGTATGGGATAATAAGGGCAGTGGAGAATTAAGGATAACAATTCATGCTCAGCCTTAAAGTCATTGAAAGAAAAATTTTTATACCTGCCTCAGGAATAAAGGCAGTATGCCATCACTGGAATTGTTGGACAGAGTGAAGGTGGCGGGAATAAGGCTGGTTATTGACTCTGGCTGCTATGGGACAGGTTTTGAAAGGCTGTCATATGAGACTACAGCTTATGATGATTCAGGCAAAGCAGTTGTGTTCCAATTGTTTGACAGGCCAGAACAGGCAGAGTTGTTCCACAGCAGGCTTGTTGGCATTGCAAGGCAGAATTCTTTTGATGGCATCGAGGGTTTTGTGCGCGAAGCAGAAAAGGAATATTATGCTGTGAAAGACATGGACAAGCAGGCAGCCTAGATTTCTTTGACGCCCTCATTTGTGTAGGCAACAAGCCTGATTCCCAGCCCAAGCTTCAGCAATGCAGCAAGGATTGCCATGTGCTCCTTGCCTGAGCCAAGGGCAAAGTTCACTGCTGCTTCCGTGTCAAGGATTTTTCCTTCAAGGGCTTTCCTTATTTGCTCGGTGAGCTGCTGCAGTGGAAGCTTTGAATCAACCTGCATGATTTTAACTTCTTTGCTGCACTTGAATGAATTTGCTTCTGGAGAAGATGAAAAGAGGAACACTGACTCCCATGCCTCGGACTCAATCAGCTTCTGCATGTATTCCCATGTCCTTTGCTCTGGTCCCAGGCATGCGACAAGCGAAGTCATTCTGCTGCAACAAGCTTTATTTCAAAGTTCAGGTTTTTCCCTGCCAAGGGATGGTTGAAATCCAGCGTTACAAAATCCGGAGCAATCTCAACAACCTTTGCCATCAGTATCTGGCCTGTGGGCGCCTGCAGCCTGAGCACTATCCCCGGCTTAATCCCGGCCTCTTTTGGGAAAGTGCTTGAAGGCACTTTCTGGAGAAGCCTCTCATCCCCCCCGCCATAAGCTTCGGCGCTTGGAATTGAAACGGTTTTTTTGTCGCCTTCCTTCATTCCCTGCACTGCGTCGTCAAATCCTTTTATAACCTGCCCTGTCCCGAGCTGGAATGAAAGGGGCTCTTTGCCTTCAGAAGAGTCAAACACTGTGCCGTCATCAAAAGTGCCCTTGTAGTCCACCTTCACAGTGGAGCCTGCGATTGCCTGCTTTGCATTGTGTTCTGCTTTTGCCATTTTGTCAAGAAAATTAGCTTGTTTTATTTAACTTGTTTTATATATGTTGCCATGGAAAACTTTTAATAGCAGATTTTGTTTTCCCCCCATATGGCCTTCTTTTCGCTGCAGGAGCTGCTTGATATTGTGATAATGATTGGCGCTGTGGCCTTTATTTTCAAGGACTCATTTGTCGCCCCAAGGCATGATTATGACCCCTTGAGGCCAAAGCTCAACCTTGAGCCAGTGAAACTTGCCATCATAGTGACTGCCCCTGCCATAGCTTTCCATGAGATGGCACACAAGTTTGTTTCAATCGCAATCGGCATTCCAGCAACATTCCACGCCTCGTATTTCTGGCTTGTAATTGGAGTCGTGCTCAAGCTGATGAGCTTCCCGTTCATCTTCTTTGTTCCGGGGTATGTAAGCCACTTGCCCGGAACTCCTTTTGAGAACGCCATAATTGCCTTTGCCGGGCCTGCAATGAACTTAATCCTGTGGCTTGGCTCTGCATTCCTTCTCTCAAGAAAGATGCCGTCAAGGTGGAAGCCTGCGCTTTACATGACCAAGCAGATAAACATGTTCCTCTTCATATTCAACATGATCCCAATCCCGCCTTTTGACGGCGCAAGAGTACTCGCTGCCATTTTGACCCTGTTTTAGCGTTCCCAGAGGCTTTGCTTATTTTCAAGTTATTTGCATTGTTTAAGGGAATGTGGAAACTGAAATCAAAAAACCAGTTTGTTCTGGTTCTTAAAAATATTAGATACCGAATTTATGTGTTGTAATAGTTGATCGCATGTTTTAATCTCTGTTCCCATCCATTCATTAATAACTTGAGCTATGCCTTCACTGGGCTGCAATTTTAATGAACGGTCTGGACAGAAGATAGGTACTCTCTGCTCAAAAGCGATCTTTGTTTGTACCATAGCACCCCCCATTAGTCCGCTGGCAACAATTACTAAAGCATCAGAAAGCCCAGATGTAATCCGGTTTCTTTGTACTAAAGCTATTTTGGATCCAGGAAAATTCGGGAGGTGTTCGGAAATTAGCAGACCTTTATTTTTAATCTCGTTAAAAAGATCGAGATGGATCTCTGGAAACATTTTAAAGAATCCTGAACCTAATACACAAATGGTTTTTCCTTTACCATCTAATGCACCTCTATGTGCGGAATAATCTATTCCGACAGCGCCACCGCTGATTATTGCATAATCTTTTTCAACAAAACTCTTCGATAAGTCATACGTCCATTCTTTTGATTTTTCATCAGCCTTTCTGCTTCCGACTATTGCTATTTTTTCCATGTACAAAAGATTCAAATCTCCTCTTAAGAAAAGAGTCAAAGGGGGATATGGCACGTTTTTTAGCGAATACGGATACCCTTCATCAATCAGAGGCATAATCTTGATGTTGTTTTCTTCACATTCATTTATTGCTCTTAAAAAATTTTCATTCGAAGCATCCTTTAATTTGTTAAAATCAATTAGCATGTGTTCATTGAAAATTCTAGTTCTTAACAATTCCGCATCAGATAGAAAAAATATTTCATCAACGGAGTGATAAAGACTAAATAGCTTCATTATTTTACTTGGTCCAAGTTTCGGTACTTTAGTTAGCTTCATCCATCTGACAATTTGTTCCTTGTTAAATTTTGTTCTTTCAACCATGTTTTGGAGGCTCCTTTGAAGTGTTTGTTCCCAAAGTTAAACTAATTATTTCTCTTGTGCCTGATTTAAGTAAGACGTCCGAACATTCAAGAATAGAAATTCCTGACGCTCTTATGTCATCAATGAGCAAAATTTTTTTCCCGATTATATCATCACGTTTGATTACTTCAAATTTTCCATGCACGTCTTTATAACGATTTTCTCGACTGTTTCCATCTCTCCTTCCAGGCTTCCTTCTTAAGGTAGGAAAGCTTCTTTTGTTGAATTTAGCTGAGATCCAAATTGCAATCTTTCGCATATTAACGTAGTACTCATTGTTACTGTTTGGAATCAAAGAGATCACATCTGCTGATGAAAATCCTAGTTCATCATCAAATGCTTCAATGCACGTTTCAATATGAGGTTTAAAGTATGCTGTTTCATCAACATTTCTTTTAATATTAAGGAGCCTTTTCGAATATTCATCCTTGCCGTGATGCGGTTTATTATAGTACCATCTTGGACTCGCTCCTTGAATTATCAATCCTGGATAATAATCGTCTCTAATTGTAAACCTTATACATCCCTTTGATTCAATTTCGTTGGGTCTTGTAGTTGAAATCGAAACGAATTCTCTGATGTCCATGTCAATTCTCCAATATATTAGGTTTTTCCTAATATATTAGATTTAAAAAACTTGCGGGGGGAACTGTCCAGTGTCCAGTGGGGGGAAAGTTCATATAAGGAAGAATTTGGAAACCCAGGTTTTGTGCAACATTGCTGAGCTGTTGTGCAAAATGCCCTTTTGTGCAAAGACTGCCTTAGCAATAATTTTAAATAATACCTGTTGTCAGTTCTTTTATGCCAGAGGCCAAGTGGATAGTAATCACAGGCGGAGTCATTTCAGGGCTGGGCAAGGGCACAGCCACTGCTTCCATAGGCAAGCTTCTCTCGAGGAATTTCAAGGTTGTTCCCATAAAGTGCGACGGATACTTGAACGTTGACCCGGGAACAATGAACCCGTTTGAGCACGGCGAGGTTTTCGTGCTTGACGACGGCGGGGAGGTGGACATGGACTTTGGCCACTATGAAAGGTTTCTCAACATCAACTGCAAGTCAGAATGGAACTTGACCACTGGAAAGGTCTTTGAGTCAGTCATCAGGAAGGAGAGGCGGGGAGACTTTCTTGGGGGAACAGTGCAGATTATCCCTCACGTCACAAACGAAATCAGGAACAGGTGGAGGGAGATAGCCGAGAGCGAGAAGGCAGAGGTTGTGATAATTGAAATCGGCGGGACAGTTGGGGACATTGAGAACTCGTGGTTCATTGAGGCGGCAAGGCAGCTCAGGAAAGAAGTCGGCCATGACAATATTCTTTACATACACCTAACATATATTCCCTATGTAAAAAGCGTCGGCCAGCAAAAGACAAAGACAGCCCAAAGGGACGTTGAAGGCCTGAGGGCAAAGGGAATCATCCCTGACATAATAATAGGAAGGAGCGAGCATGATCTGACAAAAGAGTCCAGGAAAAAGATTGCAATGTTCTGCGATGTTGATGACAATGCGGTAATAAGCGCAAGGAACATAGACACTATCTACGAGATACCTGTCCTTTTCGAGGAGCAGAAGATGCTTGACCTGATTGCCGCGAGGTTTAATTTCTCCCCGAAAAAAGACCTTGCAGAGTGGAGGGAATTAATCGCCAAGATAAAGAGCCCCTCTGAAAAGCTGAGGGTTGCAATCTGCGGAAAATACACCATGCTTAATGATTCCTATGCAAGCCTTATAGAGTCCATTGTTCACGCTGCCGCAAACCTCAACGTGGCTGCAGAAATAAGGTTCATTGAGACAACTGACATCGAGGACGGAAAGGCAAAGCCCGAGAATTTGTTCAGGGGCATTGATGCCATAATAGTCCCGATAGGGTTTGGCTCAAGGGGCGCAGAAGGCAAAATTGAATGCATAAGGTATGCAAGGGAAAATAACATTCCATTCCTTGGGCTGTGCTTCGGCCTGCAGCTTGCTGTTGTTGAATACGCAAGGAATGTGTGTGGTTTGAAAAGCGCAAACTCCACAGAAATTGACCCGAAAACTCCCCATCCAGTCATTATGATTCTTCCAGAGCAGCGCGGAGTAAAAGAAAAAGGGGCAACTATGCGCTTAGGCAGCCAAAAGGCAGATTTGAAGAAGGGAACAATCACGCAGAAGCTTTACAGAGGAAACTCCTGCTTTGAAAGGCACAGGCACCGGTATGAGGTCAATCCAAAATACCATTCAATCCTTGAGAA
>CAYJXD010000008.1:0-27957 GCA_964374085.1 uncultured Methanosarcinales archaeon | reverse complement strand
TTTCTTAACTTTATTTTCTCATGTAATGCCCTTTTTTCCCAGGGCTAAACCTTTCAATCGCATACCTCAAAGAAGTTCGTGGCATATTCCTGCAATGTTTGTCAAGAAAATCAGTCAAGGCTTTCTCATCACTTTTCCCGACTTCCCTCAGCATCCATCCCACTGCCTTGTGTATCAAGTCGTGCGGGTCTTTCATCAGCATCTCAGAAATCCTGAATGTGTGCTTGAAATTTCTTTGCCTTATCAGGGCCAATGTGGAAACAAGCGATATTCTTTTCTCCCAGAGGTTTTGTGACTTTGCAAGCTTGTATAATACTGGGCTTAGCGTTGGCTCTGTAACGATATGTTCTCCGACTATTTTGTGCGCGCTCAAATCAACAAGGTCCCAATTGTTCACAAGCTTTGCGTTGCTGATGTAGAAGTCAAATATGGCTTTATTCTCTTTCCCATTTGCGTACTTGTCTACGAGTATAATCAGGGCTGCTAGTCTGTGCTCGTGGATTTTGCTGTTAAGGAGCTCTTTTATCTCTTTCAGGCTGAGGCTTGCATATTTATTCGATGCTTTCCTCAGCTCAGGCACTGTTATCCCGAGGAAAATGTCGCCTTCGCCATATTGGCCTGGCCCTGTCTTGAAAAACCCTGACAGGAATTTGGCTTTCTCCTTGTTCCCAAGCTTTGCAAGGTCCTCAGTTATACCCATTTCCGAAAATGTCCTCCAGTGTTTTTAATGCATTTTCCCTTGTCTTTGGGAACGCTGCTATGCTTATCTTTATGTGATAGCAGCTTCCCGAATCAGTTACGAAATATTCCCCTGAGTGTAATCTTTCCTTGTCAAGCCTTATGAAAAAATTCAGCTCAGTGTCAAGCCTCGACTCTTTTTGCCTCAGGAGCATCTCCTTCTGCGCACTGCCCAGATTGGCTTTCAGGGATTCAAGAAAGGAGTTGATGTGCCTGTCCTTTCTCAATTCTATTTCCATTATGAGTATTTTCTTTTCATTGAAGCCGGTTGCTTTCTGCCTTGAAATATTTATTTTCTCTTTTTCCATGTCAAGGGGCAAAAGCTTCCTTAAACCCTCTTCAATCTGCTTCTCATCTTCGTCTTCCTTGCAAAAAACAGACAGCCTCACAAAGTTTGCCAGCCTCATTTTCCCTGCAAAAGTTTAAATAGGTTTAAAATTATTGCTATCTGATGAAGCACAGCCTTAAAGTCACCTTTTTCCTCCTTTCCCTGTTCCTCTTGTCCCAGCTTGTCGGCCTGGAAGTGCTTGATAACTATGTTGACAGCGAAAAGTCATCAGTTGAGGGAAAGCCTGTCTACAAGGACCTTCCGTATGACATCCAGCGGCCTGATGTAAAGCCTGAGCTTTCCGTATGGATGATAGTGGTCGCAATCCTGGTTGGCACAACCCTTTTGCTTTTGCTCATCAGGTTCAGGCAAATTGCCATTTGGAAGGTTTGGTTTTTCTCAAGCGTTTTGCTGACCCTTAGCATTTCATTGTCATCCTTCATCCAGTCAACAGCTGCTTTTGCCATCAGCCTTTTGCTTTCATTGTGGAAAGTCCTTAAGCCCAATGCCTTCATACATAATTTCACTGAAATATTCATTTACGGCGGCCTTGCAGCAATCTTTGTTCCATTGCTGAACATTGCCGCAGCTTCACTTCTGCTTTTGCTGATTTCAGCATATGATGCATATGCAGTCTGGAAAAGCAAGCACATGGTGAAGATGGCAAAGTTCCAGACAGAAAGCAAATTGTTCTCAGGGCTTTATTTCCCATCAGGTCAGCCATCAGCCAGGTCTTCAGCAAAAGGAAAATCCACAGCAGCAGTCCTTGGCGGAGGGGACATGGGCTTTCCATTGATTTTTGCAGGCGTTGTGATGAAAACCTATGGCTTCCAGCTTGCCTTGATAATTCCAGCATTCACAGCCCTGAGCCTTCTTGGTCTCATGATTCTTGGGGAAAGAAACAGGTTTTACCCGGCAATGCCTTTTCTTTCAGCAGCTTGCTTTTTGGGATATGGAGTAGTGTGGCTATTGGGATAATTGCTTGACTCTCCTCAAAATCTCATCCTCATGCCCTGCGCCCACAACAGCTAGTATCTTTGCTTCAGGGTTCTCTGAGATTATCTTTGCAAGGTTTCTCGCCATGATTTCATCCCTCTCTTCAACCAGCACCCTGTAAATGCCTGGATATTTTTCTCTTGTCTCTTTCAGCAGCCGTTTTATCAGCTTTTTCTCAGGCACTTTCGACAGGTCAATCCTTATCTTTGGGCCGAATGGAGAGAGTAAAAGTTCCTTCACCATCATTAGCTTCTCCTTCCACGTGAACGCCTTGGAGAACCTTTGCATTGTTATTTCAATATCCCTGTCAATCAGGGCGATTTTAGCCCCAGAATTCCTTGCAGTCTCAAACGCTATCTTCATGTCAGAGCCCGGAACAATTCCAACGTGCTCGCCCAGCTTCTTCTGCAGCCATCCTCCAATCAATGCAAACAGGAATCCTTTGACCCCTATTCTCTTTATGTCTGAAAGTTTTGGCTTGGCCTGCAGGTTGTGCACCAGGGCATAAAGCCTTTTTCTGTCCAATTCAATTGCAACTATGCCTGGCTTGCCTTTCTCTATGGCATCCCTCACTTTGTTTATGCTTTCTTGGGAAATGTGGGAAGTTCCAATTATTGCCAGGTTTGGGCTCATATGGAAAGGTTTGTGCAGTTACTATAAAAATAATGATAAAAGGAAGTAGCTGACCGCCGCAAAGAAAGCAGCCATTGGTATTGTCAATATCCAGGCGGTTACCATTTCCTTTGCTATTCTCCATTTGACTCCTGAAGGCCTTGTTGCAGTTCCAACCCCTATTATGGAGCCAGATATGACGTGAGTTGTGCTTACCGGGATTCCTGAATAGGCAGTTCCCAGGAGCACCAGTGCTCCGCTGCTTTCTGCGCAGAAGCCATGGACAGGCCTAAGCCTGGTAAGCTTAGTCCCCATTGTCTTCACAATCCTCCACCCTCCGAAAAATGTGCCCAGGGCAATTGCAAAGTGGGCAGCCAGTATCACCCACGTGTCTATGCGAAAGCTGTCTATCAATCCTGCAGAAAACAGCGCAGCTGCCATTACCCCCATTGTCTTCTGTGCGTCATTAGTCCCGTGGCCAAGGCTGTACGAGCTTGCTGATATCAGCTGGAGCCTCTTGAACCATGAATTAATGGAGTGGGGGGTGAATTTTTTTGAAATCCAGAAAACAGCAATCGAAAATATTATTGCCCCAGCCATTCCAATCAGCGGAGCGAGAAACAGGAACAAAATTATTTTTGAAATTCCTGGAAAAATAAGCGATTTGGTGCCAGCATAGGCAAGCGCAGCCCCAACAAGCCCTCCAACCAGGGCATGGCTGCTTGAGCTTGGAATCCCCCTGTACCAAGTTATTAAGTTCCATATTATCGCCCCAATAAGCCCTGCAAGTATGACTGGCACAATTGCAGCATCCTTTGTTATTATTCCGGAGCCCACTGTTTTTGCTATTGCAACGCCAAAGACGAATGCGCCCACAAAGTTCCAGAAGGAAGCCATCAGGACTGCCTGGAGAGGGTTTAGGACTCGAGTGGCAACAACCGTTGAAATGGAGTTTGCAGCGTCGTGGAAGCCGTTGATGAAGTCAAACACAAGCGCAACTGCAATGGTGATGATTGCAAGCGTGATTGCGTCAGGCATTTTTTATCACTATGCTCTCAATCAAATCAGCAATGTCTTCAGAAACATCCGAGATCGCTTCCAGAAGCTCATATATGTCCTTGAGCTTCAGGGCATCGGCTGGCTTTACTGGTTCCTTGAAAAGGTAGGCAAGGGCTTCCATCAGCATCTCATCAGCCTTCTTCTCAAGGCTGTGTACCTTTAGAAGGTTCAGCCCAACTTTTTCTTTTGTCTTGAGCTTGGACATCAGTATGTCTATTTCATCAGCGCACTGGCTTGAGATTCTTGCAAGCTCTGGCATGTATTTTGGTATTTTTTTGAAATTGTATATCTTAAGCTTGTGGGATATGTTCAGGATTATGTCCATAAGGTCATCAGTCAGTGTTGCAAGCCTATGGATGTCCTCCCTGTCTATTGGGGTTATGAATGTCCTGTTGAGCTCAATTGCTATCTTGTGCGTCAGTTCGTCGCAATAATGCTCTATGTTCTCCAGCTCGCTTACCATTTCCGCCCTTTTCCTTGGAGCAATATCATCATATTCCTGTATCAGCTGAAGAAAAAGCGATGCGCCCTGCTTGGTGTGCCTGGAAAGAGACATAAGCATGTCGAAGAATTTTTTCTCGGAAGGAACGAAGAACTCGATTATTCCGGGCATGGCAGGGTTTTTTTTTTATTTTAATAAAAAGGTTACGCATCCAAATGCACAAACTTTATATATTTACAAGAGAATTCCCAGTCAATATTTTTACAACTATTAAATAGGTATAAGGAGGGATAAGGCATGCTCAAGATGAAAAGTATGAGGGAAACTTACGACATGAAGGTCTTTACGGATTCTGGGGAGTATTTTGGCGACATTGAGGAGGCCATAATCACCCCGACCAAGATAGTTGGGTGGAGAGTCAAGGCAAGCAGGAACTCCTTCCTCAATAAGATTCTTGGCGGCGGGGCAAAAGGCGTTATCATCCCGCACCAGCACGTCAAGTCAGTCGCTGATGTCATGATAATAAGCAAGATGGCAGTGCCAAGCTACAGCAAGGAAGCAGAGCAGGAATAAATATATACCCTTCTTCCCTCCCAGCCTGCATGTCATCAGAGCTATACATCCTTTCTGCCGGGTTTATTCTGGGCATCCAGCATGCTTTTGACGCAGACCATGTAGTAGCTGTCTCAACCATAGTCAGCGAGAATAAGAACTTGCTTAAATCATCCCTTCTTGGCGCTTTATGGGGGCTTGGCCATACATTCACTCTGTTGCTGGCAGGGATAGCTGTGCTTTTCCTGAAGCTGGCGATTCCTGCAGGCATTGCACCTTACCTTGAAATGTTGGTTGGGTTCATGCTGGTTGCCCTTGGCTCCCTGACTGCCTATAGGGCACTCTCAAAAAAGCTGCATGAGCACTCGCATTACCATGGGAAGCAGAAGCACATGCATCTTCATGATGAGCATTCCCACAGTAGTCATGAGAAAAGGTCTTTCATTGTTGGCATGGTTCACGGTCTAGCGGGCAGCGCTGCACTTATGCTGCTTGTCCTTGGAACAGTCAAATCACAGCTCCAGGGGATTCTCTACATTGGGCTTTTCGGCCTTGGCTCTGTCACGTCAATGATGATTGTCACCACAATCCTTGGCCTCCCATTCGCAGTGACCGCGGCAAAGTTCGAGAAATTCAACACTTTAATCAGGCTTTCAGCAGGCATCATAGGCATCCTGTTGGGATCATTCATTGTCTATGAAATCGTCATCACACAGGGACTTTTTCCTGCGTAATTCTGTTCAATTCACGGCATAAATTTTTTATATCAATCAAGATTTTAATAAACCCATGACTGATGTTGACAGGTCTGACCTTGTTGTAAAGTTAAAGGGATTTACAGAACGGGCTGAAGGCGGGGTAAGATTTTTGGGAAAGCAGAGGGGCGGCACTCCAATAACCTCCTATACTTTGGAAGTAAAGCTTTATGCGGGTGGACAGGGGCAGTCAGATGTGCTGAAAGAATGGGAATTGCCTGTCGAGCTTTACGAGCATCATAAGCCAAAAAAAGCGCCAGATGCCGACTTGGAGCATAAGATTGCAAACCGTTTTTCAACAACAATCCAGGATGGGATTCAAGTTTCTGGAAGAGCAGGAAGAGTGCGTTTTAATCAGCTGAATTTAGTTTATGATTTTAAAAATCTATATCCAAAGTAGCGAAACCCTTTTATTTTGCTTCTGATTCTAATTGTTTCATGCGGCAGTGGTCCATCGGCAAGATACGGGCTTCCCAATATAAGGAATAAGCCTGGGAGCCGGGTTCAATTCCCGGCTGCCGCATTACCCTGTCTGATTCTTGAGAATTTCCTTTAGTATGGCTGCAACCTCAGGCTTCCTGTCAGGATGTATCAGTTGCGTGTGCAATGATTCCTGCTTCACAGTTGAACAGCTTCCTTTTACATAGAAATTCTGCGCGCCTTCCATGAATGCGCTGCCGGCAGTGATTATGCCGTCTCCATCAGCCCCGTTTGTAGCGCATCCAATCCCAATGATGCTGTAAACAGGAATCGTCATCCTCGTGCGCTCGTTCAGCTTGCTCAGGAAGAATGAGCCAGAAGTCATGTCTTCGCATTCCTTGTCCTCCCCGAGGAAATTGCATATCCTGCTGGCTGTCGTGTTGATTCCATGGTTTGGAGTGCCTATCATTATGAGCCTGTCAACTGAACTCTCGCCAAAGATTTGGAGATAGCTTCTTGAAACCAATCCGCCCATTGAATGCGCAACTATGACAACCTTGTCTTTTCCTGTCTGGTTCTTCACCTGCTCAATTATCTCGTTCATCCTGATCGCATACACCTGTATCTCCTGGCTTTTCCTTGGCACAAGCTCATAGCCATAATCAGTCCTCAATGTGTCATAGTAGTAAGACACGCTTACAGTTACAGGCTTCCCTGAAAGCCCCCATTCTCCTGGCTCTGAAGCTGTTACAGAGTAAAATATTCCGCCGTTAAGGTAGCCTTCGGCTTGCAGCTCCTTCTGCATCGGGCCAAATGCATCAGCAGTGAATTCAGGCGCATTCTGGCTGTTGACAGAGTGGCCGTGCACAAATATCACTGGGAATGTCCTCGAGTCGTTTTTGCATCTTGCCTCGGTGCAGCATGGCCTGCATTCTCCAAGCACGCAGCATTCTGCCTGCGGCTCTCCAAGGGTTTCGTCCAGCTGGATTATTTCAACACTTGGTTCTGGCAGTGATAGTGCAGTTATTGAAGTGTTTGTAACCATCAAATTCTCAATTGGCCTTTCAGTGCAATGCAACCTGATGAACTCACTGTCAGATGAGCTTGTCGTTAGGTTTAAGGCAAACCTGAGTGTCTTGTTCTCAGTTATGCTGCCATTCATGCTGAGATTTTCTTTTAGTTCTGAAAGCCGCATTAAAAATTCCGTGTCATTCATCAGCTTTGACACATTCCATGACTTGTATAATGAGTCATAGGCATCTTTTCCTGAAACAGGAGCGGAAAACTGCTGCCGCGCATAGTGATAGGATGAATTCTGCAGCTCCTTTCCAATGCTTTCAAGTTTATTGCACATGCTTTCCCTTGTCCTCTCAAAGCTTGAATTTATGCAGTATCCCTTCACAGCGCATGCGCTGCGCAAGTTGCCTGAAATTATTTTTTCTGCATCATCAAAAATCAGCCCAAGGATTTCCATAATGCCCTCCTCAATGAACTCATGGCTTTTCCTGCCGCCGAAAGCGGCAAGCTCCATTTCCCCATGATTGCTGTAATTCAGGCTTGCAAACCTCTCGATCGTGTCATTCAGCCACACAATTTCAGCCCTTACCCTTCTTTCAGTTTCAGTGTCATTCGCCTCAATCGCAATGGAGAGGAATTCAGACCCATTCCACTTTTCCCTTAACGAGTTCAGCTCTGATGAGATGTTGTTGTGAATCTCCACTTCATAAGACAGCCCATTCCTAAGCGCATCAATGTCGCCGTATGGAATCAGAGTCCTGTTTGAAAACTTTGACTCCAGCAGCCCAAGCTCCCTCTCATTCCATAGTGTCCTGAAAGATTCAGCTTCGATGATAGTTTTCTGCATTTCGTCATTCAGCTTTGCTCTCTGAGGCTTAATCTGGCCAAGCCTGGTTTTTTTCTCAAGATCCTGTATCTGCGAGTCAAGTGACTGGGCATCTGCATAAGCCACGTTCAGCTCCTTGAAATGTCCAGTGAGGTTTCCCAGCAAGGTTTCCCTCAGCCTGAGTTCGTGCTCAGTATAGTCATAATTCACAGTCACAAGGCTCGTGACAATATGCTTTTCGCCATTTGTTACGCATCCAAATGACTTGATGTTGCCGCATGAGATTTGGTAGCTGTATATTGTCTGGCCTTTCCCCCTTCTTTTAGTCTGCACAGTATAGTTTTTCTGGAAGGTTCCTCCTGAAGGTATTTCTGCTGCTCCGTTGTCAATTGTTATGCCCTGGCTCTGGTCAGCAAACTCGTAGCTGCATGCAGCCCTGCATAAAAGCTTAGGGTTTGTCTGGGCTGTGAATTTAAGCTCTGTCATGTTCCCAAAATTTGCCCTCACTGAGCTGTTGCTTGCGCTAAGCAATATGATAAGGTCCTGGCTTATGATTGCGTCAATCACAAAAGCAGCTGCCAGCCCTGCAACAAACAGCAAGGCTATTGAGGAAATTATTGCAATCTCTTTCTTGCTCAGCTTTGGCATGGAACAGGATAAGACGCAGGACTATTTTAATCTAGCGGAAAGAAATATAAGCGCATTCTATAAATCAGCCATATGGGATTTTTCAAGGGGGCGCTGCTTTTCATAGTGTCAATGCTTATTTCATTCTCCCTTTCAACTTTCATTCTCGGGTTCTCTGCAATGAAGCTCCTTGACGAGAAAGTTTACTTGGATGCGCTTGAGGAAAGCAGCCTTTACGGCTTTGCGCTGGAGAAGATGGGCAGCGATACCCCCATTGTCCCTTCTGAGGCTGGGCTAAAGCAAACTGCGGAAATCGTCTTGACAGGATTCTTCTCTTACATAAGAGGGGATACTGATGTGCTGACGATGAAAGCCAAGCTTGACATTGAGCAGCTAAAGCGTGGAATATTGGCTCATTCTGGAAAGAGTGACTGCCCAAAGGGAAAGCAAAAGCTTGCCGATGGAAAAGCATGCATACCAGAAGGCAAGACCAAGGAGCAAGTATTGGACGAGGAGCTGGCAAAAGCAGGCTTGGCATCAGGAGAGGTTGAGCTCGCGGATGTATATTTCAAGAACAAGGAGGACATAGCAAAGGTCAGGCAGGCAGCCATATTTGCGCAAATAGGAGTTTGGCTTGCCCTGGCATTCTCTCTTTTCCTGTGCTTCATGGCTTTCCTTCTCCATGAAAAGTCGCTGAAGAAAACCTCAAGGTTTGTGGGCATCAGCTTCCTGCTGACAGGCTTGAGCATTGCCGTAAGCTATTTAGTAGTTACCCTTGTAGCGCTCCCTATGGCTTTTGAAAAGCTGGATTCAGCTGTTGAAAGCCCTGAAGTGAAAGAGCTTGTCCCTAAACTGCTTGGGGGAATAATCAGCCCTTTCCTGTCAAGGATAGTTATTTTGGCAGGCATCGCAACCCTTCTTGGAGCAGCGCTGCTGGTTTTCTCAATAATCAGGAAAGAGCCTGAAACCTCATTTTATTAGCAAACCATTAGCAAAACCTTAATATCCTTATACGAATTCCCAACCTCATGGTTCCTGAGTCGAGTGAAAGAAAGCCAGAGTTCTGCCCTGTCTGCGGCCTCTTCATCTCTGACTTGAGAGGCAACCTCTGCTTCTGCAGGAACTGCGGCTACCGTGATGATTGCTGTTGAGCCATTAAAAGGAATTCCTTAGTAAACTTTTTATACACCCTGAAGTTTCTTAACAATTGTTAATATGAAGGTCTTGCCTCAGGAAATACAGGTATGGTATGTGCTGCCTGCATTGAGAAGGGAGCTTGCCAAGGCGCTCATAGAAAAAGGCCTTTCCCAGAAAAAAGTGGCTGCTGCCCTTGGCATTACCGAAGGCGCAATCAGCCAGTATCTGAATTCAAAGAGAGGCGTCAATGTACAGTTTGAGAAAGAGATAATAAGCAGCGTCAAGGATGCAGCTGAAAGGATTTCAGGCAATAACTCAACAGCAATGGAAGAGCTGATAAGGCTTTCAGAAATGCAGAAAGTCAAGCTTTCTGTCTGCCAGCTCCACATGGAGCAGGACCCTTCCCTTCCAAAAGGCTGCGACATTTGCTTCAGGCACTAAAATGGAAACACTAAACTTGTTGGACACAGACTATGAGAAGAAGTATGGGTTCAGGGACCCTGAGCTTCACGTCAAAAAGATAGCCAAGGGCTTGTCAAAGGAAGTTGTTGAGGAAATCTCAGGCATAAAGGGCGAGCCAGAATGGATGACAAAGTTCAGGCTGAAAGCCCTTGACATATTCTATAAAAAGAAAATGCCAAAATGGGGCGCAGACCTTTCAGATATAAACTTTGACGAGATTATTTATTATTTGAAGTCAACAGAAAGAAAAGAAACTTCTTGGGACGAAGTCCCCGAAGCTATTAAAAACACCTTTGATAAGTTGGGAATTCCAGAAGCAGAAAGAAAATTTCTTGGCGGGTCAGGAGCGCAATATGATTCAGAAACAGTGTACCATAAGCTTCGCGAAGATTTGGAGGCAAAAGGAGTAATATTCACAGATACAGACACGGCACTTAAGGAACACGAGGATATTTTAAAAAAATATTTCGGCACAATAGTTCCAATGCACGACAATAAATTTGCAGCTCTTAACAGCGCGGTTTGGAGCGGGGGGAGTTTCATTTATATTCCCAAGGGAGTAAAAGTCAATGTTCCTTTGCAGGCTTATTTCAGGATTAACGCTCAAAACATGGGGCAGTTTGAGAGGACATTGATAATTGCCGATGAAGGCGCATCTGTTAACTATCTCGAAGGTTGCACTGCACCAACGTATTCCACAAATTCCCTTCACTCTGCTGTTGTAGAACTTATCGCCCTGAAGGATGCACATATAAGATATACAACAATTCAAAACTGGTCAAGCAATGTCTATAATCTTGTAACTAAGCGCGCATATGCGCATGAAAATGCCTTTGTAGAGTGGATTGATTGTAATTTAGGCAGTAAGGCGACTATGAAATACCCCAGCGTCTATCTCATGGGAAGGAATGCAAAGGCAGACATACTTTCTGTTGCTTTCGCCGGGAAAGGCCAGCACCAGGATGCTGGAGGAAAGGCGTTGCACTTTGCGCCAGACACTACTTCAACCATTATTTCAAAGTCAGTAAGCAAGAATGGCGGCAGGGCTTCCTACAGGGGACTGCTCCATGTTGAAAAGGGCGCAACCAATGTCAAGTCAAATGTGAGATGCGACGCTTTAATTCTTGATGAGCAGTCAAGGTCAGACACTTACCCTTACATGGAGATTGGGGAGGAAAACGTCACTATAACTCATGAGGCAACTGTCGGCAAGATTGGCGAGGACAAGATTTTCTACCTGATGAGCCGGGGATTGACTGAGCAGCAGGCTATGGCGATGATTGTTCTTGGCTTTGTGGAGCAGTTCACAAAGGAGCTTCCTATGGAATACGCTGTTGAGCTAAACAGGCTCATCCAGCTTGAAATGACCGGAAGCGTTGGTTAGAAATGGACAGACCTTCTTGGATGGTCGAGGAAAGGGAAATGGCAGCAGGTTTATTTGGAAGCCTGCTGCTTGAGCAGTCAATATACACCCAGATAGGCACGGATTTTGCAAAGGCAATTGAAGGCTCGGCAGAATCAGGAATAAAGATTGATTCTTCTCTTCCAGCTGGAGCAATCCTTTGCAGCATAAGGGAGGCCTTTGAGAAGCACAATGCGCTTGCCAAGGCAGAGACAAAGCTTGAGGCCCTTAATCTTATGATGTTCAATTCAGGCACTTTCCTTTATGTCCCGAAAAACAGCAGGGCTGAAATTTCCAGGGAAATAATTTCAAGAGGTTCGGGTTTCACCAGGACAATAATAATGGCTGATTCTGGCTCTGAAATAGTTTTCCATGACAGGCTGCTTTCTGAAGCAGGGAATTTCTTCCACAGCGATTCACTGGACATCTTTGCAGGCGACGGGGCATCGGTTTCATACTCCATTATACAGGACCTTTCAGAGGAAGCTGAGCTTTTCAGCCACCGGAAGGCAGTTGCAGGGCAGAATTCAAGGATATCATGGAATATCCTGAATGTCGGCTCAAAACTTTCCAAGAGTTTCAGGAAGACAATGCTCAATGCCCAGGGAAGTTCAGTGAAGGATATTGAGCTTATGCTCACAAAAAACTCGCAGCATTTTGACACCTCAATAACCGCAGAGCACAATTCTCCAAACACAGAAAGCAGGATTCTTGTGAAGGGAGTTGCAGACAACAAGTCAAGGCAGGTCGGCTATGGCATGGTGGCCATTGCAAAGGAGGCCCGGGACTCGAATTCCTTCCTTGAGGAGCATTCAATTTTGCTGGGCAAGGAGGCAAAGGCAGATTCAATTCCAGCGCTTGAGATACTGACCAATGATGTGATGGCAAAGCATGCCGCCACATGCGCCCAGATTGATGACGAGAAATTATTTTACCTTATGGCAAGGGGGTTGTCAATGGAAGAGGCAAGGAAGCTCATAATTGAGGGCTTCATAGGCTCGGCAATTTCAATGATGCCGCAAACCCATGAAATCAGCGAGAGGGCAGCAAAATGGCTGAGCTGAAAGCTCTCAACGTTGAGTCGGTAAGGAATGACTTTCCAATACTGAAAAGGACAGTCAATGGAAAGCCTCTTGTTTATCTGGACAATGCAGCCACTTCGCAGAAGCCAAAACAGGTCATTGAGTCATTGAGGGACTATTATGAAAACTACAATGCCAATGTGCACAGGGGCATTCATAGGCTTAGCGAGGAGGCAACACAGGAATATGAGAAGGCCCATGAGAAGGCCGCGAACCTGATAAGCGCATCTTTCCCTGAAATCATTTTCACAAAGAACACTACTGAATCATTGAACCTTCTTGCTTACTCGCTTGGAATGAGGCTTGAGAAGGGCGACGAAATTGTGCTTTCAGAAATGGAGCACCACAGCAACCTTGTCCCATGGCAGCAAATCGCAAAGATAAAAGGGCTGAAGGTAAAGTTTGCCCGGGTCGATAATGGAATTTTGGACATGGAGCATTTTGCCTCGATTCTAAGCAGCAGGACAAAAATAGTTTCCATGGCCCATGTTTCAAATGTTTTCGGCTCTATAGCTCCTATCAGGGAAATCTCCAGGATGGCGCATGAAAAAAATGCAGTGATGGTTGTTGACGCTGCCCAGTCAGTTCCGCACATGCCTGTTGACATCAAGTCGCTTGGATGCGATTTCCTTGCCTTCTCCTCGCACAAGATGCTGGGCCCGACTGGAATAGGGGTGCTTTACGGGAAAAAGCACTTGCTGGAGTCAATGGACCCATTCCTTTACGGGGGGGACATGATAAGGGAAGTGGGCTATGAGGATACAAGGTTCAACGAGCTGCCATGGAAGTTTGAGGCAGGCACTCCAAACATTGCTGATGGAATAGCTTTTGGTGTCGCTGTTGATTACCTGAGAAAAATCGGGCTTGAAAATGTTTTTGAGCATGAAGCGGCACTTGCTGATTATGCACTGGACAGGCTGTCCCAAAATGCAGACATAAAAATTTACGGCCCGATGAAAGGCAGGGCAGGAGTCATATCATTCAACATCGGCAAGGTCCACAGCCATGATGTTGCTGCCATTCTTGACCAGGAGGGAATTGCGATAAGGGCAGGCCATCACTGCGCAATGCCCATGATGGAAAAAATGGGAATCAATGGTGCGGCAAGGGCAAGCTTCTACTTGTATAACACAATGGAAGAAATTGACATTCTTGACTTGTCGCTTGAGAAAGTGAGAAAGGTGTTCAGATGAGCATTTACCAGGAGCATATAATGGACCATTACTCAAATCCAAGGAACAATGGAGTCATTGAAAACCCTGACATTTATTTCAGGGACACCAATCCATTGTGCGGGGATGAGATTGCAATGTATGCAAAAGTGAATGATGACAGGATAGAGAGGGCTGGCTTCCAGGCAAGGGGCTGTGCCATAAGCCAGGCATCGGCATCAATACTTACAGAGAGCATTATCGGGAAGGCTCTTGCCCATGTTTACAATATGTCATCTGATGAAATGCTTGAGTTATTAATGATTCCAATAAGCCCCGCGAGAATAAAATGCGCTGTTCTGGCAATGAAAACTCTCCAGGCAGGGATACTTGTGAGGGCGAGATGACAGAGCTTGAAATAAAGGACCTGAAAGTCAGCGTCAACGGAAAGGAAATACTGAAGGGAATAACCCTTGACGCAAGGAAAGGCGAAATCTCTGCAATCATGGGGCCGAATGGCTCTGGTAAGAGCACTCTCGCATATACTTTGATGGGCCATCCAAAATACAAGGTTGAGTCAGGCTCTATAATGTTCAAGGGAGTGGACATTACGAAAGCAACGCCAACTGAAAGGGCAAAGCTTGGATTGTTCCTCTCATTTCAGTATCCTGTGGAAATTCCAGGTGTCAGCGTTGAAAGCTTCCTCAGGTCAGCTTACAATTCTGTAAAGAACACAAAAGCAAATGTAATTGAGTTCCACAAGAAAGTCCAGGAAAATCTCCAGCAGTTTGCAATTCCCCAGCAGTTTGCCGGAAGGCACCTGAATGAGGGCTTTTCAGGCGGCGAGAAGAAAAAAATGGAAATACTGCAGATGTCCATCCTTAAGCCTGAAATGGCAATACTTGACGAGACTGATTCTGGATTGGATATTGATGCCTTGAAAACTGTGGCAGAAGGGATAAACAGGCTTTCAGGCCCTGAGATGGGCGCTCTTTTGATTACGCATTACCAAAGAATACTGAATTACATAAGGCCGGACAAGGTCCATGTCATGATGGACGGGGTGATAGTTGCCTCTGGCGGCCGCGAGCTTGCAGAGGAAATTGAGAAAAAGGGCTATGACTGGCTGAAAGCCAAGGTGTGAACTTGAATTATTCTTCTGAAATTCTTGAAATCATTGACGAGACCCCCAAGGTCAAGCTGTTCAGGGTGAAACGAGACAGTTTATTTTCATTCATTGAAGGGCAGTTTGCGATGCTCTCTGTTGAAGGGTTCACTGACAAGAACGGCATTGTCGTGAAAAGGTCATACTCAATGTCCTCATCTTCATTGGACCGCGAGTATATTGAGTTCTGCGTGACAAGGGCTGAGAACGGCTTTTTCTCTGTGAAGATGCACGAGCTGCAGGTTGGGGACAAGGTAAATGTCAATGGCCCGTTTGGCGTGTTCAGGATATCCAAGCCCGCCCCTGACAATACCACTTTTGTCGCCGGAGGCTCTGGAATAGCGCCTTTGAGGGCAATGATAAGGACAATGTTCCTTTCCGCTGAAATCCCAAAAGGGGTGAAACTGTTTTACGGCTTCCGCTCACCATCTGATTTTATTTACAGGGATGAAATAAATGATTATGCAAGCCAGGGATGGCTTTCACTTAGCACAACAATAGACAAGCCTGCTGAAGGCTGGGATGGGGATGTGGGATTTGTAACAGGCATCCTGCCGATGCACAGCAATTATGAAAAGTCAGATGTTTATGTCTGCGGCCCGCCTCCTATGGTCAATGCAACCCTACGCTTGCTGCCTCAGTTAGGCTTTGACGAGAAAAGGATTTACAGGGAGCAGTGGTAGTCAGTTCCTGCACAGCTCAGCTATCTGCTCGTCTGTTATTGCCTCGACATTCTCAGCCATGCTCTTTATTCCCTGCCTGAATGAGCTTTTGTCCATTATGCTGTCATGCACATGGGTTGCAACCATCCACTTTGTTTCGAGCTTTGAAAGAGGGTTTATGAGGATTAAAGTCAGTTTTTTTCCAGCCATCTTGTTCCAGTCCTGCATCACGCGCTTTATGTTTTCAGCAGTGTTGAACGACACAACAATAGAGTTGTTAGCTGCCTTATGCAAGTCCTTGAGGCTTTCCATGGCCTCATAAGCTGCATTCCTGTCCTTGTATTTTATTCCAAGCATTGTTCCTTTCTGCTCAATTCCCACTATTTTCTTGAGAGCTGCATCCCTGCTTTTTGCATAGTCCAGTGCCCATTGGGAGAGGTATTCCTCTGGCGTCATTGGAAAAACTGCATCGTGCTGTTTTAAATAGTTTTTGAGAATCAGTCCAGTGCCCAGGTATCCCTGAGCTCATTTGCCAGCAGCTCCAGCTCTCAAGGGTTTTCACAGCGGCTTAACACGGATTCCAAGGGGATTCCTGCAAGAACAAGCCTTTTTGCTGTCCCATCTGTTATCATTCCTGTTCTTTCATCTATGTTTAATCGGACTGTCGGCACATGGGCCATTATTTCCACTCCGGAATGCGTATAATATCCGAACTGCACTCCATCATGCTTCTTTATCGATATTGGATACATGTCATTCATTGTAGTCGTTCATGAATCCTGTCATGAAGCCTTCTTCCTTCGGGCTTATGCCGTCATCTTCCAGGGATGTCTCAAACGCCTCATAAAAGTCATCTGTGTCAGCTTCCATGTTCTCACCTCGGCATTGACAGGTATTTTTGATGGTATTTATATTTTGCCGGGCTTTTCCTAAACAAATTCATTCATTAATCCGTAAAATTTAAATATATGTTCAGTATTTGCGATGTTTAGGGATGAAAACTGTAAAAATGCACGATGAAGTGGACAGCAAGATTATCAATGCCCTTATAGACAACTCAAGGCTTTCCTACAGGCAGGTTGCAAAGAAAGTAGGGGTTTCTGTGGCGACTGTGATGAACAGGATAAGGAATCTTGATAAGAATGGCATAATCACCGGATACTCTGCGACAGTTGACTATGAGAAGCTTGGCTTTGACATCGATGTCGTGATAAGCATTAAGGTGTCAAAGGGAAAATTATTCCAGGTTGAGAACAGGATTGCAGGCGCAGAAAATGTCATTGCAGTCTATGACGTGACTGGGGATTACGACTCACTGGTCATAGCCAAGTTCAGGAACAGGAGGATGCTTGACAGCTTCCTGAAGAAAATCCAGACTTATGACTTTGTGGAAAGGACCAATACAGTAATGATCCTGAACACGATAAAAGACAGGAATATGCGCCTTTAGGATATTTGCTCTGGCAGCTTTCTTGGAAACACAGTGAGGAAAAGGTAAGGCGCAAGGAATGCAAATGCGTATGCAAACCCGATAAGGGCAGGCTCGTTCTGGACAGGGATGTTCAGGCTAGCAGCAACACTGTTCATCGCCCCCACCATTATGAACAGGTTAAGAATTGAAAGCCCTGGCACAATCATGGCAGCCATTATATGATGTCTTCTTTCAAGGCTTTTCAGATTCCTTATGAGCATGTTGAAGATATACCCTGAGAAGAACCCAAGCAGTATTATTGCAACCAGAGTCAATCCTCCGGCAGCCAGAAGAAAAGGAATAAGGGCAAAAGTCAGCACCAAATTCGAGACAACCATCACAAGGAGGGTGACCCAGAACATGAGCTCAGTCATTTCAGCAGATTGCCTGTGGATTGCTTTCTCCCTTTCAGCGTCAAACGAAACGCTGATGTTTGCTTTCTGCTGCTTCCTTCTCTTTTTCATGTTATTTATTCTTTCTTCGGGTTTATTAGGTTGTCAGCGTGGTCTGCAAACTGGACTGCCTTGTCATAGTATTCCTTTATCACGTCAAGGTTTATTGCCACGATTCCCGTGTCAGTTGTGGCAGTCATTGTGACATGCCTCCTGTACTCGTTGCTTCTCTTGTACTCTGCCTTGCTTATCTTCCTCAGCATCAGGTAAAAATTAATCATCTCGTCAACTTTCTCGTCAGGGTATAGCTTCTTCACCAGGGCGCATTTAACGCCTATTTGGGGCGGAACCTCCTTTATCTGCTTCTTTTCCTTCGCTTGCTCAAGCATGTAGTCTATTACAAGCGTGATGCCGCTTATCAGCCTGTCTATAAGGTTCTTTATCACGTCAACTGTCCTTGTGTATTTCAGGCTTACATAAAGAAGGTGCTCTGCCCTCTTCAGCTCTTCCCTAGACTCGTGCATAAGGTTCATTCTTGCTTATCACTTCCTCTATCTTGCCTATGAAGGATTTGGTTCTGCCTATATAATTCTTTATCTGGCTTAGAGTTATCTCCCTTTGCGGCTGGTTTCCATCGTAAAGCACCAATCCATCCTTTATGGCCTTTTGCGAGGTGCTTTTCCTTTTCTGCAGCATGAGCTGCTTCAGTTCCAGCACAAACTCAAGGTGCTCATCCTTCAGGCCGCATCTTTCAGCGCACCTTTCCTTAAGCAGGGAATACTTTGAGTCAAACCCGTCCTGGAACGGCGGAATCCTCTTGAATTCCCTTTCTGAGTGCAGAAGGGCTGTCATTGAGTGGGATGCAGCCAGAAACAGGTTTTCAATGGCAGAGATGAACATTTTGTTGTCCTTCACCACAGGATAAGTTGTTGCCATGTGGTCTGCTATCCTAAGGCTTCTCCTTGCCTTCTCAGCATGCTCCAGGATAGGATCCATCAGGCCTTTTCTGTTGATGCGGGTTTTTATTGCTTTCGTTCTTCTGCAAGCATTATTGCCGCTGCAATGTCATTGTTGCTTTCCTCAAGGGCTTTCCTTGCCTCCTCTTTGCTGACATGGGCCTGCTCTGACACCATTGAGACGTCCTCTTCGCTTGCATGGGCAGCAACTTTCTCGGTCACGTTGCCCATTATCTGGAAAGTCAGCTGGCCCATCATGTTGACTTTTGTCACATGCGGGTTTGATATGACGATGTCTTTTGAAGAAGTCCTGATGATCACTTCATGCGCATCAACATCCTGGCTTTGTATGCCCATCCTCTGCATCGCAGCCTTGATGGCCTTTTCATCCATTTTCATTTGTTCACCTGGCTGCTTTTATGGATTCCTAACACAGCTACTTCATTCAGGTGAACATTGAAAATCGGGAAGATTTTCATTTGTTCACCTGGCCGCTTTTATGGATTCCTAACACAGCTACTTCATTCAGGTGAACATTGAAAATCGGGAAGATTTTCATTTTTTTAGAAGCCTAGTCTGGATGATGCATGCAGGAGTATCTCAATGAGCATGACAAGCAATGCCAATAGAATGACATGCCCTGGCTTGAGCTCTATCTTGCTCTTGTAGTCGTCAAAATACCTTACTATCCCGCCCATTGAGCTGGGCATCTGTATCTTGTTGTCCTGAGCCATATGTTTAGTATGCCTGTAAAGTATAAAAAGCTTTTGGGCTACATAACAGCAACTTCTTTTCGCAGGACTTCAACAACAGTTGCTATGTCTCTTGCGATTTCTTCCATTTCATCCCTTGATTCTATGGTCGCATGGCTTAGGTGTATTCTTGAATTTACTGTCCTGCTGGTGGATAAAACATTTGACAAAAGCTCACTGGCTGCAATCTTGATTTTGGCAGCCCCTTCCTCCCTTTTCATCGGCTCTGAGAGTCTTGCTCCAATAAGCCTCATTATCCATCGCTTCAATTCTTCAATTTCGTGAATGAGCAAGTTCAGCTCACTTATAACTTCATCATCCCTTTGTCCCCTCTTTAGGCGCTCAATCTCCCTTTGCATGCTTTCCAAAAGTTTGTAATTCCCCTCAATTTCAGACATAATGCCCTTATTAGAGCCAGTGCTTTTAAAATTATCTATGCCTTTGCCTTGATGAGCTTCAGCCTTGAGAAATTCTCCCTTTCCATCTCCTCAAGCCTGAACTTGATGTATGCGGCATCGCTTTCAAGCCTTGGGATTGTTATCTTTTCAAGCGCGTTTACCTTTCTTTTTGTCTTGTCTATTTCCTGCAGCAGCCTTTTCAGGATTGTCTCTGACTCTGCAGCCTGCAGCGCTTTCTCGACAAGCTTCTCGTATGCAGCTGCTGCCTCGTCAATCTTCACAGAGCCTGAGATGAACCCATGCCCTCTTGTGAAAATCTTCTTTGCAAGCAGGCTTTTCTTTACGCTGGGCACAAGCACTCCCATCACGTTTTTAGCTGACAGTTCAATTATGGGCTTGTCCTTGACCGCGAGCGCAATTGACTTCAGGTGAAGGTCAGATTCCAGTGCCCTTGCAATGTTCATCTTGTGAAGCGCAATCTTGTATTCCTCGACAAGCTCTGCCCTCACGTTCTTCGCATTCTCAAGCGCCTTGAAGAATTCAATTATCAACCCATCCCTTTTCTTCTTGAGCATGCTGTGCCCTGACTTGGCCAGCTTTATCTTTTTCTTAAGCAAAAGCAATTCGCTTCTTGTCGGCTTGACATCAGATGCCATTTACTTCCCATAATACTTCTTTTTCGTGTCAGGGCTTATCCTTATCAGCTCAGACTCTGGGATTGTTCCAAGCAGCTCCCATGCCACTTTCAGGGTATTCTCGCTGATTGCCCTGTTCTCGTGCTTGCCCTGCCTGACGAACTTGGCTTCAAAGTCTGCCGCGAATTTCAATAGTCGCCTGTCTCTTTCTGCAAGGGATTCTTCGCCCACGATTGCCGCTAACCCTCGTAAATCCCTTCCTTCTGCATAGTTGGCATACAATTGGTCTGACACTTGCTTGTGGTCTTCCCTTGTTTTCGATTCTCCTATTCCAAGGTTCATGAGCCTTGAGAGAGATGGCAGCACGTCTATCGGAGGGTAAACATTCTTGCGGTGCAATTCCCTGCTTAAAACTATCTGGCCTTCTGTGATGTATCCAGTCAGGTCTGGTATTGGGTGCGTTATGTCATCGCCTATCATTGTCAGTATCGGAAGCTGTGTTATGCTTCCTTTCTTTCCCTTGATTATTCCTGCCCTCTCATACAGCATCGCAAGGTCAGTATACATATATCCAGGGTATCCTCTCCTTCCAGGTATTTCCTCCCTTGCTGCTCCAATCTCGCGAAGTGATTCGCAATAATTGGTCATGTCAGTCAAAATGACAAGGACATGCATGTCTTTCTGGAATGCAAAATACTCCGCTGCAGTCAATGCCATTCTTGGGGTTATGAGCCGTTCAACAGCAGGGTCATCAGCAAGGTTAAGGAACACAAGGCTCCTCTTAAGCGCTCCAGTCTGCTCAAAGTCGCCGATGAATCTTTGCGCTTCCTCATTGGTTATGCCCATTGCCGCGAATATGACCACGAAGCTTGATTCCTTTCCGACTACTTTTGCCTGCCTTGCAATCTGCAGCGCTATTTCGTTGTGCGGCAGGCCAGAGCCTGAGAATATAGGCAGCTTCTGCCCCCTTACAAGCGTGTTCATCAGGTCTATTGTTGAAATTCCAGTCTGGATGAAATCTTCCGGTGGAGATCTTGAATACGGATTGATTGCTGCCCCGGTTATGTCAAGCTTGTCATCGGGGATTATTTCAGGCCCTCCGTCTATCGGCTTTCCAGCTCCGTTCAGGATCCTTCCCAGCATGTCGTCTGATACAGGCAGCTTGATATTTTCGCCAAGGAACTTAACCCTTGTTTCCTGGTCCAGCATTGATGTGCCTTCAAACACCTGGACCACAACAAGGTCTTCAGAAGTGTCAAGCACCTGCCCTGTTTTTATCTCTCCTGTAGGCAGCGATATCTTCACAAGGTCTGCATACCCGATTGGCTCTGTCTTCTTTACGAAGATGAGCGGGCCTGCAATCCTTGTTATGGTCTTGTATTCTTTTTCCATTTTACTCCTTGAACTCCTTCTCCATGTCTTTCTCTATCTGCTTCAGCCTTGTTTCGTAATCTTTCTCAAACTTGACTTCTGCTATCCTGTCTTTTGCCTTTATGTCAAGGATTTTTTGCGCCCGCACTCCTGATTCAAGGGCAGCGTTTGCAAGGTCAGCATATTTCAAAATCGCTTTCATCAGGAGATATGTTTTCTTTGGTGTTGAATAAGTGTCAACAGGGTGAAGCGCGTTTTGCTGGAGAAAGAATTCCCTTATCATCCTTGCAATTCTCAGTGTTATTCTTTCTTTTTCCGGCAGTGCGTCTGAGCCAATCAGCTGCACTATCTCCAGGAGCCTGTCTTCTTCCTGGAGGATTGCCATTATCCTTGCCCTGCAGTCTTTCCAGTCAGGAGCCACTTGCTTTGAGAACCATTCCTCCAAAGTGTCTTGGTAAAGCGAGTATGATGTGAGCCAGTTTATTGCCGGGAAATGCCGTCTCTGCGCCAGTTTAGCATCTAAAGCCCAGAATGCCTTTACAACCCGTAGTGTGCTTTGCGTTACAGGCTCGGAAAAATCCCCTCCTGGAGGCGAGACAGCCCCAATGACTGAAACAGAGCCTTCCTTCCCCCCTAAAGTTGTCACTCTTCCTGCCCTCTCATAGAACTCTGCCAGCCTTGTAGATAAGTATGGAGGATACCCTTCTTCTCCAGGCATCTCCTGCAATCTTGATGAAATCTCTCTCATTGCCTCTGCCCATCTTGACGTCGAATCAGCCATCAAGGCAACACTGTAGCCCATGTCCCTGTAATATTCTGCCAAGGTTATTCCTGTGTAGATTGATGCCTCGCGAGCTGCCACTGGCATGTTTGATGTGTTTGCAATCAAAATGGTCTTGTTCATCAATGGCTGATTTGTCCTTGGGTCGATAAGCTTGGGGAATTCCTCAAGCACTTCTGTCATTTCATTCCCCCTTTCACCGCAGCCGACGTAAACAATGATTTCTGCATCAGCCCATTTTGCAAGGCTTTGCTGGGTCACAGTTTTTCCACTGCCAAAGGGCCCTGGAATGGCAGCAACCCCTCCTTTTGCAAGGGGAAAGAGAGTGTCAAAAATCCTCTGTCCTGTTATCAGCGGAATGATTGGCAGCTGCTTGTTTTTAACGCCCCTTGCCTGCCTTACAGGCCACTTGTGCATCAGCATTATTTCCTCCCCGTTGTCCAATAGCCCGATTCTGTCCTCAACTGTGAATGAGCCTTCCTTTATGTCCATTATTTTTGCAGGCTTTGGATTCTGGGCTATTATCCTGTGCTCTGTGCTGAACTCCTTCACTATCCCCAATACAGTTCCCTGCTTCACTTCATCGCCTTTCTTGACAAGAGGCTTGAAGTCCCATTTTTTCTTGCGGTCAAGCCCAGGTGCAGTTATGCCTCGGGCAATGAAATCGCCTTTTTGCTTCCTTAATTCGGGAAGGGGCCTTTGGATTCCATCATATACCTGGTTAAGCAGCCCTGGCCCCAACTCGACTGAAAGCGGCAGCCCGGTTGTCTCTACCGGCTCTCCGGGCTTCAGCCCGGAAGTGTCTTCATACACTTGTATTGTTGTTGTGTCATCGCTTATCTGGATGACTTCTCCCATCAGCTTGTCTTTTCCAATGCGGACAACATCATACATCCTTGCGGAAAGCCCTTTTGCCATCACCACTGGCCCTGAAACCCTGTAAAGCCTTCCCATCAAAGCTCAACTCCTATCGACCTTTTTATCAGCTTGGCGAGATTTTCTCCCCTGTTTTCTGTTGAAAGCACAACAAACAATGGCTTTATTGAGTCCTCAAATTCCTTTCTCTCATATTCGCCAAGTGATTCCATCGTCTTCTCGTCTATGATTATTACCCCAATGTCCTGCTTTGCCAGCTCCCGTATCTGCTCTGCTTTCCGGTAATTGAATGACTTTATTCCAACAAGCTCAAACCCAAGAGTGAACTCCTCTCCTCCTACTGCAGCGACTTCCATTTTATGCTATTAGCTGCTCCTCCATGAATTCCCCTGCCATGCCAAGCTGCTTTGCCTTTATCAGCATCCTGAGGTTTCTGACTTCAATCTCTTTCGCGAACAGGTATCCTATTATTGCGTCTGCAACCAGAGGCCTCTGCTTCAGCAGCAGCAATGCCTTCTTAAGCAGCATTGAGTAAAGCTCTATTTCAAGGAATATTAATGTTCCTTTTTTCCTGAACTCCTCTATTCCTTTCTTTGCATGCTGGCCGTATATTGTTTTTTCAAATGCAGATGCAAGCTCCTCTGGCTGGGCGTCAGCCAGCTTTTCGGCTATGCTGCTGCCTGCCTTGAACATCAGCCTGCTTATCTCTTTTCTCTCCATTCCTTCTCTTTTGAACCTGAATATGTTGATTATGTTCATTATCCCTATCTCTGCAAGCAGGAATTTCTTGAACAGGCTTCCTCTGGGAAGCATTGATGCGAGTTTGAGCATTTCATTTATATAGTTTTGGTCAAGGGCATTTTCGATTTCAGCCAGCGAATTTGTTTCCTTCAGCTTTTCAAGGCCGCTCCTCAACGCAGCTGGCCTGACCATTCTTATTTCCTTGAGCATTTCCTCTATAGTTTGCTTCTTGAGAAGCGATTTCAAGAATTCGCGGCTGAGCTCTGACGGGTAAAGCAATCCTGAAATTTCGCTTTCATCAGTTCCTGTGTATTTTGCCCTGATTATGGTCTTTATGTTTGCGATGTCCTTTCTCCTGAGGTAAATGTCCAGGAGCTTCCTCAGCCTTGGCCCTGATATCCTTCTCAGCTTCCTGTAGGTGCTTGAAAGGTTCCTGTTAAGCGCAAGCTCCACCAGTTTTATTCCTGAGCTGCTCACCGCGAGTTCATCTATCTCTTTTTTGTACTGTGTTGACTCGAGGAAGCTTATCACCTCGGAAAGGCTCATCTTGAGGAGCTTTGAATAGTCTGCCTTGCCAATGAGCTCGGCTTTCATCGCCGAGACTCTTGCGTATGTGTAGGGGAATCTCGCTGTTGCTGTTTCCGAAAATCCTTCACTCTTCCTTGAATAGTGCTTTTGCAACATCCTTCATTACCTTTTCCTTTGCCTTTTCCATCAGCGCCTCGTAGCTGCAGTCAATCCTTATGGTTCCGTCCTTGTTATCTGCTATTATTCCGCCGCTTATCCTTGCCGGCAAGGCCTTTAGGTTGTCAATTGATTTTATGTCCTTCTCATTGCAAAGGACTTTTCCTATCTCTATTTGCGCCCTTGCCCTTTCAAGGAGCTTTCTTATGTGCTCTTTCCTCTGGGAAGCCGTCAGCCTTGCCACTTGCTCCATTGCAGCATTGAATGCTTCCTCTATCAGCCTTTTCTTGGCGTCAAGAATCATTTTTGAGGCTTCAAGCTCTGCTGCTGACAATTCCCTTGCCTTTGCCTCAGCCATTTCTTTTTCTGCCTGCTGAAGGGAAGTTTTCCTCATTGCCTCTGCCTTTTCCTCAGCAGCCCTTGTGATTGCCTCCTCTTCCTTCTTTCCCTCTGCAATTATCTGGGCAGCCTGCCTTCTGGCTTTTGCTAGGACTTCTTCCCTTACTTTTTCAATTCCCATCTGGCTAGCCGCCTTGTGCAAGGCCCAGTATCATTATGGCTATGACAAGCCCGAAGATGACTATTGTTTCCGGAATTACTGTCATCAATAGCCCTTTTCCGAAGAACTCGTCCTTCTCTGCCATTACTCCGATTGCAGCCGCGCCTATCTCCTTTTCAGCAAGGCCAGCTCCTATTGCGCTGAGCCCCATTGCAAGGCCGGCTCCGATAGCAATTAATCCAACTTCTGCCATTTTTTCACCTCGCTAGTTTCTTTCTCCGAATGGCTTGTAGCTCTCTGCGCCACCTTTAAAAAATTTTGTGAAAAACTCCACATACTCAAGCCTTAATGAATGCAGGAATGACCCAAGCAGTCCGAGCATCAGGTTTATTGTGTGCCCAACAGCCAATGTCATTAGCCCAGCAATTATCATTATTCCGCCTTGGTGGAAGAATTCCTTTGCAAACTCATTCACTATCAATGCAAGCTGGACTGAAGCAAGCCCTACAGCCATGAGCCTTGCATATGAAAGGATGTTGCTGAAGATAGTTATTGACTCAATAACAGCCTTGATTGGGCCTGTTGAGTCATGCTTCAGCTCTGCGATTGCAAGCATGCTGATTCCAAGCAGGAGAGAAGCGCCTGACGCAAGCGCTATCGGTTGCGGAAAGGCCATTATCCCGAGAGCCCCGAGAAGGAATGGCGCTCCCAGCTGGATGAAAAACCAGCACGCCTTCTCCAGTATTGCCGACTTTATGCCATGATGCCTGAGCTCATTTATGAATCCCAGCGCAAGCCCGAGGTTTATGTGCAGTATTCCGAAAATTATCGAGTAAATCAGGAGCCTGTTTATCTCATGGGCCCTTGAAAGCAGGTGTGGCAAAACGTAGTTAAAAAGCTCTTCCTCGCCAAAGAACTCGCCATATGCGAACCCGAAAATTATTGATATGAATCCTGAAATAAGTATTGCGGTAAGAAGGTTTCTTGCAGATTTTATTTTTTCCCTCAGGAAAAGTGCGAGCGCCACAGTTGCAATTCCGTATCCAATGTCTCCAAGCATGAACCCGAAGAAAATCGGGAATGTAAGGAAAACAATGAATGTAGGGTCTATCTCGTCGTACAGGGGCAGCCCCCTCAGCCTGGTGAAGAACTCAAACGGCCTTGCAGGCTTTGGGTTCCTGAGCTTGACCGGGACAGTCTCGTGCTCTAGTTCCTCGAGGGCAATGTAAATCTTTCCCCCTGTTACCCGTTCAAGCCTGCCCTTGACTGTGTTATAGTTTCTTTCAGGCACAAAGCCTGTTATGATTACGATATTCTTGGTTGATGCAAATTTTAAGGGAACTTCTGCCTTGTCCAGCTCCTGTGAAAGGATGCCTTCTGCCTTTGATATGAATTCGCTCCAATTCTCCCTTAGCTTTCCAATTTCCTGCTCCAGTGCTTTCTGGCCTTTCAGCAGCCTCTCCTTTTCCTCGAAGAGCTCCGAAAGTTTTTCTTCTGGCACCCCTTTTCCAGGGCTTATCGGAATTTCCAGAAATTCATGGCTGGCAAAGAGTTCCAGTGCTGCTGGTTTTTTCTCTGTCTCGATGAAAAGCGCAACGTAGTTGCCAGAAATTGAAATCATTAATTGGTATTTGTCAGTCAGCTTGTTTAGTTTCTTCTCAAGGCCTTCTGGCTTTTTTGCCTTCCCTATGATTGCCGAGAGGCTCTTGTAGCCGCTGAACGCTTCAACAGGAAGCCCAAACCCTTTCAGGATATTCAGCTCGTTCTCTGCCTGCTGGATTGCATTGAGCCTTTCCTCATTTGCCTTTTGCCTGTCAAGCACGGAGATGACTTCTGACTGGGCGTTCCCCAGTCGTTCTGCAATCTCTTTTATGGTAGTGTCTGCTTTCTGGTGGGAGCCCAGTTTTATCTTCAAATGGGAGGCAACTGACCTTGCTGTTACAAGCAGCTCTGACAGTTTTTCCCCTGCCTTGAGAGGCTCCCCTATGTCAAGCTCGGCTTTTGAGTGCTGCTTTATGTGCAGTGCTTTCAGGGAATAAAGCTCTTTTATGACCTGCTCCTGGTAGCTTTTTGGCGCAATGACCCTTACCTTGGCCATCCTTTCAGGCATCATATGGATTCCTCGAAAGCTCTTGTCACAAGCTCGGCTGCCTTTTCCTTCCTCCTTGCAGCCTTTTTCTCCATCTCCTTCACCTCGAGCTTCCCGCTCTCAAGGATTTTCTGCTTTGCAGCCTCTGTTTTTTCCCTTCCTGAAGAAAGAATTTTTTCTCTTGCCTGCTGCATCTCCCTTTCCTTTGCAGAGATTATCCTTGAGGCGTTTTCTTTCGCATAAGCAACCATTTCCTGCTTCTTTTTCTCTGCATCCAATACTATCCTGTCTGCCTCTTCTTCTGCCTTCTTTATTTCCTCAAGTATCTTCTCTGTCATGTCAAAAACCGTTAATTAGGATGAGAGGCATTCGCTGCATATTTAACCTTTTCGGATAAGGTTCTGATACAAGGAAATGCTCCATTTCCTGTGCTGTAAAAAGGTGCAGGGCAAGAATAAGCCACCTTCTGTCATACCCGATGGCCGCAATGGCAGCCGATGGTATGGCTCAACATTCGACTAAGCGTCAATGACTTGCACCAGCCAGGGCTCGCCGTTTCACCGCATCCCCAATCAACGTCTGCAGGTTAGCTCATTTGCCTCTCAGCAAATTTCGCCACATCATCCTAGATTTGGGCCGTTTCGTTTCTGAGCGGTTGCCTTCCCTTTCAAGAGCTCCCTCCCGGGAGTGGCTTTTTTCAGCCGCGCATATCATTAATGAAATGCTTGGCCTTTGGTGGGTGGACTTTCCTCAGCCGAGGATTCGGCCGTCGTTGAGTTCCTGCCCCGCATGCTAAAGGACATTTTGCCTATTTAAAAAGATTTCGGGATATGGGGCTTTGTTCGGAGAGTCTTTAAATCAGTTTTGTAAGTATTCAGG
>CAYJXD010000007.1:25563-28225 GCA_964374085.1 uncultured Methanosarcinales archaeon | reverse complement strand
GAGGAAGCAAAGGAAAGGATGAAGGAAAGAAAGGAAACTGCCAAGGAAAAAATGCAGGAAAGAAAAGAGGCTGTGAAGGAAAAAGTGGAAGCGCGAAAAGAGCAGGCAAAGGAGAAAATGGAGGAGAGGAAAGAGACTGCCCAGAATAAAACACAGCAGAGAAATGAGCAAGTTAAGGCAAGGGTTGAAACAAGGAAAGATAAGGCGCAGGAAAAAAGCAATTCAAGCTCTGGCTCAATGGCCACTGCCTGATTTTTCTTTTGATTGATTTTCCGCAAAGCTTAAATATAACCTTATAATTCTAATTGTAAGGGGTTTATAAGAATGTTCATAGTGGAATTGGAAAAAGGCATAAAATCGCTGCCTGCCAAGGAAATCTCGGCAAAGGATGCAAAGGTCTTCAGCTCAGACCTGGCAATCAAGATAGTAAAGCTTCTCGTCAGGCAGCCAATGTATCCTGTTGAGATTGCAAAGGAATTGAAAGTCCATGAGCAGAAAATATACTATCACATAAGGAACCTTGAGAAGGCCGGGATAATTAAAGTTTCGAGGGAGGAAAACAGGCAGGGCGCTGTTGCAAAATTCTATTCTGCGGTCAAGCCGTCATTTGTGATGAGATTCAAGGAAATGGAAGCAACCCAGAAACTGATGGGCAAGTCAGACTCTGAATTCCTCGAGCCTTTCATCAAGGACGGAATCCTCAATGCATTGATAGTTGTTGGGAGCCCTGACCCGCATGGCCCTGAGAAGGCAAGGTCAAGGGATGGATATTACGGGATGGACTTGGCGCTTTTCCTCGGGACATTCCTGAACTATGTGCCTAATTTCTATGTGAAGCTGGACACAGAAGTCCGCGAGGAAGACCTGAAAAAAAACCTCATCCTGATAGGCGGGCCTGTTGTGAACAAGATTACTGCAATGGTAAATTCAAAGCTGCCTGTTAAGTTTGATAAGGAGAGCCATTGGGGGATAAAGTCCTCAACCTCTGGCAATGTCTACCCAAATGACGAGTCTGGATTGATTGTGAAGGCAAAAAGCCCTTTTGACGCTGAAAGGCATGTGCTTGTTGTTGCAGGCAAGAGATACATGGGAACTCGCGCTGCGATAATCGCTTTCCTCAAGAATTTCAAGGAGCTCTCCTCAGGCAACGTCCACAACCGCTCTGTAAAGGCAAAAGTAGTTGAAGGCATAGACTTGGACTCTGACGGCATCATTGACGATATTGAGTTTCGCGAATGAGCTCAAACTTTTTCTTTGCCTCTTCAATAAACTGCATCTCCATGTCGCTCCTTATCACAGCGCCAGCAGCGCCAGTGTGCCCCCCAAACGAGCCGTTTACTTTCTCCACCATTCCTGAAATAAGCTCCCTCATGTCATAGGCATTGGAACCGGATGCCATCCTCATGCTCACTTTTGTGTTCTCCTCATCCATCCTTGCCATTGACAGGACTATTGTCCCTTCCTTCAGGCTGTTTGACTTGGAAAGTATTGAGGCAAGAGTGCCAATTATAGTATGCATTATCTTGTCGCCGGCATTTATTATTATGTAATTCTCCCCTTTTATCACCTTGTCTGCTTCATAGTTGCTCTCAAACCAGTTCAATGCCTTCACTATTTCCTTCTTGTAATCTGCCAAGTGGGCTATTGCCTTTGCCTTCAGCTTCTCATCGCCGATGCACGCGCCGATTCCAAGCGCGCTCTTGTCCATCCTTCCGCACGCATTGAGCAATGTTGAGAATTCCTTTGCGTCGCGAAGCGGGCTCTCTTTTTCTTCCTGGCACATTATGTAAACCTGCCCTATTATCGCCTCAGGGTTTTTCTCGCCAAGCCTTCTCATCAGTATTCCGGTCACGAGTTTCCTCAATTCATCCTCTTCCAAGTCAACTATCTTTCTCCATCCATATTCATCCTTTGGGTTTATTCCTATCTGCTTCAGGAACTGTATTGCTCCTGACTCAGAGCCCGATACCCCCGGGATTTCCAGCTCTGCGCCGTATGCAAGAATCCTGTACAGTGGCTTTGTTTGCGCGCCAAACAGCTTTAGCCCGGGAATGACTTTCATTTTCCCAGAACTTATTGCGTCTTGCAGTATCTCAGAATTGACCTTTTCAAAACCGTTGTTCTCCTGCACATCTCCAATCGCTCCCACAATAGCGATGTGCGCCATGTCCTTGTTTCTCGGGTCCAATGCCCTCGCAAAGAGATATGCAACCCCTGCCCCTGACACTTCCTTTGAGCCGTCTATCCCAAACAGATGCGGGTTTGCATGGACTATGTTTTCAGCTTCAATCATTTTCTCTGGCTTGTGGTGGTCAAAGATGAATATCCTTTTTTCAGGCATCAGCGACTTGAGAACTTCAAGCTGTCCCGAGCCAAGGTCTGAGAAGCAGTAATACTTGTACTGCTCCTTTGCCAGGCTTTCAGCGAGCTTCTCATCCAGCTTCTGGACAACAGACACAATGTACTGCCTGTTTGCCCTTATCATTGCTTTCACAAGGATTGAGCAGCTGCTTATGCCGTCAGCATCAAGGTGCGAGACCAGCCTTATGACTTCGCCCTTGGGAATCTCCCTGAACTCAGCCGCAACCTTGTCCATGCACGAATAGAATTTCGCGTATGCATCCACTTTTTTGACCAGCTTGGATTGCTTCAGCCTACTATA
>CAYJXD010000007.1:0-25463 GCA_964374085.1 uncultured Methanosarcinales archaeon | reverse complement strand
GCTTCAGCCTACTATAAATAGTTTGCTGACAGAATCCGAATATAAAAAAATAAAATAAGAGCTTACTCAATCAGCAGCCTTACCTTGTCAGGGTCGTATTCCCAAGTCTTTGCCAATCTTCCTGACCTCTTGTAGTACTTCACAAGCCTCCTGATTTTGGAATCAGCAAGCTGCAGCCCTCTCTTGGCTGTCATGTCTTTCTTGTTTGCCTCGAGATGCCTCTTGACTATGATGTTGCTTTTTATTATTGCCATCAGGTCTTCAGGAATTGAGGGAAGCAAATTTCGTTCTCTCAATATCTGGGTTATGTTTTTCTCAGAGACAAGCTTCACTCTTGGAATCCCGTAAGTGTCTCTCAGGAGCATTCCTATCTGGCTCGGGACTTTCCCTTCCTTTGCCAGCTTGACTATCAGAAGCTCAACTTCCTTGTCCTTATACCTTACCCAGGACGGCTTTGCCTTCACAGCAGGCCTTTTTGAGCCTGCCTTGCCCTTTTTCCTGGAATGCATTCTGGCCATTGGAAAATGTGATTTTAAGGCTGTTTATAAAGTTTGCTAAGATTATCGAGGCTGGAAATACATCTGCCTTTGGTCAGGCATCTCAATTGTAAGCTTCTTCCCTGACATCCGAGAATATATTACCCCTGCAACGGCAACCTGTCCCCTGGTGCTTAGGTGAAGAAGATCCCCATGGCTGAATTCAGGGAGCATGAAACCCGTGTTCCTGTTAACCAGGGCTGAATGCAAATCCGCTAAAATAAATGGCGGCGAGCCAGCGAATTTGTAGAGTTTTTGATTTGTTTCCATTATCAGCCTGGCTCCGTCGTGAACTTCCGGCGCATTTGTTGCCATCCCGATATTCCCATAAGGGGGTATAGTGCATATGACCGGCTTTATGCCTTCGCCTATAGTTGTAACAGCAATGTCAATGATTTTTGCCGAAATCCATTTTGCCAGCTTTTCAACAGCACCGTCAATTGAAATTGCATTGCGCACAGCATACCTGTACTGCCTTGAAGCTGTGGAATCATCATCAAGTTCCAGCTTATGAAACGCCCTGATGCCAATTCCAACATCATTTGTTCCAGCCTGAATGATTCCATATTCAGGATGGTATCCGACGAGGTCTGCTTGAAGGCGCTCAGCGATGTCATAAGTAGTATTTCCCGGAATACCTTCATTTATTACCCTTCCACCATCCTCGAGCACTTTCCCAGGGTCAAATCTGTAAAATTCTTTACCGTCTGATTCCCTGAGCAAATCCTCAAGAACCTCAGTATAAACAACATCAGCTGCATATTCACCATACAGGCCCGCAGTATTGCTTGCCCCAATCGCCACCATCATAGGAACCATTCAAAAAGGGAAAAATACTTAATTTAAAATGTTTTCCGTGTAATTTATGGACAGGCCAGAATCAGTTCTTAGAAGGATAGAGCAGAACTCTGAATCCGTATTCCTTCCGATTGTCGGGAGGGAGAAAGGGGCATTGCTCGAGTCGCTGGTAAGGAAAACAAGGCCTTTGTCAATACTTGAGGTTGGCACGCTTGTGGGGTATTCTGCAATCCTGATGGCAAGGAACATGGAAGCTGGGAAGATAACAACGATAGAGATTGACACAGAGTCTGCCATGATTGCAGAGCGCAACATAAATGACGCTGGATTCGGGAAAGCAATTGACATTCTTGAGGGTGACGCTTCCCAGGTAATCCCGAAGCTAAAGGGCCAGTTTGACCTTGTATTCATTGACGCTGCAAAAAGCGAGTATCTCGCTTATCTTGGCTTATTGGAGGCAGGCAGCAAGCTCAAGCCCGGCGCAATAATTGTTGCAGACAACGCAAAGATCTTTGCCAAGCAGATGAAAGACTATCTTCACCATGTCAAGACTTCAGGCAAATACGAGTCAAGGCTCTATGACTTTGGAGCCGACGGGATGGAAGTGAGCATAAAGAAATAAAAACTCTGCATTTTTCCCCGTTTTAATGGCCTATGTTTATGATGTTCAGGAAGTTTTCCGGGATGCAAGGTCTGCCTTGAAAAATTGTTTCGGTTTAGAGTTGACTTTAATCGAGCTTGTGCTGCTCAGGCATGAGGCTGCTGACTCAATTAGAAGGCTGCCTGAAAATCCCATGTCAAAGGATATATTTCACCCCTATATGGATGCAGTTGTTGCTTTTCTTGACAAGTTTTATGGAATCGAATCCGGATATGCGCCAGTTATTGACAACCTTGACAGGCTCTGCACCGACGAGCCATTCAGGCAATACCTTAGGATAATCCAGGAAAAATCCCACATGCCCTGGGTCCGCTAGTGATATTTTAATCCTTCTCCTTTTTCGCCGTTATGCAAGCAAAAAGCTTAAAACTACAGTTGCTACCTCTGTACGCATGAAGAACATCCTGTTTTACAAGTTCATCCCAATTGAAGGCGTAAAGTCATTCAGGGACAGGCAGCATCAGCTCTGCGCTGACCTTGGCTTGTTTGGCAAGGTTGTCATAGCCAAGGAAGGGATAAACGGCTGCCTCTCGGGAATGGAGGAGTGCGTTGACGACTACAAGAAAGAGACAATGGAAGAGCTTGGAGAAATTGAATTCAAGGAAACGCTTGCATCTGACCAGGATTTCAGGAAATTGTGGGTAAAAATAAAGCCGCAGATTATCACAACGAGGCACTGGGATGCAAAAATAGAGAACAAGGGAGATTATATTGAGCCAGAAGAGCTTAAAGAGCTGCTTGACGATGGAGAGGAAATTGTTTTGGTTGACGCAAGGAATGAGTTTGAGCACGAGATGGGCCATTTCAAGGGCTCAATCCACTCAGATATTAAAAAATTCAGCGAGTTCCCGAAGCTGGCAGAGAAGCTGAACGAGTTCAAGGGGAAAAAAATAGTCACTTACTGCACCGGGGGAATACGCTGCGAGAAAGCATCGGCATACTTGAAAGAGAAGGGCTTCAGCAATGTATACCAGCTCCATGGCGGCATAATAAAGTATGGCCAGAAAGTGGGTCCAGGCCACTGGGAAGGGAAATGTTTCGTGTTTGACAAGCGGGAAACTGTTGGGCTCGATGGCTAATTTCTTCAAGCAGGTTACCTCTGTCATCCTGAAGGCAGACATTCTTTTGTTTGTCCTGGATGCCCGCTCCCCTGAAAAGACAAGGAATTCAAGGGTTGAGAGAATAATATCTGACAATGGAAAGAGCCTTGTCTTTGTGATTAACAAGAGCGACCTTGTCCCTAAAAAATCGCTTTCAGGGATTTCAAAAGGCCTTCAGCCCTGCGTTTTTGTGTCATTGAAGGACAAGACAGGGATAAACTACCTTAGGAACATGATTTTAATTGAGGCAAAAAAAAGGGGCATTAAGGGCAGGGATGCCCTTGTTGGCGTTCTTGGCTACCCTAATGTCGGGAAGTCATCGCTGATAAACGTCCTAAGCAACAGGAAAGCTGCCGCTGCAAGCAATGTGGCAGGCACAACAAGGTCTGTTAAGGTAATCAGGAGCAGGAGCAGCATAACGCTGATTGACACGCCGGGAGTGATTCCTTCAAATGACAAGGACGAGGTCAAGCTGGCTTCTATTGGCAGTGTTGACTTCTCAAAGGTCCGCGATCCAGAGTCTGTTTTCTTTGACCTTCTTGACTTTAATCCAGGCGTTATCGAGCGGCATTACCGGGTTGAGCCCTCAAGCGACAAGGAAGAGACCCTTGAAAGGATTGCGCTGAAAAGGAAAGTTCTCATTAAAGGCGGCAAGCCCGACCCCAGCCGCATGGCCAGAATGATTCTTCAGGACTGGCAGAAGGGCGAAATCAAAAAATAATTATTTTCTTATTTCATTTTATGTCCACTTTACACAACATTTATAAATAATGTAGACATAAGCATATAGTGATGACATACACTGAAGTGCAAATGAAGGGCAACAAGAAATACTATTATAGGGTCAAGTCTGTTCGGGAAGGTGGCAAAGTCAGGAAAAGAAGGAAATATCTTGGGCCAAGCCTTACGAGCAGCGAGCTTTCAAGGCTGGCGAGAGAAGCTGACAAGGAGCTTGACACGTCACTTAACAGCCTTCTTTCAAGTGAGCAGCGAAAAAGGCTGGAATCTGTTAAAAAACAGCATAAAGCGCTGCCAAAGGGAACATGGCAGAACAGGTATGAGCGGTTTCTTGCAAAATTCACTTGTGATTCCAATGCGATAGAGGGCAACACCCTTAGCCTGCAGGAAACTTCTGCAGTTATTTTTGATAATGTCACCCCAAAAGGGAAAAATCCAAGGGAGATAAGCGAGGCTATAAACCATAAGAAGGCATTCGATTATATGCTAAAATATAAGGGAGAAGTTGACAAAAGATTCGTATGCGAACTGCAAAGGATACTAGTCACAAATACGTTGAGGCCTGACTTGGACAGCCAAATTGGAAGGTATAGGACTCTTCAGGTTTACATCAGGGGGGCAGGTTTCATTCCGCCAAAGCCAGAAGACGTGCCAAAAGAAATGAGGCGGCTATTGCTGTGGCTTACTAGAAACAAGGGCAAAATTCACCCATTAATCGCAGCGGCTTACTTTCATGCAGGTTTCGAAGCCATCCACCCGTTCGTTGATGGGAATGGAAGAATAGGCAGGATACTGATAAACTTCATGCTTAATAGAGATGGTTACCCAATGGTCAATATCCCCCATCCTGAAAGGATTGATTACTACACCTCTTTGGAAAAGGCCCAAAAAGGAAGTCTTGGAAGCTTTGTCCAGTTCCTCTATAAGCACATTATGTCCACAAAAGACAACATCTAAATAAATTGTGGTCATAAGTAGCCTGGGCGGCAAAATGCCTTCCAAACTTGTTTTCCAAGAAATTTTCGCAGTTTAAGCAAAATGTAATGGTATAGCCCCGGGCGGACTAATGGTGTTTTGGTTAAAAGTTGGGGCTATTCACTTTATCAGGAAGACTCAATAATTATCCTGTTTTTCCCTTCAGGATATACCCTGACTTCTTCTCCTTTTTTGAGGCCTGTAAATTCAGCTATTCTCTTGCTTATCTTTACATCCATGGAGTTTCCTACCTGCCCTATCTTAGTTTTCGCCTCGAGCGCCCAGAGACCCTTGTTTTTCGCAACTTCGTCTATTTTATCCGATGTCTGTTCACTAAAGAACGTTTCATTGCACTGCGCGCAAACCTGCGCATCAAACTTTCCTATTGAAACGCCATAAGGCTTGACATCTACTTTTCTCTTTACAAGTTCGCCTTTTTCGCAAATGTAGCATTTTTCGCTCATCTTAGCATCACCGTTTTCACAATATACTTATCGCCCCTAATCCTGTAAGCCACCTTTATGTAGCTGTAAGAGGCTAAAAAGCCATCGGTCTGGACTACTTTTGACCCTTTTTTTATCGTATCAATGACCTGCTGCCTGCTCACTCCCCTTTCGACCATCTGCTCTTTCGCATGAAGGGTCAAAATAAGCTCCATTGTAATTACGTGTTATAACAAGTATATAAAGTTTGTGATGATTCAAAAATAGCCCCGGGCGGACACTGAAGGTTTCTGTTAAAAAGAAGGGCTATCTGTTGTTCTTAATATTTGAACTTTCTTTCATATTCCTTATGGTCCATCCAATCTAGGACTATTGAGACTACAATGATTTCCTGGTTTTCGATGGAATAAATTAGTCTCCATGCGTTTGGGAGGTTATATTTCCAGGCGTTGTGGACACCATATTTTTGCGGATATTCGTTTGGAATTAACCGTTTAGGTATTTGTATTCCACAAAATGCGTTTTGTTCTATGTCCTTAAATGCCCTTATCAGCCAATTATAGAGTTCCTTCTCGTCTCCCTTCCCGTCTTTTAGCTGCTCAAATGCTTGCTTTAATTTTTCATCTGCAAATCTTACCTTTGTTGGCAGTTTCATCTGGAGCTCCAGAATAAGTCTTTTTGGCGTGAAAGCTTTCTTGCCTGATCAGGGTAGTATATCCAGCCTATTTTTCCTTCTTTATCTATTGAGATTTTTCTTGAATTCAGAAGATAGTCTATTGTTACGCAAAATGTCTGATACATCATTTTTCTCGGCAGATTTTGCCACAAGGCTTTTTTCATATATTCACCATCGTTCTCTCTTATGAATTCCTCTACCATTAGGACTGTGTCTAATCTTGGAAAACGAAGTACGTCTTTTTTTTGTGGTGCTTTTAACATTGTCTGTCAACTCCTTCAGTTATATCTGTTGATATAACCTAGTATTTATACTTTTCTGTTTTGAATCAAAAATTCGATATTGAGTCTGGAGGACTAAGGGTTAGAACAACGAAATATAGAAAAATTTATATATATCACCATATAACGCAATATAATATTATGTTATTAAATTGAAAATGACGAAAATACAAATAGATTTATCGGAATCAGAGGACAAGATTGTAGAAATATACAAATTAGTCCACAATCTCAAGACCAAAGAAGAGGCAATTAAGCAGATGGTAAGATTTTTTAAAGTCAAAATCGTCCCCGAAAATGTAAGCAGAGATGAGGAATATTACAAAAAAGCACTAAAATTTACGGAGGATAAAAAATGAACATTAATATGATTATTGGCATTGGAATCCCGATAATTTTAATTGTGATAATTTTTACTTATATCTATAGAACATATAATAGACTTGTTAATTTGCGCATCAATGTTGAGAGACAAACAAGTCACGTTCAAGCACACTTAAAGAAAAAATTTGATTTGATTCCTGCGTTGGCTGAAGTTGTTAAAGGTTATGCGAACCATGAAAAAAGCACTTTTGAGGAAGTGACACGGTTACGTTCTCAATGGGGTGCAGCAAAAGAAACGGATGAAAAAATTAGAACTGCAAATCAATTAGAAACTGTATTTTCTAAACTTCTCTTAGTTCAAGAAAGATACCCTAAGCTCAAAGCGGATAGAAATTTCCAAAGTATAATGAAAAGCATAGGATTTGTTGAAAGAGAACTTGTGCATGAAAGAAAAGTTTACAATAAAAGAGTGAGTTGGTACAATGTTAAACTTCAAGAGTTTCCATCAAATATCATTGCAAGAAGATGTGGATTTAAAGAAAAACAATTCTATCAACTGGAAGAAGGAGAAAGTTTAAATGATTAGGTTTAGGAGGTGCTAAAATGGGTAAATTTTATTACGACAAAAACGGATATCCTAGATGGAAAGACAGCGATAAACTAGTGCACAGGACAGTTGCAAAACCAAAGGATGGTGAGGTAACCCATCATAAAGATGAAAATCCACATAATTTTCGAAGAGCCAATTTGGAAAATATGAGCAGAAGTGAACATTCGAGTTTGCATGCCAAAAAAAGAAAAAGTAGCTGGTGGTAATAGACCCATTCGATTTTTTCCCATCTATTTTGGTCACAAAAAGAGTAATAGCCCCGGGCGGATTCGAACCGCCGTCACCGGCTTTCCTCAACTTCAGGTTGCCAAAGGCCAGTATGATTGACCGCTACACCACGGGGCTGCAATAGCAGGGTTAAGAAGGCTTTTTTTAAAGCTTGCTGTCGAAAGCTTTTTATGGCTGCTCATGCAGGGGTTTCGCATGCCTTTGGAAAAGCTGCTGGCCGGACTTGCAATCGCTTACCTTGTCTGTTCGCTCAACCCTGCCCATGCCCTTGGGAAATGGAAAGGCATTGACTTGGGAAGGAAGGGAAAGTACAGGAATTACGGCGCTTCAAATGTGCGGTCTGTCTTCGGCTGGAAATGGGGCGCTGCAGTCGGATTAATTGACTTGTTCAAGGGAGCTGCTGTCGCTGCATTCGCTGTTCTGTGGCTTCAGCTGTCGCAGCTTGCAGTGGCTGTTGTCTGCGCAATGGCAATAGTCGGCCACAGGTATCCTTTCTACCTTAAGTTCAGGGGAGGGAAAGGAGTGGCTGCTGGCGTGGGCGCATATTTCTTTTTCCTTGTTTACTACCAGAACCTGACTAGTGTTGTGATATGCGTTGTTGGCTTCTTCTATGCTGTCGCTGTAAGCCCCAAATTCAGGCATGTTCTCCTGAGAATCATAGGAATAAAAGCATAGCCTGGCCTGCTGCGCCTGAAAATAATATCACAAGCATGTTGTCATCCAATTCTGTTGTGAACAGCTCTGTGGCTGCTGCTATTGATGCCATTGCAGCGGCAATTAAGGGGTTTTGAATCACCCATAGCCCGGTTATGAAGCTCACGGCAAGGAATGCTGTTGCGCCCTCAAGTGTCTTGTCCCCTATCTTTGTCCGGCCAAAAAGCTTTCCGACTATGTTTGCAGCCACATCCCCGAGGACCATGATTAAAATGGCTGCGATTGCTATCTCCCTTGAAAGCGCAGCCAGGGCTATTGTGATGGCGAGCATTGTTGTTGTGGGAGTGAAGAGCCTGGCTGCTTCCTTGTCATGCAGCAGCTTCCCGACTACAGGCAGCTTGAACTTGTACTGTATTCTAAAGAAATCTATCAGCAAGAATAAAATCAGCAGGCCGAAAGGCAGCAGCAAGGCATTCTTTCCATGTGTTTTCTCGAGCTGAAGATAGAAATAAAGCACCAGCCCCCAGGAAAGGTGTATGGCTTTCCTGCCAATCTCCTTTTTCCAGCTCATTGGCAGTCTTGGAATTATTTTGTTTAAATATTTTTCCAACCCCGAAATTTTTATATTGGCTGGCTTCCTGCATTGCATTATGTTCAAGTTTTCCTCCTGCAGGTCATGCAACAACAAGTTTCCCTCCAGCCACTACTCTGAGTTCATCTGCCCTGTCTGCACAAGGAAAGCTGTGTTCTCAAGGCTGAGGGAAAGGATTGGGAAGGAGTCTTTCTTCGGCTCCGCTCCATCCCCTTTTGTAGGGAGGTTTGGATACCCTTACGTCAATGTTGGCATCCTAAGCCCTGCTGAAATCAACGAGGAGTCGTGGAAGCATGACGCCCCTGAGTTCTGGGCACAAAGCAATTTCTCTGTCTCTGATGTTGTTGACTTGAGGGCAGGGCTTGTGAATTCAAGGGCAAAAGCCGCTGTGAAGGGCTCTGAAAGGATAACTGCAATTGGGCAGGAAGTTGCGATGTCCTCAAAGCCTGTTGATGTCGAGGTTTCCTTTGAAAGGAAGCCTAACATTGGAATGATTTTCAGCAACTACTCCTCTCCAATCGGGCCATCTCTGGAATTGAAGAAGGCTGAAATAGCCTCAAACCCGAGAATCCATGCAAAGGTTGAGAAAGTTTACTCTGACTCGGACCTGAAGGCAGCCGAGGCATTGAATTACCTTTACAAGGGCGGATTTGAAGTCAGCTTCCTTAGCAAAATACTTTCAGTGGCAACTGTCGGCCTGAAATTCAACCGGAAGCTTGTTCCAACAAGGTTCTCAATCACAGCGACTGACGACATAATAGGCAAGGAATTGATTTCAGATGTCAAAGAGTTTGGAACAATTGATGAGCATCTTGCATTCTTTGGCAGCTATCTTGGGAATTATTACCTTGTCCTGATGTTTCCAGGGGTATGGAGCTATGAGCTGTTCGAGGCTTATGCGAGGGGCAATGACTTTGCAACAGACTATGAGACTTATTCTGGGCGCAAGTCTTACGCTGAAACAACTGCCGGAGGCTACTATGCGGCAAGGCTGCCACTCCTTGAAAAACTTATCAGCATGAAAAGGCAGGCTGCAGTGATGATAATAAGGATAATTACGGATGAATACACCATGCCTCTTGGAGTATGGGTGTGCCGTCAGGCAATGAGAAAGTCAGTCCAGGCAAGGCCAATTTCTTTCGCGTCAAAAGAGCTGATGCTGAAATACGCTGAAACATTGGTCTCAAAGAGGCTTGGATACAGGCACGTCCAGAAAATGTTCACTGCAAGCAAAATGCTGTCATCAATGAAGCAGTCAAGATTAAGCGCCTATTTCTGATAAAGGGCTTCTCTTGCTTGAGACAGAAATTCCTCCTGCCCGTCTGCAGGCATCTCATGTAACACTATGCATCCTGCCCTTGCGCCATACAGGATTGCTGGAGTTCCATCGCCGCTTTTTGCAAGCATCACGCAATAAACAGTTTCGCCTACAGCGAGAGGCACCTTTGATGGAAATTTGATGTTTCTGCCAAGGCCTTCCAGAATTACTTCAACATTGTCTCCTTTCCTGTCGCACACTGTTGCGCTAAGCTCAGTGACTAGCATAGAATCAGTCCGCCACTAGCCTTCCCTTAAAAGGCTCTCAGCCATGCACCAATCTACATATCTGATTTGCCTTAGCATCTGCGGATTTGATGCATCCATATCATAGTAAACTTGCCCTCTCTTGCCATACAGTCGAGCTCCATAAACCCAGTCCACTGCTTTTGGCTCGCCTGAATAAGATATAGTCTTAACCACGCAGGCAAGCGATTGTCCTGCCTGCAAGCTTGGCAAACTGTCATTTTTCGGTATGGAGAATTCTAAGCCGCCTTTTGAACTTAACAAGTAACGGACGCCACTTCCGTTTGCATTAAATGTTCTCACAACTTTTGCCATGACTCTTTCGATTCTGAGTTCCAAGTCCTCTGTTCCTACAGATGGATTTGTCATTGCGATTGTCATTTGCAGCCTCAAGCCTTTGCCTGCGGCACGTCCAGAAGTTCTTCAGCTCTCAGCAGGGCAATCCCTGCTTCCTTCCCGATTATCTCAACCTGCACTATCTTCTCTGGCTTGTCCAGGTCTACCTTTGGCCTGTCAACAACACTAGTCAGCTTCATAATTAACTCGCTGCCATGCATCTTGTCCCAGTGCCGCTTGTTGATTGACATTTTCCATCTTTCGCTGTTGCCTATGTTTGGGACAAGGGCTTTAATCACTTTCTGCATTTCAGGCACTTCAGACTTGCACCATGCATCTATGGGGATATACTTGTGGGTTGTGCTGAGCATTTGGTGCTCTCTCCTCAGCAGGTCAGAAAGCTTTCTAACGACTCGCCTCGCATCCTCTGTCTTGACCTTGAACAGCCCTTCAACTTCTGTCTGTGACAAATCGTAACGTTCCCCAATCCTTGAGAATGCCTCTTTCAGCTCAGCTTCAGCTATTCCCCTGTGGCTTGGGTCATAAGTGACTAGAAGATTGTGCTTGCCTGTAACTACTCTGGCCATCACCGGCTTTGCAACTTTTGCCTTGAATTTCAAAGCACTTCCTTTAGCAGGCTTCTTTGCAGCCAGCTTCCTGGCAGGCTTTGCCTTAGCAGCTCGTGCCTTGCTTCTTGCCTTGCCCGTTGCCTTGGCCTTGCCTTTGGACTTTTTCTTTGCCATGATTAACCCCAATCCCGGCAGCCAACTTAACTATATATAGATTTCGGTTTACCTGAGCTCTTCCAAAAACCTCTTCGCAGTCTTCACAAGGTGCTCTGGCTGTGTCCTGAATATCCCTGCTGTCTTGGCTATGACATCGCTCTCATACCTTTCTGTTGATTTCAGCTCTGTTTCCACCTGTTTGCCTTTCTTCACTTTCTGCTTCCATTTCTCAAACAATTCTTCAGCCCTTCCGGGAACTTGAGAGGGCTCGCAGCCAAGGATTTTTGCCAGCTCCGCAGCAAGGTCTTCCTTTTCCCCGGCAACCCTGCTTGCTGCCTTGCCTGCTGTAAATTCTATTCTCACTATTCCGTCCTGTATCTTTGAGCTTCTCAGTATCTTTATGTGCTCTGCTTCAGAAGTTTTGTCAAGGTGTGTTCCGCCGCATGCTTCAACGTCAAGGCCTTCAATGTCCACTATCCTCAATTTTTTCCCAGGAGCAACACCTCCCTGGTATATTGAAAACCCGAACTTTTTCTCTGCCTCGTTCCTTGGAAGGAAGTATTTCTTAACATTCAGGTTTTTCCTTATTATCTCGTTTGCCTTCTTCTCAAGCTCCTTGAGCTGCTCGTCAGTTAGGCTTTCATAGTGCGTGATGTCAAGCCTTGCCTTGTTCTCCATCTTTGCAGCGCCTTCCTGCCAGACATGGTTTCCAAGCATTTTCCGAGCCAGCCCGTTGATTATGTGGGTTGATGTGTGGTGCTGTGAAAGTTGTTTTCTTCTTTCCCATTCTATCTCGCAATCCACTGTCTCGCCTGGCTTGAAATGATGAGCTTTCTCAAGGACGTGGACTATTATTTTCCCCTGCCTGAAAACATTGGCGACTTTATGCCCATTGATTGTTCCTATGTCATGCTCCTGGCCTCCTGAAGTGGCATAGAAATAAGTCTGGTCAAGAATCACGTTCCTGTCCACTGACTTAAGGACTTTGGCGCCAAACTTTATTTTCTTGTAGTCGTCATAATATTTCACTTCTGTCTCAGGCATGCCGTCAAGATTCAGCTTATGCTCTTTTCCGGCTTCAGCTTTCTTCTTCTCGTGCCTTTCGCTCACCCTTGCATAGAAGTTTTCAGGGATTTCAATGTTCTTCCCAAGTTTTTCCGCTTCGCCTGAAACAAGCTCTGGGGTTATTCCTTCGCTGTCATACAATTCTATAAGCTTGCCCTCAGAAATGTGGCCTTTCTGCAGCATTGATGACACCATTGCAGATGTCCTCTTCCTGGTTTCATTGTATTTCCTTTTCTCAACTTCAAGGATTTCCTTCACTTCCTTGAGGTGCTCTGAAAGTTCAGGGAATTGGGGCTTCAAATAGCGGGCATGCTCCTCTGCAACTTCGTAAAGGTCTATGTCCCAATTGTTCCTTTCAATGAAAGACAATGCTCTCCTCAATATCACTCTCAGGTTGTAGCCACCGGCTACGTTTGAAGGCAGCAGCCCGTCACTAAGCGCAACAAGCAATGTTCTCGAGTGCTCAGCAACAGAGTAAAGCGCTGAAAGCGGAAGAATGAACTCCTTCAATTCTGAAACTCCAATTCCAACTTTTTTCGCGACTTTTTCCCATTCCTTGTCCAAATCATCTGTCTCGTCAGCATTCAGATAAGAGGAGTATGGGATGAATTTCTGCATTACATCTGACTGGGGCTTGATTCCTGCCTTCCTGAACAGCTTTGCGCAGACTGTTGGCATCACAGCCTCGTAGCTTGTGCTTTTCGCATTTGTGAACCACGCATTCCTTTCCTGTCCCATTCCCATGTCAAGGACTTTCAGGTCAAGGTCCTTGTATCCTGAAGGGGTTACTTCATACTGCATGTAAACCTGGTTTCCCAGTTCCAGCCCGCGGGAGAAGTATTCCATGCACGGCCCGAAATTCCCGCCCCCTGCCCATGCGTCCTCATGGAATGTAATCTCTTCATTCGGCAAGCCAAGCCCTTCCTTGAGCCAGCTGTGGATGTCTTTGAAGTATTTCTCCTGGTTCCAGTCTTCAGGCTTCATGAAGGCATGCTGGCCTATCATGACAAAGCCTGTGAAATGCGCCCCTGTTATGCCCACATTGTCTATGTCGTTGAATCTCAGGCAGAACTGGGGTATCACGAGAGGGTTTGCAGGCGGCTCAACTTCCCCTGAAACAACGTAAGGCTGGAAATCATATATTGATGCCTGCACATAGTCTGTGTCTTCTCTCCACCTTGCCGCTACAGGATACCTTTTTATCGGCTCATATCCCCTTTTCTTGAAGTGCTTTGCAAACTTCTCCCATATCTCCACATATCCCATCTCGCGCTTTGCCGGCGTCTTTCCGAAAAACCTGAATCCTCCGCTGCACGAGGGATCGCCGCACACTTCCGAGTTGTTTACAGTCCAGAAATTCTTCCTGCACTTGGTGCAGCTGGCCCTTTTGAAGCCTTCTGACTTGAGGACATTCACTGCATAGTATTTTTCAGGGCTTGCTGACGCCTTTTTCCTGAACTCTGCCTTGATTTCTTTGTCTGTTGGCATCGTTGCTGAGTTTGAAACAGACTATATATAGATTTTGGTGAAAGAAATTAAAATAATTAATGAAAATGGTGCGACGCCTTTCCTTCGGAAAGGCTCTGGGGGTTTCCCAAGGAGCGACCCTCCCCCAGCGCACCACTAACTAACGATTGAAGTTCAGTGGCTGGCGAGCCGGGGGAAGTCCCTTACGGGGTGGCGAGAGGCTTCACGTAGTGAAGCCGTCCAGCCATTTTATTATTGTTTTTGATTATCAGAAATTCTACAAAATTAATGAAAACCGGAAAGTTTATATATGAACTTTCTAAGAATTGCATCAAGTTGAGACTGAAAGAGGTGTGCTGCTTAGTTATGTTTTTGTTATTCGCATCAGTCTTCTCCGTTGCCGTTTCTGCTGATGTCAATGATAACTTCAATTCTGACAAGTATGTTTACTGGGTTAGTGGGCAGGTCAAGAAAAGCACTTACAGCTCAAACGAGTCCATACAGGTTGCAGGAACTCTAAAGCGGGCAAACCTTTCCAACACAAAAGCTCCCAATGTAACAGTGAATATTACCGATTACTACCTGGTTGGCGAGAATTTCTCTGTGAACATTAGCATCATGAACGAGACCAACACCACTTTCGGGATAGTGAGCCAGATGCTGGTCAACACGACTGGGGGGACATTCAAGACAAAGGGCGACAATTACCCAAATGCGAGCGCTCTTTACGCTCCTTTGACTGAGGGCGATTTCAAGGTCAGGTTCCAGTACTATGACTCGGGAAATGACACTGGCAGCCATAATAACATTAACGTAAGGGTCACTTCAAAGACCATTGACAAGGTATTCGTATTCCCTGACAAGTCAAGGTATTCTGGGAATGAGACGGTCACGATAACTGCGTCGGTCTGGACACAGTCTGCTGACAGCCTTGTGCCTGTCTCAAACGTTACGCTTAACGGCACTGTCAGGAGAAGCCATGGCAACAATGACCAGTATCTCTCCTCTTTCAGCTGCACAACCAATGACCAGGGGTCGTGCACGATCAATGTTGCTGCTCCTTCGAAGCCAGGAAGGTTCATCATAGAGGTCAACAACTTCCTTGCCTCAAGCGGCTTCCATGTTGTTCCCTTTGATGTGGCTGTCTACATCAAGGACAGCACTGGCACGAGCTTCAAGGACATCCTCTCGACAAACGAGCAGGCATCTGTTGAAGTTAAGGTTACTAAGAACGGCTCAACTCCAACCGGGTCTTATGTCTTCAACGGTTCAATAACTGATTCAGGCGGCAGTGTTGTGGTCAACATCACTTCCACCAAGCTCAACGACACAAACAGCTTCATCAACAGGTTTGGCTTCACTGTTGGAAACACCTTCACTGACGGAATTTACAAGGCAAATGTGGATGTTTTCGAGACTGACGGGACAAATGTCACATCCTCTGCTTTCTTCCAGGTAAGGAGCTGGACCATGTACATGACAAAGGCATCTGACAACTCAGGCTTTGCATATGAGTATTCTGCTTTCCCGGACAGAAACATCACTTTTGAAGTCTATCCAAAGGAGAGGGCAAATGGAAGCTTAATCGCTACTCTTAACAACACCCATTTCAATGTCACGCTGGTCAACAGCCAGAGGCAGATATTGTCCAGCACAAACATAACTTTCAACGGCACTTGCGGCACGCAGGGCTGCTACAAGTTCAGCCTTGTGACGCCGGGCGTTGTGGGCTCGTACATTGTTGCAGTCACATTGAACTTCTCTGATGTTGTCCAGACCGCTGAGAGGACAGTGAAGGTTACAGACCTGACTGCCTCGGCGTATCCAAGCACTTTTGACGGCTCGCTTAAAGAGCTGTTCTCCACGACTGAGTTCGTCTATCTCAGCATTTCCGGGAGAAACATTTCGTCAGACCTCAACATCTCAAATGCAACAATAGGCCAGATTATCTTTGAGAACGGCACTGAGATGAACTACACAAGGGTTGCCAACTGGGCAGATGTAAACGATACTAATTCTGTCCATGAATGGGCATTCAACGGGTCTGTTGACAGGATAATGCTTGATGTTCCAAAGCAGGGCGGAGCTTACAGTGTGAAGCTTTTCATCAACAACAATTCAGCCTCAGCCTCAACATCGTTTATAGTAAACCCATATGATTCCTGCTCCTCTGCCAAGAGCGCTGCCGGAACAATAGACTCCAGCTCGAGCTGGTATGTTTGGCAATACAAGTCCACAGACACTGTCTATATTGAGCTGAAGCTGAGCAGGGCTGAAAACCCCGCTGGAAGGGCTGCTGCTGAGAACTCCACTGCATTCAACCAGAACCAGTATGGAATGGGGTATGCCTGCATTGTGGACACCACCAAGAAGCAGGTTATTGCAAACGCAACAATTGTTGTGGAGAAAGTTGTCAATGCTGTTTCAGGCGCAAGGCAAAGCCTTAACACCACTGCAACTGTATGCTCTGCTGACAACGACAACGGGCAATACACATGCACAATAAAGCCGACATCAAAGTGGGATGGCGGAAGGTCAATGGTGCACTTCAAGATTACAGGCCCTGACCAGGTTACAACTGACAGGGCAACAACGATTTTCGAGGCAAGGAGCTTCTACATGTGGGCTTATGCTGACAATTATGCGTGGGTTCAGAAGCCCAGCAGCAACATAACCTTCAATGTCAGGATTTACGAGGCAGGCAGCAACTGGTGGAGCAATTGGTATTCAAACAGCCAGAGCGGCGGCATAAGCGGCTCTGTTTCAGTCGAAAAAGTCAACTACATGGGCGATTATGGGGAGTGGATTTGGCCTCCAATTGACTACAAGTACAATACTACAGGATTGAACTCGTCAAACATTTCAAACGGCTGGGGGAAATTCACGATTTACCATGACCGCACTCCAAAGTCCAAGTGGCAGTCAGGCACTTATTCTGTCACAATGAAGGGAACAAATGACGCGAATGGCGAGACAGACTTTGGGGATGCATGGTTCTCAGTCAGGCAGTGGGAGGCATACTCGACTCCAATTGAATCAGGCTCATACAATTACAAGGACTCCTACAGTCCAAAGGAAAACATTAGCCTTTACGTGAGGCTTTACCCTGCAGGCTCGTGGAATGACAACGGAGGAACTGCGCTTGGAGGGAATGTGACTGTCTCAGTCAAGAAGCTTCAGCTGTACCAGGCTGGAGGCTACAAGGAAGTCAACAGCAGCCTGTATTCAGTCGTGAAAATAAACGTGAACACTTCTTCTCCATGGTATTGGAACGCTAACGCAGCTTACAGAGGCCATATAATGAACATAACCAGGGTACAAGGCTCATGGGATGGCGGATGGTATAGCGCGACGCTGGACATAAACGGGACAGAGACTGGTTATGGCTATTTCAATGTCATTCCCTTCAACATTAACACCCAGCCTGTTAATGCCTCTGGATCGTACACTTACACATCAAGGGGCAGCGGCCCTGTTTATTTCAACATTTCAACAACAAAGAACAAGAAAAACCAGTATTCGTGGTATTCAACAGGAGATTACATCAACACAACAATAACTGACCTGACGTTGAGGACATGGAAATCTGACACTTGGGAGACAGTTCAGCTGAATTACCCTGAAGACCTGAACATTTCCCCGCTCACTGTTAACGGCACGGCAATAGTGCAGGTCAACAAGTCTGGAACATGGGCGTCAGGGTATTATTCCGGAGAAGTCTCAATGAAGGACGCTGATGGCAGCACTGCAACAGGATATATTTGGTTCAGCGTCCAGTCATTCAGGGTTAGCGCATCAACATTAAGGTATACAGTTGACATAGACGGCAATGCGTCATTCAACCTGAATGTTTACCAGCCTGACTGGGCCAACAACAACCTTGTTTACGGGAACTACACAGTCTCAAGAGTGTCCGAGACCCTTTGGAGCGGCTCTGGCTACTCTGTTGCGCTTTACGAGAACTACAGGCCTTCTGCATCCCAGACTTTCAACGCCACAACCCAATTGAATGTGACTCCAAACAGGGATGCATGGAGCTTGGCAAACGGAGGCTACAGGTATCTCCAGATAAAGGTTGTTGACAACTCTGACAACTCATCGCAGACTGCCTGGGCCTCATTCAGGGTGCTGAGCGTGGCAGTCAGCGTGGGAAGCATAACAAACCAGTATTCAATATCAAAGACACAGAACATAACTATTCCGGTCACTGTCACAAAGTCATCCACAGGAGGCGGGACGCTCGGGAATTTGACAAGGGTTTACGAATGGGGATGGCCATATGTTATTGAGCACAATTTCACCGTCGGAACTTGCAAGTCATGGGTTACAGGAACTTGCATGATAAACAGCACTCCTGCTGGCGGCAGCAACGGCACTTCGGCACAGAACGTGAATGTTGTGGTTCCATCAGGCAGCTGGAGCGAGGGCTCACATAGCCTGAACCTTGAATTCACCACAGCGACAGACAAGTCCCAGAAGATTGACTCAGGATACGCATGGTTCACTGTCACCACCCCGTATGTCGCATACTGGTATAATGAAGACATTAACGCGTCATACAAGTATTATTTCTCTGACTCAGAAAATATCACATTCAGGATGCAACTAATGAACAGCACTTACCAGTGCGGCGGCGCCCGTGTAAATGTTTCAAAGGTTGAGGTTTCATATTCCGGAAGCAGCTGCTGGAGCGATTATTGCAGGAAGTACAATGCGTACAGTTTTGTCATTGTAAACCAGACAGCCAGCTGGATAACTGCCCCAACAGTTGGGGGAAACGAAATAAACTGCTCTGAAAGAAGGCTCATAAGGATACTCCATAACGGAACAAACTGGGAAAAGGGCTCATACTACATAAGGGTCACCATTAATGGCTCCCAAGGGGAGGCTACTATGAAGACAGGCTACTTTGGGGTGAAGGACACGAATGCTCCGAATGCAACATTGCAGACTCCAGTCTTCAATTCAACAGTAAACGGAAGCTTATACGTTAACGTGACAACTAGTGAGACTGCCAACTGCTATGTTTACCTGATGAATTACGACCAATTCGCCTCTTACTATTGCTACGACCAAAAGTCGACCAACGGTACAGTTGACACCATGACTGTTGATTACCGCGCATGCAACAGCGCAAACTTCAACGGCACCCAGTATTATTATGCATACGCAAGCAAGTGGTACACAGATGGGGGCCAGCCTGGGTACAGCTTCAATACAGACAGCTTGCAGACCACATTCAACTTTTCCATATCAAAGCTTCCAAAGACCCAGGACTATGCAATTAACATATGGTGCTACGACTCTGACTGGAACTATGTGCAGAGGAGGACTGCCTTCAGGGTCAATGTTTCAAACGACTCATCAGTTGTTGTGGACACATCAGTTAATGTGAGCCTCAAGCATCCAAATGACGGCCAGGCAGTTTCCCAGAACAATATCAATTTGTCAGTCAACATCAACCACAGCACAGGGCTTAGTGTCTCCCCTCTTAAGGTGGCCAATTGCACTCTGTACACCAACTTTACTGGAAACTGGACAACTAACAGGACAGTCATAAATTTCATCGCCTTCAACCACTCAACAACCAAGGAAGAAGGCGCATTTGAGCTGAACCACGCCACTGAAGGAACATACAAGTGGGGAGTGGCTTGCAACATCACCAACACCAGCGGCACCCAATGGTCATCAACCAACAGGACGTTTACTGTTTCCCTTTCGTCCTCATCAGCCAGCAACGAGCTAATTATCAACTTAAGCACTCCAAATTCATCCTTCACAAACTCATCAGGCACTGTCTACGCCCATCTCTACTATAACGTGTCTATCAACACTGTTGTGAACCTTAACTGCACGCTATTCAGCAACTTTACTGGCATGTGGGGCGATACATCTTCCCAGCAATACCTTGGCAACATAACAAACGTCGTCAACACCAAGACCAACAACTATTTCATGTGGAACATCACAACAAACGGCTCATACTTATACGGAGTCAAATGCACAAATACCACCCTTACAAATTATAGCGATAACAGGACCATAACAGTCACTGTCTCAAACGGCTCAACAACAAACACTTCTGCTTCAGTTAACATAACCCTCCTGACCCCTGCTGACACAATAAGCATAACCAATGGCCTGCTGACGCATTTCAACTTCACGGCAAACCATACATATGGCGCCAATTACAATCCGCACTTCAATTGCTCGCTTTACACCAATTTCTCAGGCTCATGGGCTGTAAACCAGACAAGGCACAACCTTATAGTCCTTGACAGCAGCTCCATGACAGAGGATAATGGATTCAACATAACGCACAGTACAGGGGGAACATACAATTGGGGAGTTCTTTGCAACGCAACAAATTCCACTCCTGTTTGGGCGCGAACCAACAGGACAGTGACTTTTGTGGCGAGCATATTGAACATCACTCTCCTTGGCCCTGCAGACAACATGGTGCAGAACCGCTCCAACATTACATTCTCCTTCAACTGGAGCGGCACAAGGACAACATCAAGCAGCTGCTCGCTCTTTGCAAACTTCACAGGAAGCTGGCTTCTGAATGTTTCCGCTGATAACCTGACAAGCACATCATCAGGCGCATTCAACAACCACACTTTCAGCCTTAACCACTCAACCAACGGAGTGTACAAGTGGAGCGTGAATTGCACAAACATCTCCAGCGCAACCGTGAATGCCTGGGCCTTGAGCAATTACACATTCAGGCTGGAGAACATGACTTGAGGTAAAAATGAAAAAAGAATTATTGCTGGTTTCAATTTCGATTATTGTCCTTTTGCTTAATGCCGCCTCTGCAGCAGCAGTCCTCCAGGTGACTGCGTTCAGCTGCGCCGGCGAGACAGGCACTGTGAATGTCGCCCAGAACGAGAACTTCAACTGCCAGGCAACCATAAACAACCCTGACGACAGCACCGCAAGCCTCACTGCAGTGACATTAAGCGCCAGCGGGACTTGGGCAGAGGCAACAACATACTCTGGCTCGGGCTACAGCACCAGCATCAATAACGGCGCTTCAACTACTGCAACTTTCACAGACATAAGGGGCACAAGCTCAGGGCTGAACACATTCTCAAACATTCTCCTAAACTCTGTGACAAACACATTTGTCGCAGACACAACAATCAACACAATCAGCGTCAAGTCCCTTACCAACACCACAAATGTCACTTGGGTTGGGATGAACGGCGTCTTTTCAGTCACGTCATCAATAACTGCCGGCGGCAACGTGAATGTTGACGTGAACATCTCCACCAATTCAACAACACCAGAGGCTGTTGGCTTTTCAAACACAAAGTCAGAAGTCAGGTGCGCGCTGATCAACGGCACCGGCGGAAGCCCTTCCGGGAATATCACCCAGAATGTTGGTTCCTTGACAGACAGCAATTCTGGAGGAAACCCCCAGTCATGGTATATTGTGCAGGGCGGAACTGACTGCAATATCACAATCACGGCAAAGGCAAAGGCAGGCTCAACAAGCGCAATCAGGAGCATAACCGCAACAATCTACAATGTGAGCGGAGGCTCCCAGACACAAAGCAGCGATTCCCCAAGCCCCAGTCCCAGCAGCAGTGGAGGGGGCGGTGGTGGCGGAGGAGGTGGAGGCGGAAGCGGCAGCTCAAGCGCATCTGAAACTGTAACCGTGCAAACAATACCTGTTGGCTTTACAGGAGTGTTCTCTTTTTCAAAGTCAGACGAAGTTTCCGTAACTTCAATTGAGGCTGTGCCCGAGTCAGAGTCTGTCCAGGCGCAAATCACTGTGAAGGAGTCAGGCATTGGGGCATCGGAGTCTTCCCCAGTTCTTGCTGGCGAGGGCGAAGTTTACAAATACCTTTCAATTGGCGCCCAAAACATTGGCAACCTGACTTCTGCAAAGATAAAGTTCAAAGTTCCAAATTCTTTTTACGCGAACAACTCCCTTGATTCAAGGACCACAAGGCTCCAGCGCCTGAAGTCAGGCGCATGGACAGAGCTTGAGACAGCAGAAATAAGCTCAGACTCATCCTACATCTTCTTTGAGGCAAAAACCCCTGGCTTCAGCCTGTTTGCAGTCACCGCAAGGAAAGGCGAAGTCCAGCCTGTGGCTGTCAAGCAGCAAGAGCCAGAGAAGAAGCAGGTTGTTGAGCAGCAGCAGCAGCCAACCCCTGCCCCTGCTCCTGAGCCGGAAAAGAAGCAGGAGTCAAAGCCTGTTAGCATATTCCCTATCCTTGGAAGCACAGGTGCCGGGACTATAGTTTACATGGTCATAGGCGCACTGGTGCTTGGAGTGATTGGCTACTTTTTCCTGAAGAAAAAGGGGCTGGAGAAAAAGGGCAATTAGAAAAATTTATTAGCTAATCCCCTGCTTTTTCAGCTATGGAGAAAGGCATTTTTTTCTTGGTTGCAGTGTTTTTGGCCCTGACAGTGGGCAGCGTCCTGATTGTAAGGAGCCCTGCCGCCATGCAGAAAATGAATGATGCCTTTGACTTTGCCGGCCAGGTCGTAAGGGCAGTGTTTGATTTCCTTTTCAGGGATTTCATGCCCAAGGAAGAGGCTCCACCAAAAACCATTGGAGAGTCTGTCCAGAGGACAACTGAAAAAGGCATAATTCTGGTTGCGCTTGGACTGATTATCCTTATGGTAATTTACATTCCAGTCAACTGGATTGCGGGAAGAAAAAGACCATAGGCGCTGATCCTTACGCGCAGCCAGTATTGACTAAGCTGTCAGTATCGTTGCAGTCAAGGCTGTTGGTTGAGTAGCCTGGTCCAAATGTTTTCAGCTCTGCAGAGGCCTGTACTGTCCCGCTGTTTCTCATGTCAACCAGAACCGTCGTCTGCCGCGTCTTGTCAGGGATTCCAGGCGTGTGCGTGATTTGCGCTATTGTAAAGTCAGGCTTGAGCATTTCAGGAGTCATTACTGTGAAATTGGTGTATCCAAGGCTTACAAGCCCCAGGTTGTTTCCTACGGTTCCTGTCATGGTGTGGGTTACCTGCCATGATGCTGGCTCAGCATCGCCTTCATTCCACGCCTTGCCATTTATCTGGTTTCCCTCGACTTTTACCTTGATGTACCTTACATTCCCAAGGCTGGAAATTCGAAGCGCTTTCACAACATCTGCGTTGAAATTAGTGAAGCCATTGTACTGGTGAATCGTAACTGTACTTGATGCTGTGTGGTATGCGACGCAAAACCCATAGGCGTCATTTCTCAGGCTCACGCAGGGCCCGAATTCGCCGTCTCCATTTTCAGACCTGACAGTGAGTTCAGGATTGGCTCCTTGGGCTCCCAGCATGAGCAATGACCTGCTGTATTCTTTTGTGCCTTTGAAATGGTTCCTGGTGTATATCTTTGACCCTGTTGCAGAGTTGTCTGAGCTTATCCAGTCGCCAATTATCGGATAAAGCGAAGCTGTTGGCAATGATGCTGGAAGCGGCCTTGAAGAGCACATCCCGTTCCTGCACATTGAAGGGCACAAGTATGTTGTTGAATCGATATTTGCATTGCTGCACTTGTATTCTGTAAGCAGGCCCTCGCCAGTGCAATAGTCAAAGCTCTTTCCGCACTCGCTTCCTGCCCTGCAGAAGCTCACATATCCTTTTGAATTGTAATTTACCCCGTCTGAGTCAGTGCAGGCAGCCACTGTAGAGGCTGGCGCGGCTGCAACTGCCATGTTAATGGGCAGGTCATTGTTGTCCTCGTAAATCTCAGCCACTGCACTGGGCAGGTCTGATGCGGCTTTTAAAACATAAGCCCCTTCTTTTGCAAATTGCCCGATGATTCCCTTTCTTGTAGTTTGGTATGGCGATAGCAAGAATGAGGATGCTGAGCTGAAGCCTTGATTGTTCCCAATGCAAACTTTTTGGGTTGAGCCATAGCCATCTCCGTCAGCGTCCAAGTACATCTCTCTCCAGGCAAGACGGTCATTGTCATTGCAGTCATTCCCGTTTGGAGCTGTCCTGTATCCTGAAGGAAGTGTTGTCCTGGTGCAGAACGACTCTGTTGTTGTGTAGCCGTCATTGTCAGTGTCCTTGTATCCAGTCAGGTTGCACTGCTCAAGGCAATAAATCCTTTTCATTGCATTGCACTGCGCGCTTGTTGATAGTGTCCAGCTTGCTGTTGTTCCTGTCGCAGCCCCTGTTGTTCCTGTTTGCGCTGCAGAATTGGATGCCCAGTTGCTGCACATGTAACCTGAGTTCTCGCCGTTTGCAAGCGTTCCTGTCCATGCATCATCTGTAACTGAAGCTCCGCTCTCGTCCTTGCTGATTGCCGCATCAAGGGTTCCGTCAACAAGGTCATCAAAGTTGTCTGCTATTTTTGTTCCATCAACAAGAAAGTAAGCCATGTCATTGTGCGACAGCCTGCTTGCTGCTGAAGCTGTGCTGCTGCTAAGCCACGCCTTCCATTGGCCTCCCAAAGCCCCGAGTCTTTGGCATTCTGCATCTGCTCCCGAGAGTCCGCCAATGTTTCCATCCTTCAAAGTGCTTGTTGCAAAAGCCCTCTTTCCGCAGAAAGCCCCAAGCAATCGGTCATTGTCATCGCAGTCAAAAGCCCCTGTCCAATTAAGGTTTTTGTGTCCAGGCGGCGAGTCGCATCCTGTTCCCTTGCACTGCACGGATTCCACTGCAACCGGATACCCATCCCTGTCATTGTCAGTGAAGCACCTTAAGTTCCTGTATTTTGATGCATTTAAGTCATCACAATCAGTTCCAGAATCTGAAAATCCTGAAGTGCCTGCTCTGGTATCAGTGCAGATTGGAGCCCCTGCCCCATAACCATCCCTATCCGCGTCAACAAACCCGGACTTCCATGTTGAGATGGAGTTGTCATTGCAGTCATCCCCTGTGGCTGAATAGCCTGGAGTGCAGCCTTGCCTGCAAAGGCTTGCAGGAGCCATGGGGTTTCCATGGCCATCACGATCCCTGTCCTCATAGCATGATATCAATGTGAATGAGTACCTGTCAGTGTCATTGCAGTCTGTAATGCCAGATCTTGTCTTTCTGTAGCCTGAAGGCAAGTCCTTCAGCCCGCAGAACCTTTCCTCTGCTGAAGTCGTGTATCCATCCCCATCAGAGTCAACGAATCCATAGAAGCAGTTGCATGTGAAGTTCAATTCCCCTGTGCTCTTTTCAAGAGAATTAAACCCCCTGCACATTGTGCCGTTAAGCTTTTGCGTTACTGTGATTGCCTTTGAATATCCCTGCAGGTATTGGTTGTCGTATTTTATCACAATTACGCTCCTGTTTCCATACTCATCCTGGATGTTGAAGAATTCAGTGGAGTATTCCTTGCCATTCAGTGTTGTTGGAAGCTCAAGGTCCCTGTGGTATCCTTCCTCTGCGGCTGTAGCAAGCTTCATTTCGCTTTCAATCACAAATGCCAGGTCATCAACAAGCTGCTTGTCCCTGTTCTCCTGCGTCTCGACAAGCTTTTCAGAAGTTACTGCAAGGAACACTGTAAGGGAGACAATCATTACAGTAATTAGCATTGCAGCCTCCATGGAGGACTGCCCTTTCTTCACGCCTCTTTTTCCCATTCTGTTGCCCTGAAACCATACTTAAGAGTATTTAAACTTATTGGGATTGTGTGCTCTGTCCTGAATCTCAATTTATCTTAAAATTAGCAGTGAGGCTGCTGCTCCATCCATAATTATTACAGAGGAGCGCCTGCGTCCGCCAATAAATACTTGAA
>CAYJXD010000006.1:20266-28492 GCA_964374085.1 uncultured Methanosarcinales archaeon | reverse complement strand
TATCCATCCTCGCCTTTATAAAGCATTACTTGCCGCATTGGGATTTGTCTTTCTTTCCTTTATTTAAATATTTTGGCTGTCAATTGAAAATATTAATATAGTTAGCTGCAGCCTTCATTTTTGTGATAATCACTATTTCCGGAGTTCCTGGGAGCGGGAAGAGCACAGTGGCAGATATCGTTGCAGCAAAACTGGGGCTGGAGCACCATTCCATTGGCAGCATAATGCGGGAAATAGCTTCAAGGAAAGGGATTTCACTTCTTGAGCTGAGCAGGCTTGCAGAGACAGACAAGAAAGTTGATGAGGAGCTTGACAGGAGGCAGGTTGAGCTTGGGAAAAAAGGGAACCTTGTGCTGGACTCAAGGCTGGGCTTTCATTTTGTGCCAGGTTCATTCAAGGTCTTTCTTTATGTCTCGCCAAGCGAGGCTGGGAGGAGGATATTCAATGCCCGGAGGAAGGATGAGAAGGAAAACACAACCCTCAAGAAGACAATTGGCAATATAAGCAAGAGGAAGCGCTCGGAAAGGCTCAGGTATGCAAAATTATACGGAATCAACCCTTTCTTAAAGAGCCACTATGACCTTGTAATTGACACAACAAAGCTCTCCCCAAAAGAAGTCGCTGAAAAAATCATTTCTTCATGCCGAAAGCGATGAATTGCTTTGCAAAATAATCCATGACAGTCGCTCCATCAGCGTATCTTTCCCTTGCCCAGAAATCACCGGAAAGCGCTGCCTTCTTCATTGAATCAAAAGAGCCAAAGGCAGAAGCCGGAAGATAAATTCCTGCCTTTCCGACATCATGAAGATAGTGCGCATCAGACGTTGCAATGCCCAAAACCTTTTTTCCTGAAATTGATGCATTCGCCATTGCCTGGAGTTTTTTTGCCCGGGTGTTGAAAGAGCTAAGCCTTGCCCAGTCTGCCATGCCTTCCAGCCCAAGCAATTCAAAAAGCCCTTCAGTGAACTGGATGTCATTTATCCCCTGCGAGTTGAATGTCTCCATTGCATCAGGCCCCGAGTCAGAAGTGCAAATCCTGAACAGCTCATCTTCCTCTGCTGGAGTTGGAAGCCTGTAATCAACTGTTCCCCTTTTCCAAATCACATAGGAATGCGCAAGCTGGGATATTCCCCCATAATCGGCAATTCTCGCTGCAGCCTCGTTTGGTTGCCTATAATCCGGCAAATTTGCAGGGCACCCTATTGCAACCATGTGGTGCTCTGTTCCTTTTCCAGTCACCACAGTGGTTTCCTGCGCCCTGAAAATGTAGCTGTGGAAAGTTCCATTTTCATAAATCGCTGCAAGCAGCCTTGGCGTCCTTTCATCAATGCTAATCCCTCTTTTCTGGCCCAGCAGCTTGATTGCCTGGTCATAAGTCATTGCCTGGCCGTTTGAAGTGAAGCCAACAGCCTTGCCTTTGATTGCAATCAATATGTCTGCGCTTGCCTCAGCAAAAGGAATGTGGACATGCGTATCTGTCAGGATCCTGTCATCAAGTGTTCGCCACTTGTGGCTTGCTTGCGACAATCCAGCTGCAGCTGAAGCCACTGCAACTAGCAGCTGCCTTCTCGAGAGCATCATGGAAGAAATCACTTTCAATTGGTTTATATTTTTAACGCTAACTGCAATTGAACTGCAAAATAGAAAGAATTTTTATACTTCTGCCCTTAAGGGATATTTGCGATGATTGAAGACATGGTGATTTTTGCGCAGGCAAAGCCTATTTCACTCACTAACGAATTTGACTTAAGGTCTCAGGCTGAAGCAAGGGCAGGAATCCAGGTTTTAGTTGTTCTTTACGCAACTCAAACCCCTGGTGCAAAGTGGAACGATGCCTTTTATGCTTCAGAGGCATGGAATGGGCCTAATCGCGATAATTATGGACAGGTAATTGATGCCGCTAAAGAAAGGGGTTATGCTCTTCCGCATGAATTTGACCCTGTTCTTGTCACCGTGAAAAAATCCGGGCAAAGCAGCCCTTTTGATTTCTCCACGCTTGAAGAGGCATTGATAAAAGGTTTCCTCATGCAAAGGCTTGACCCTGCATAATCTTTTTAAACCGGGTGTTTTTGCTTTTTCTCATGGCTGAAGGAATCGTATCAGAAGGCTCTTTTGTTGAACTGGATTACACAGGGCGGGTAAAGGACTCTGGCCATGTTTTTGACACGACAAAACGCGAGGTTGCCGAGGCAGACGGGATAAATGAGCCAACTGTCCATTATGGGCCTGTTATCGTATGCGTTGGGCAGGGGCAGCTCCTGAAAGGGATTGAGAAAGGGATACTTGGCAAAGCCCCGGGATTCTACAGGCTTGACATCTCCCCTGATGACGGGTTTGGGAGGAAGAATGCAAAGCTTTTCCAGCTGATTTCAGCTTCCAAGTTCAAGGAGCAGAAAATAATGCCTATGCCTGGACTTCAGGTGAATGTTGACGGCATGTTTGGCATCATCAAGACTGTTTCCGGCGGAAGGACTGTTGTTGACTTCAACCATCCTCTTGCAGGGAAAGACTTGGATTATGAAGTGGAAGTCAAGAGGATTGTGCTCGATACGAAAGAGAAGCTCGATTCCATGATGAAGTTTTTCTTCAAGGAATTCAAGGCAGATGTCAATGAAGGCAAGGCAGTTGTTGAGCTCAAGCCAGCATTTCCAGAGCCGCTGAAGGAAAAGCTATCAGCAGACATCAGGAAGCTCATCCCAGAAATCACCGACGTGGAATTCACGGCTGAAAAACTTTAAATATTACCTTGCCCAGCTTCTTCATTATTCGGGAGTGGTTTAAAAAGGGAATGGCGGATTTTACAGCGACAGGGATAAAGGAGCACATGCAAAATAATTCTGTTGACGAGGAGCTTGAGGAGTTCATTTCCCACCACCGCGCAAGCATCAAGGTGTTTGGATGCGGAGGCGGCGGGAACAACACTGTAACAAGGATAAGCGAGATTGGAGTCATTGGCGCAGAAACCATTGCCCTGAACACTGACGCGCAGGACCTTCTTTACACGACTGCTGACATGAAGATTCTTCTCGGCAAGCAGCTCACCCAGGGATTGGGCGCGGGCGCTGACCCAAAAGTCGGGGAGCAGGCTGCGAAAGAAGCTGAATCTGAGATAAAAGCCGCGATGCAGGGCGCAGACATGGTTTTCGTCACTTGCGGACTTGGCGGCGGAACTGGAACAGGCAGCGCGCCAATTGTTGCAGACATAGCAAAGAAAACCGGGGCTCTTGTCGTTGCAATTGTGACGCTTCCGTTTTCCATGGAAGGCAACAGGAGATATGAAAACGCCCTTATAGGCTTGGAAAGGCTTGAAGGGATAGTTGACACGTTGATTGTGATTCCAAACGACAAGCTCCTTGAGCTTGCACCCGACCTTCCATTGCAGACCGCATTCAAGGTCTCTGATGAAATCCTTACAAACGCAGTGAAGGGAATCACAGAGCTTGTCACAAAGACTGGCCTGATAAACCTTGATTTTGCCGACATAAAGGCAGTGATGGCAGGAGGAGGGGTTGCTCTGATTGGAGTTGGCGAAAGCGACACTGACAACAGGGCGACAGAGGCAGTGGAGAAAGCCCTTGCAAACCCATTGCTTGACGTGGACATAACAGGCGCAACTGGCGCTCTTATCAATGTTGTTGGCGGCCCTGACATGACCCTGGAAGAGGCGAGAAGGGTTGTTGAAGTAGTTTCAGACAAGCTTGATGAGGATGCCAAGGTTATTTGGGGAGCGCAGATTTATGATGACCTTGCAAAGACGATAAGGACTTTATTGATAGTGACCGGTGTCAAGTCTGCCCAGATTTTCGGCAGGCCAAAAGCCAGGAAAATGGCATCCGAAATAGAGAGCGAGCTGGGAATTGAGTTTGTGCACTAGCCTTCTTGAATGGAAAAATTTAAATAGTTCCATATATAGAACAGTTGTTCCATGAATAAAACACATGTTCGAAATAAAGAACAATTAGAGGAAGCCGCAGCAAAAAGGCTTCTACGCGTTCTGTTTTGGTTCCCTGAAATAGAATTTTCCCTCTCTGAGCTGGCTGAGCATGCAAATGTGTCAAAAAGTACCGCAAGTAGGCTTCTTGGGCAATTCATGCGTCAAGAACTTATCATGGTAAATAAGAACCAAATCGTTTACAGAATTAAAGCGAATGAATCGGGCTTTGAGTTTACAAAGATGAAAATAGTTTATAACTTGGAATTTATTTACGATAGCGGGCTCGTGGAATTTTTGGTTAGCAAATTCCCTTCTTTCAAGGCAATTATTCTTTTTGGGAGTTTCAGAAAAGGGGATGATATCTCAACTTCTGATGTAGACATAGCAATCGAGACGGCCAATGATGTAGGATATGCGGTTGTAAAGCCTGATGGAATTGAGCAAATTGAAAAGCATTTCCATGAAAGAAAAATCCAGATTCATCTTTTTAACAGGGACAAAATGAATATCAACTTGTTCAACAACATTGCTAATGGCATAGTCCTGCTGGGTTTTTTGGAAGTGAAACCATGATAAGAAGACGAATACCAGACAAGGAAAAGGCAAAAAGCCTTATTTACGCTGCCAAGGGAAAAATCGCTTTTATAGATTCCTTGCAAGTAACAGAGGAATCCACCTCAACTTTAGTCCCTGAGACCTACGAGTGTTTCCGGATGCTTGGAGAGGCCCTTCTTGCATCAAGGGGGCTTGAAGCTACCGGAACTGACCATCACACGGAGATGATTAAAGCATTGATTGAGTTAAACTTGGATACTTCTAGGCCGCTTAACCTGCTGACCGACCTTAAGAAATTGAGGCATAACGTAAATTACAAGGGGTACTGGCCCTCTGTAGCTGAAGCAAACCAAGTTAGAGAGATTAAAAAATCTCTTTGGGGGCCAATTCTGCTAGAAGTCGAGCGCCTTGTAAAATTGCCTTAACTAGCATAAAACTGTGCATTTTTTGAATTTTCTTATTGGGCGCCAATAATTGAGCTTGCCTTCTTCTCACTGGTCCAAACTAAACCGCAAGCTTTTTAAAACAGTATTTTTTCCTTGCCTTTATATGGAGCTTCTTTTAAGGCTTAAGGAATTTGTGCTGGAGAGCCAAAGGGTTCTCCGTGTCACGAGGAAGCCTGACTCTGAGGAGCTGAAGACAATAGTGAAGGTTTCAGGGATTGGCATTCTCTTGATAGGGCTCATCGGATTTTTGATGCAGCTCATCCAGTCAATGTTCCCTAAGTGATGATGGACAAGGAAGAGCTTGAGCAGGAATTTGAGAAGGCCGCAACACAGGAGGAGAAGGAGGAAGAGCCTCAGGCTGTTGCAAGGCCAGAGATCAGTAGCGAAGGCTCCCAGATTTTTGCGTTGAGGACAACGGCAAACAGGGAAGACCAGGTCATGGACTTCATCTCTTCCAATGCAAAGAAAAAGAAGCTTGCTGTTTATTCTGTTATCAGGCCCCATGGAATGAGAGGGTATATTTTCATTGAGGCAAAGTCAAAAGCTGAGGCTGAGGCATCGTCATTCAAGGTTCCTTATGCAAGGGGGATACTTTCCAAGGCAATAGAATACAACGAGATTGAAAGGATGCTTGAGCCTGCCAAGAAAGTTGAAGTGAACATCAAGAAGAATGACATTGTTGAAATCATTGCCGGGCCGTTCAAGAGGGAGCAGGCAAAGATATCGAGGATTGACAAGGTGAAGGAAGAAGTGGTTGTTGAGCTGCTTGAGGCTGCTGTGCCAATCCCGGTCACGCTGAAGATGGATGCTGTCAAGGTTATCAGAAGGGATTCAGACGAGCCAGAGGCAGAGCAGGACGAGGAGTGAAATGGCAAAGCAGGAAGTGCAGGCACTGGTTGAAGGCGGAAAAGCCACAGCTGGCCCTCCATTGGGCCCTTCACTCGGACCAATGGGAGTCAACATCGGGCAGGTGATTGCCGAGATAAACAAGAAAACCGCTTCTTTCAAGGGGATGCAAGTGCCTGTCAAAGTCATAATTGAGCCTTCTGACAAGTCTTTTGAAATAACAATAGGAACTCCGCCTGCATCAGCGCTTGTGAAGAAGGAGGCAAATATCGAGAAAGGCTCTGGAAACCCATTGCTTGACAAGGTCGCTGACCTTAGGATTGAGCAAATCATCAAGATTGCAAAGATGAAGGAAGACTCTCTTCTTGGAAAGACGCTAAAGGAGAAAGTCAAGGAAATAATAGGAACATGCAATTCCATGGGAATACTTGTTCAGGGAAAGCCGGCTTTTGAAACTATAAAGGATGTTAACTCTGGAATGTTTGACAAGGAAATCGCTGAGGAGAAGACAGAGCTTACGCAGGAAGAGCTCCGCCAGCTGGAAGCTGAGAAGATTAGGCTTGCTGAAGAGATGGCAAAGAGAAGGGAAGAGCTTCTTTCAAGGGCAAAGGCAATCATTGATGCCAATGCAGGCAAGGAGCGCGGCGAAGTGAAGGGCAAGCTTGCACAGGCAGGAATCCCTGCAAAGATGATCGAGGAGCTATTGCCTGTTGATGGCGCTGCCGCTGCAGGAGCTCCTGGAGAGAAGGGAGCAGCAGCTGCCCCTGCAACCGCGACAAAGTCTGCTGAAATAAAGAAGCCCACATCAAGCAAAGCTTGATGGTGGCCCAATTGGCTAGTGCCAATTTGGGGAAGAGAAGACGAAGAAGTGATTTGTTATTTTCTTTTCTTAATTAATTTGAATTTAGCTGTGACGCTACAGGCTCTTAAGAAAAAAGAAAATCACTATTGAGCCGCACTCCGGCAAAACAGAAAACAAAATAAAAAAAGTAAAGTTTACTCTTCCTTCCTGTTCTTGACAAGCCTTGAGACGTATCCGATTATGGAATTCTTGAGCTTCTTTGAGTCGCCGCTAATCCTTGTCTTGAGAAATTCCTTGTTATCAATGTAGCTGGATGTGAGCCTCTCCCTGTACATCTCAACAAGCTCCTCTGCAACGCCCTTGATAAGCTGCGTCTTGATTCTTCCCATAAGCGATGGTCTGGCTGCTTCCTATATAAAGTTTTGCCTGGCTCTGATTTTTTCCCAACCACAATATTTAAATATGAGCAGTGCGACTTGGAGTTGGATGGCTAAGGACAAGCGATTTCTGCCCGTTGAGTATCACGAGCCGGTTGAGGAAGACACTGACTTCGAGCTGGACATGGATGAGGACGAGGCTAACATTCCGAAAAAAAGGAACCTGTACATGGCAAGCTAGAGAATGAAAAGGCTCGTTCTGCTTGCAGTTGCTTCAGCTGTTTTGCTGAACTTCCTTCTTTACATTTTCGGCTTAAGCAATGCGTTGGTTTTCTGGGCAATCACAATTGTTGCGGCTCTGATTGCGTTCAACCACAAAAGAATCCTGCGTTAAAGAACAGTCTTTGCTCATTCTTCCGGGCCTGTGTAAACACTTTCCATTGCGTCCATGGCTTTCCATCTATTATAATTCATAAATACAGGCGTCCTTTCAGACCGTTCTCTTAACATTCCATACCTGACTTTTTCCCAATCCTCAGGGGCGAACCTATGGTCAGCACTTATCCCTGCCCTGTAGGCATCCACCAACAGATCATTAACAAGATTCCAATCAGTAGCGGGAACATGCCATCTTTCCAGAATATCAGTCAATTCCTTAACAACTTTCTGGCAATGCTCAGGTATTTCAACCATATAGATGACTTCATAACCAGAATATATAAATTTTGTTAAGCGAGGAGAGGTCTCTGGAATTTGGTAGCTAGTTGAGCTTAGAAAGTAAGGCTAAATGGGATGTGTTTTTTCATATCGCAGTACACTGTCGTCTATGGAACTTGCTGGTTCCTTTTTTATTATTTTTCCCAAAGCGGCCAAATGAGCATTCAAATACGCCCTTGTGGTGTCATCAAGTGCCCTTCCTACTGCCTCATACACCTCTTGCCCTGTACCAGCTGAAACCGAATTGGGATTATGTGCCAACCTTGAAGTCGATACAGCGTCAGTGCCTTTTGTCCAATTTATCCAAATCCCCATAGAATATACTGCTCCCAAACCAAGCCTTTCAGCCAGCTCATCAACGAGTTGGTCAACAGCTTGATACGCGCCATACGTTTCAGCTCGCAAAGTATAAACAGTGCCATCAACTTTAACACTCAGGTCAGCAATAACTTCTTCTCTGCCCTCACATGAAAAATCAAGAACATCAATCATTCAGGTAGAGAAAAAAGATTCCTATAAAAATTTTATCTAAAGCGAGGAGAGGGATTC
>CAYJXD010000006.1:0-20166 GCA_964374085.1 uncultured Methanosarcinales archaeon | reverse complement strand
AGGTAGAGAAAAAAGATTCCTATAAAAATTTTATCTAAAGCGAGGAGAGGGATTCTAACCCTGGTTTTTGGCAAAGTTTATAAATCTCCATATCCACGCTATGAACTATGGCAAAAGTCACTCTTGAGCAAATCCACAAGGATTTAGTGGAAATGAAGAAAGACATAAAAAATCTGAAGAGGATAGTCTCGGAAGATTTTGAGCTCTCAGAAGACCTCCTCAGGGAAATCGGCGAGTCAAGGAAAAGGCCAATAAACACATTTGTTTCTAATGACGACATGAGAAAAGAGTTCGGCTAGAATGACCCAGCTAATTTGGGATCCTGGCGCAAGAGAATTTCTAAGAAAGCTGCCTAGAAATGTCGCGAATAGGATTTACAACAAAGTTGGCAATAAAGTCAAGGATAATGTCCAACGCTACCTTGAAACTTTAGTTGGTATTGAAGGATACAAAATAAGGGTTGGTGATTACAGGCTATTTGCCGATTATTTTAAGGATAGGAACCTTCTTGTAATAAGGGCAATAAGGCACAGAAAAGACGCTTATAAGAAATAAGAGCGAGGAGAGGGATTCGAACCCCCGAATAATCGCTCTGCAGGCGATCCCCTTAACCGCTTGGGTACCCTCGCGTATGGACCTGCGGGGACTTTCGCTCAGCGTGTTTCGCTGTTTCGAACCCCGGATTTACAGCTTAGAAGGCTGTCGCCTTATCCAGACTAGGCTACAGGTCCATAATAAGAAGATTTTCACTTCTGCTTTATTAATGTTTATCCCGCAGAAGCCATTCGTCCGGCTTTACGCCGGACTTAATTAGTGACGCCAACCACTCTGTTGGCGCGCGGAAGGCTGTCGCCTTATCCAGACTAGGCTACAGGTCCATAATTGAACTTACTCTTAACTTATTTAAAAAGCTATTGACTTCCTCACGGGAATATTTATAAAAAATAGCTGACTAAACGATTCCATGAAGATTGTTTTCTCCTTCAAGAACAGGTCTGGCATATCAGACCCATCTCAGGAGGCAAGGGAAAAGCTGATAGGGGAATGCAAGACCTATCATGTTGTGTTCTGCCACAGCAATGAGGAAGTTGTAAAGCACCTTCCTGAAACTGAAATCCTTTGCTGCTTCAACCCGGGCTTCTCAGGGGATTTCCTGCCGAAAGCCCCAAAGCTCAAGTGGATTCACAGCCTTGCCGCTGGCGTTGATGCTTTCCTTATCCCTGAAATAATAAATTCCGGCATTTTGCTCAGCAATTCATCAGGCGTTCACCCGATTCCGATTGCAGAGCACGTCTTTGGGATGCTGCTTTCTTTTGAAAGGGGAATTCACCTTTCGATAAGAAGCCAGGAAAGGTCAAAATGGGACACTTCATTTCCAGTGGGAGAATTGTCAGGAAAGGCTTTCTGCATTGTCGGGACTGGAAGGATTGGAAGCGAGATTGCAAGGATTGCAAAGTCTTTCGGATGCAAGGTTATCGGGGTAAACAGGTCAGGGAAAAAAGAAAACAATTTTGATGAAATAATGGCTAACAGCAGGCTAAACGACGCCTTGCCTGATGCTGACTATGTTGTTTCAGTTGTTCCGTTGACAAAGGACACTGTTCATTTGTTTGGGAAGCAGCAGTTTGAAAGCATGAAAAGAACAGCTGTTTTCTGCAATGTCGGAAGGGGAAAGAGCGTGGATGAAAAGGCACTGGTCACAGCATTGGAAAGCAACATAATTCGGGCAGCATGCCTTGACGTGTTTGAAGAGGAGCCATTGCCTGCAAGCAGCCCTCTATGGAAAATGCCAAATGCAATTATCACGCCTCATATCGCTGGCAACACCCCTCATTATCTTGACCGGGCTTTGGAAATATTTCTTGAGAATTTCAAGGCATACGCTGAAGGGGAAGAGATGCCTACTCAAGTGAACAAGAAACTGGGGTATTAGCGTTTCTTTCTTTTTGCTTTCGGCTTTGCCTTCTTGTGATGCTTTCCTGTCGGCTTCTCGAAGAATGGCAGCGCCATGAGCAGCCTTGGCAGCCTTGTGAGGGGCTTGAACCTTAACAGCCTGTAAGTCCTGCTGAAGCCCTCTGTGCTTTGCGCTTCGCGCACAATCATCGCAGGGCCCCTGCCAAACATTGTCGTCTCGTTCACCAGCTTCACCCCGGTGCTTGCTATCTGGGCCAGCTCAAGGTATTCAAACACCCTGAAGACAATGTAGAATGGTATTACAGCGAGGATCTGCAGCCAGTATTTTTTCAGGAATTTCCCGAAATTTCTGGCCCTCTGGTACTTGAAGAACAGGTCTGCCATGAAGATGCCAATCAGCGCTGAGTCAAACAAGTCAGTATGGTTCTTGTATGGTGCGGCAATGTCAGGGAAGAACACCTCAAACATGATCATGATTATGAAGACCAGCAGCATTGCTGGTATTATCTCATCAATAATTTTCTCTGCCTTGTGCATCCATTTTTTCATGAGAACCATCCGAACAAGTACATTAATGGAATAATGATTAGAATAAAGAGAATAATTTGTGCTGGAACCAGTTTAAGGCTGTATTTGTGCTTTCCTGTCACATGATTATAAATGTGGCCTGCTTCCTGCATCACTGTTCCTGCCACTATTAGTAAAATGCTCTTGTTCATTAACCCAAGGAAAATTACAGGTATGCTTGCGAGGTGCAGGATTATGTTAACTGCTCCGCTGTGGAAATGGATGAAGAAATATTTTGCCTGATTTATCATCAGGCAGCTTGGGTGCAGCTGGTTTTTAAATCTTTCCCATGTTAATCTATGAAGTTCGCCTTCCTGATTTTGTCAGGCAGGTATTTCTCTGATATGAATGTCAATCCCTTTGATGCGAGGCAGTTTATCTCGAACTTTGCGTTCATCTGCTTCATCAGCTTGAACTGCTTCTGCCATTCTTTTGAGTTCTTGAACCAGTCATAGTCTGATATCTGCTTCAGCCTCTGCACGTCGCCTTCCTTCATTTTAATCAGGTATTTCTTCAGGCCATACTCCTCAGCGTCCTCTGCCCTCATTCCCAGGAACTTGACGTCAGGGATTGCAAGGCTTTCAGACATGTGCGCCAGGGATATGCTCCCGAACTTTATCACGCTGTAGATGTAGATTCCATACGGGTCAAAGTCAGTGAGTATGTAAACAGGCAAATTATTCTCTGTATGCAGCCTTTGCAGCAGCCTTCTTATCCCCCTCGTGGTCTGTCCTTGCGAGCTTACGATTATGCAGTTCTGCTTGTCCCAGTACTTGTCCTCGTGCAGCCTTTCCCATATTGCCGCCTTCTCCATGTATATTATATACTTGGCAGAGACTTTCTTGAACTCTATGTCTTCCACGTTTGAGGGTATGCTCCATCCTCCTGAGCCCATCTTGCTCCAGTCTATTGTATCCTGCCTGTCTTCAATGACAACTTTGCCTGCAACGCTGCCCATCTTGTTCGCGTTGATGTTCAGCTTTTCCCTTGAGAAGCTGCTTATCAGCTCCAGGTCTTCAATTGCAGAGTCTGATTCAGTCTGCTCATCCCATATGTTCTTGTTTGAGCCTGGAAGCGTCCTCAATCCCTGGTAATAGACGTCCCTGAGGCTTGCGTGCAGTTCCTGGTCAAGTATGTGCTTTGATATTTTTGCAACTTCAATTGTCTGCACAAACTTCTTCACCTGCCCTAAGTTGAAAAATTCCCTCTTTGATGATTTCTCGCCAAGGGACAGCATTTTTGTTTTTTTGTCAAAATTTATGTTTGAAAGCGTCCTGACTGTGACATCAACTGACGGGTTTTTCCCTTTTTCTATGTCCTCAACGAGCTTCTTGCCCATGTCCTCAAGGGCTTCCTTTGCCTCATTCTTCGATTTCTTCATTTTCCTCTCTCTTAAGGTTCAGCTTCAGCTTTTCATCAAACACTGTTTCATTGGCAAGGTGCGCCTTGATTTCAGGCTTTTCAATCATTTTTTTCAATCCCTGAAGTATCAGCTCCTTGTTCTTTCCGCTCAATGCAGCCAGCGCATCAGCGACTTCGGGTATGTACAGCTCAAAAATGTTTGACCTCTCGAGCTGCCTTGTCGCCCTTGTTTTCTTGTTGATGTACAAGCCAAGCTTTCTTCCGCATTCCTGCATTGCCAGCTTCATTTCCTTAATGATTTCAGGATAATGGGCCAGAGCTTCCTTTGCTTCCGACGTGAACGGCACCCATACTGATGCCATGTGGATGAGAATCACTGCAGGCCCTTGGGGGATTGAGCTGCTGCTCTGGCCCAGGCCATACGGCTTCCAGCTTGTCTTTGCTATTGACTCTGTCATTGAGCACGCGCCCTGCTGGTATAGCAATGGCACCCTGTTTGCAAACCTCAGCAATGTCACTGGGCTGTCTGATGGTATTTCGCCTCCATATGCTATTCCGCAGTTATGCATGATTATGTTATCAGCTAAAAAATTCCCAGCTTTTGTAGTTAGGTCATAAACGTATTGCTCGAAAGGATGCTCTTCAATGTTCACTACTTTGTCCCAGAATATATCGGAAAAAGCAAGCAACTTTAATTCTGTGAATGCCCTTCCAGATAATTGCTTGTTCACAACTATTTGCTGCAGATGCTGCCTTGTCATGTCTCGCCTGCCTTTTTCAACTTCTCTAACCGTAAGTTCGTCAAATCCCAGTTCATATTGAAATATCTTGTTTTCAGCCCTGAGCGACTTTATAGCACTGCCCAAAGACAAGAGATCACCGCGTGCATTAATGCTTAAGTTATTCAAAACAGAACGTATCTTGTTAGCCCGGGAAAGTTGTCTGAATGAGATTAAATCTGAAAACTTCTTAAAGCCATCATTAGTTTGTATTACTATATCGTGCTTTATTTTCTTTGTTTTTACAGCTCTCCCATTTATAAATCCAAATGATTCTGAAGGTTTTCTAAACTCGATCTTTGAAATTATTCCAATCCTCAATAGAAGTGTCTGAACTAATTTCGCTTGTTTGTGTTCTGCTGCAGCTATGTTTATTGACTTAATCTTTCCGTCGTTTACATTTATGCCGCCATCTCCGTCAACAATGCCTTTCAGCCATGAAATAATCAGGTGGTTCGACATCTGTGGCATTATTGCCTTAATCTTCATTAAAATTTTATAAAGGGTTTTATTGGAAATATTAGAATTGAATAACGTATATTTTTTAACTTCCAAGCCAAAAAGGAATTTTATATTTCTTTTAAATGCTTCATGTAAAGTTTCATCCTTATTCACAAATATTATGGATGCTTTGCTTATGTATCCATCTGAATCCAATAATCCGAGTGTGTACATCAAATCTTCAGATATGCTTGGAAGAGTTACTGGAATTGGATTGTTGTATCGATTATCTACATAGGCTATACGATTTATCTTTTTTTTGGCCAGATCGGGGTCTAAATTAGCTGCTTTAACCATTTCATAGAATAATTTTAAGGTTGGCCTGCCAATATTCTTGTTTCGATTAAAGGATTTTAAATGCTCATATTTAACTCCTAACGTTTTGGCAACTATTTTCAATGAACTGTATTTCGTTTTAAGGATGCTCAGGACGTTCTTAACAAGAACATCATTCATGACCTTAACGTACTCAGGTTCCAGCAAGTCTATTATTTCAGGTATTTGTGGATGGAGGTCTATTTTTCTTGGCGTGGCAATACAATCCCCAGTCATGAGCTCTTCAGCTTTTACCCATATTACCTTTCCATCTTCAAGTATTGGCAGCTCGTTATTGGCTGTAACCTTTAAGGTTTTACCCGTGCTGGTGGTTATTTTTAGGAGTTTATGTTTGTTTTCAAATTTATGCCAAGCCAAAACATTAGTTGGGACTATCTTCAGTTCAGAATTCATGGATAAAATTTTTTCAGTGTTCAAGTTTTCAACATATTCCTTTATTGTTGATATCCGGCCATTTTCCAACATAATTTCAGTGTCTCCTGTGCAACATTCAATTACGAACGGGTTTCCCCGGTAAACAGACGGAGGCCTGCTTGTGGAGCAGTAAAACTCTGCGTTAATCACGCTACGCAGGCCCTTCTCAATCAATGCCTCGCCTATGGGAGAGAGGCAGTCTGTTGGCGGCGCTATTATTTTTGTCTTCTCAATTCCCTGCATGAGCTTCTCAGCCTGATGCCTCTGCACATCCCTTGGCTTCATGTTGGGAAGCAATCCTGAATTCTGGCATATTTCCTTTGCAGTGCCGTCTCCAACCCTTGAAAACTCTGCTGTCAGGAATGACTGCAGAGTCCTTGATTCTGTGTTGTCAAGCATTCTTATAAGCAGCCCCACTTCAACTCCATACGGATGCGGCTTGATTTCTTTCGGCTCTGCTGGCAATTCCTCTGTTGACCTTGAATAGACAACATGCTCTGCCTTGGGGGATGTGTAAATTATCGTGACATGGGGATTGATAATGGCTGTTTCCTTCAGATACTCGTCAACTGACTGCAATCCTTTCTGGTATGATGCCTCAAGCTCCAGCTCAACTTTTGTTCCTCTCTCTTTCTCCCAGTCTGTTGTTGACTCTTTCACCACTTCTGGCTTGTTTCCCTGGATGTCTATGTTGAGCTCGTAATAGTTGGCTGGGTCTTTCTTGCCTATCCTTGAGATTATTTTTGCAGGCTTGCCTGTCGTGAGCTGCCCGTACAGGACGGCTGCGCTTATTCCTATTCCCTGCTGCCCCCTTTTCTGCTGTAAGTGGTGGAACTTGCTGCCATACAGCAGCTTTCCAAACACTTTTGGTATCTGCGCCTTCACTATTCCCGGGCCATTGTCCTCAACAATAACTCGGAACCTGTCCTCTGACATTTCCATTACTTCAACTGAAACTTCAGGAAGTATCCTTGCCTCCTCGCAGGCATCCAAACTATTGTCGACACCTTCCTTCACCGCAGTCAGCAATGCCTTTCTCTTGTTGTCAAACCCCAGCAAGTGCCTGTTCTTCTCGAAGAATTCAGCTATTGAAATCTCCCTTTGCTTCTTTGCCAGCTCATATGCTATTTCAGAATCAGGCATTTTCACATCCAGCCCTTTGTCTTCATTTCCTTCCTTCTTTTCTCCAGCCACCTGTAAACTGTGCTGTGCATGCTTCCTTTAATCAGCTGCTCTATGGCTTTCCTCGCCAGGGATGCATTCTGCGGCTCTCCTATGATGCCAATTGTCTTTCCGTAAATCGTCAGGTAAGCTCCTGACAGCTCCTCTATCAGCCTTCGCGCCTTGCCCCCTGCGCCTATTACCCGCCCTTTCATCCTTATAAACTGGCTTTTTGTCGCGGCGCTCTCAGCAAGGTCTATTCTTTCAAAAACATAGTCGCCCTTAAGGAGCAAAAGCGAAATTTCCGGGTTAAACCCCCTTCCAATGGCAGTTATGACTTCCCTTGCAGAGAACAGCTGCAGGCCGTCATCGCCTGCTATCGAGACATCTCCTTCTCCCGAGTCGACAGATATCTTGGTCTTTGTCTCGGCTTCAATCCTTTTCTTGATGCTCCCTCCCTTTCCAATGAGCACTGCAATCCTCGCCCTTGGTATCTTGAGCTCGTACAGGAATTCTGCCATTCCTGAAAACAACAGCAGCAATTATATAAATATTGCTGCGGAAATTTGGGATGGTTTGGTTTTCTGTGAATATTTAAAAAATGAGCCTTAAACCACAATTACTATGCCTGACATAAGCGTTGTTGTTGCAGCACATAATGGCAAGGAATTTGTCAGAGAAACCATAGAAAGCGTCCTTGCGCAGGAGCATGCTGACTTTGAGCTCGTTGTAATAGATGACTGCTCTACTGATACGACATTGGAGATAGCTAATTCATACGCGATGCTTGATAACAGGGTCAGGATTAGGCACCACCATAATGTCCAGGGCATTGAATCCTCATATAGGGATGGAATAGAGTCGTCGTATGGAAGCCTCGTTAAAGTCCTTGACCATGACGATACGTTGCCTCACTCCCGTGTTTTGGCTCAACAGAAAGCGCTCCTTGATGAGAATCCAGCCATGTCGTTTGCAGGAGGGAGGATAAATTACATGGACAGCTCATCTAACGTGTACAGGACAGTGGGTTTTGGCTGGATGCCTGCAACTGTTGACAAAAGAGCTGCACTAAGGCAGGTCATTTTAGGCGCAAGGAATTATTTCCTGCAGGGCTCCCTGCTATTCAGAAAGGCTGCTTATGAGGAGCTTGGCAGGGGGTATGATTTTTGGCTCGTGGTCAAATCCTTGAAGAGCCCTGATTGGGATGTGGGTTATGTCAATTCAACTGTGCTTAATTACAGGACGCATGAAGGCAATAACTCAAGACTTCTCTCGCAAAGATTGGAGGCGTTCAGTGGAAAAAGCTCTTTGGCATTATATCTTCATGACGGCAATATTGCCAAGGCTTATGCGCAGCAGGCTTACTGGGCATTACTGGAAGCAGCAAAGTTTGCCTATTTGCAGGTAAGAGTAAACAGGTAGATGGACAAAATTTTATAAAGTTGAGTTTCGCATTGCCTTTATGAATGAATTTTATGCTGCCCTCCGGCTTGCTGGAAGCTATTTCTTTAATGTTGGCAACTGCTTCCTTGAGCTGGCTTACGCCTATAGGCAGGCAAACAATGGCAGCGTATTGGGAGCTGAATTCAGGATAATAAGGGCAAGGGGCTATTTGCAGAGAATGGACACGATTCTGCCACAGGGGATTGCTGACAGGCTTGTTGAAAAGGCCTATTCTATAAATGACATGAAAATGCTGCCCGCTGCATTTGCAGCTTCAGGGCTGGAAATGAAAGTGAAATGAAAGCACAATTTGAGCGTAGCTCAAATGGGCATTTGGGCTTTGCCCAAATTGCAGCCATAGTGGCTTCATCTGCAAACTCTGCCTCTGGCAACATTATGCAAAGGCTGCTTGAATTGTTTCCTTTCAAGGCAGTTGGAAACCATTATAGCCTCCAATTCAGGGGAAATGAAGTTTCTTTGCATTCTTTTGGTGAAAACCTGCTTTTCATGGATGGCATTGACAAGCGTATTGATGCAGACTTGTTCATAATTCCATACACCCACACGAGCAATGCTGGAATTGACTGTTTCACAGTGCATGCTGCTGGAAATTGGGGAAGGGCTGACCTTGGGGGCAAGGACAGCGTGATTTGCCCTGTCCCTGCCGGGCTGATGAAGTCTGCGTTTGGGTTCCTGAAGCAAAACAGCCTTGGGCTTGAAGTTTACCAGGAGGCAACTCACCATGGCCCTTTCATTGGGAAGCCGTGCATGTTCATTGAGATTGGGAGCAGCGACAGGCTTTACAGGGATGAAGATGCCGGAAGGATTGTTGCCAATGCAATAATGGGGGCGATTGGCGCTGAAATTCCTTCCAAGCCTGCTGTTGGGATTGGCGGGTTGCATTATTGCCAGAATTTTTCCAAAGTCATGCTTAATTCGCCTTATTCTGTTGGCCATGTCATTCCAAAGCACCATCTTGGGCTGATTGATTCGGAAATGATTGTTAATGCAGCCGAAATGACTTATCCCAAGGCGGAGAAAGTTATTGTGGATTGGAAGGGCCTTGGGCAGTTCAAGGAAAAAGTGAAGAGGTCAATTGAGGAGTCTGGGCTTGAAATGCTCAAAACCTCTGAATTCTGACTATTTTCCCACCGAAATATTTATATATGCGACTTTTACAACGGCGCTTCAGGAGGTGGTTCAATGCCAAGGGATAACTGGGATGAATACGACGACGATGATAAAGACGATGACGAGGACAAGTCAGACGACGACACAGATGATTCATGGTGACTGTCGCCAACCAAAGGGAGTGATACATTATGCGTAAAAAGAAGAGCAAGGACGATACCTGGTTTGAGGAGGAGAAGGAGGAAGAGGAAGAGGAGGAAGAGGAAGACGACGACTCGGATGACTGGGAGGACGAGTTCGGCGACGAGGGCACAGAGAAGGGAGAGGAAGACGACTGGGCCTGATTTCCTTTTTTGTTTTCCCTTTTTTTCTTGTAATTCATGGATGCGCGGATTCTGGTTTCAAAGGGAGGAAAGCATTTCTATGTCAGGGACACTGGAACTGATTTCCATTCCCAGTTCGGGCTTGTTTCAAAAGAGGACTTGAAAAAAGCCAGGGACGGGGATTGCGTCAGGACAAATACAGGAAAAGAGCTTTTCATTTTCTCCCCTTTTTTCATCGATTCTTTCAGGAGGATAAGGAGGGGGCCGCAGATAATCCCCCTCAAGGATGTTGCTTCAATCATCGCGACCTCAGGCATTGGGAAGGAAAGCATTGTCATTGATGCCGGCACAGGCTCTGGGGCGCTTGCCTGCTTCATCGCAAACTTTGCAAAGCATGTATACTCTTATGAGATAAGGGAGGATTTCCACGGCATCGCTTCCCAGAATGCAAAGTCATTAGGCCTGAAGAACATAACGCTGAAGAACAAGGATGTGCACAAGGGGATTGATGAAAAAGACGTGGATGCAGTGATTCTTGATTTAGCTGACCCGTGGAATGCTGTCGAGTCAGCCGCTGAAGCGCTGAAGCCTGGAGGGTTCCTCATTTCATATTCCCCAACAACTCCGCAAGTCTCTGACTTTGTTGCTGCTGTGGAGAAGAGCAACAGGTTCATAATCCTGAAGACAACAGAAATAATGGAAAGGGAATGGGAAGCGAGCGAGCGGAAAGTGAGGCCGAAGTCAGCTGCCATCGGGCATTCTGGATTCCTCACTTTCGCGAGGAAAATCTGCTAGCTCAGAAGACAAACATATCACTCAATGTCCTTCCTGACCACTTCTCCGGGAAGGGTTGTCCTGTTGGGCCAGATTTTCCTTCCGGGATAAATGGTCGTATGGATGCCGGTATGGACATTGTCGCCAATTATTGCGCCAAGCTTCCTTCTCCCTGTGTCAACAAGATGCCCTTTCACCGCTGACTTTACAGTATTGTTATCATGCCTGAGGTTTGCGGCTATTGTGCTTGCGCCAAAGTTCACGTTCTCGCCGAGCACAGAATCTCCCACGTAGCTCAGGTGGGCAACATGAGTCCCGTCCATTAGAATTGAATTCTTCACTTCAGTTCCATTCCCCACAGCGCAATTGTTGCCTATGGCTGTGCCTGATCTTATGTAGCAGTTGGGCCCAATCCTGCAATTTTCGCCTATAACCACAGGGCCTTCAATGTATGCGCCTGACTTTATTGCCGTGCCTTTTCCAACCATGACGTTTCCCTTTATTGTTGCTCCTTTCTCAACATTTCCCGAGATTGAATTCCTTATGCCGCTGACAAGCTTTTCGTTTGCATCAAGCAGCGACCAGGGATAAGTTATTGGCATCCAGCCATTCGAAATTTCAACAGCTATTTTTCCTTTCTTCGCAAGCAGGTTTACCGCGTCAACCAGCTCAAATTCCCCCCTTTCAGACTTCTTCACCTGCTTTATCGCAGGGAATATTTCCTTTCCCAGCACATACAGCCCTGTGTTGGCAAGACCTTCCCTTTTCATTGGGGATTTCTCAGTGATTTCCAGGAGCATTTTATTTTTCTCCTTCACGCTTCCAAACTGGCTTATGTCTTCAACTTTCTGGGCCATCACGCACTTGTCATAGCCAAGGCATTTTTTGATGTCAGTTTTGCTGTAAAGGTCATCTCCCATTAGTATTATGAATCTTTCTTTTGCTTTTGTCTCCGCTGTTTTCAGCGCATGCGCAGTGCCCAGCTGCTGCAGTTGCTCGGCATAGGTTATGTTTATTGTTCCGCTCCTGTAGCCTATTCTTTGCTTTACCTGGTGGGCTTCAAACCCGACTACTATAATTGCTTCCCTGACCAGGCCCTGCAAAGCATCAAGGTTGTGCGCAAGTATGCTTCTGTTAGCTATTTTAAGAAGTGACTTTGGCTTGTTCTCTGTAAGGGGCAGTGTCCTCGTTGACTTTCCGGCTGCCAGGATTATTGCCTGGACTATCTTTCCCTTCATTTTCCGATTTCCTTTTTCGCCTCTTTTGCAAGCTCTTGGGCAATGCTGTTTATCTGCTTTTCGTTTTTTCCCTCGACCATTATCCTGAGCAGGCTTTGGGTTCCAGAATACCTGACAAGCACCCTTCCTGCCCCTTCAAGCACTTTTTCAGCTTCCCTTATTTTCTGGCTTAGCTGGAGGCTTTCAATCGGCTTTTTTTCCCTGACTTCCACGTTTATCATTTTTTGGGGGAGTTTTGAAATGGCTGAGGCCAGCTCTGAGAGCGGCTTTCCTTCCTTCTTTATTATCTCCATTATGTGCATCGCAGTCAATAGCCCGTCTCCTGTCGGCATCATGTCTCCGAAAATAATGTGGCCAGACTGCTCGCCTCCGAGGTTTGTTTTCCTTTTCTCCATTTCAGCTGCAACAGCCCTGTCTCCCACGTCGCTTCTTGCAACTTTTATCCCGTATTTTGACAAGCTGGACTCGAGCCCGTAATTGCTGTAGTGCGTGGCAACTATTGACTGGCTTTGCAGCCTCCCTGACCTCGCCATATGTATGGCTGCCATTCCTATAAGCTGGTCTCCTGTCAGCAAATTTCCCTTCTCATCAGAAATCATGACCCTGTCTGCATCCCCGTCAAGAGCTATCCCTATCTGCGCTTTCTCCTTCAGGACTGCTTCAGCCATTTTTTCCGGGTGCTCTGAGCCGCATTCCTGGTTAATGTTTGTTCCGTCAGGCTCGCAGTTTATTTTTTCCAATTCAACTCCAAGCTCCTCAAGGATTTGCGGCGCAATCTCAGACGCTGCGCCGTTTGCGCAGTCAATAACCGCCTTGATCCCCTCAACTTTAAGGAGGAATTTCTGCTTTACAAAATCAAGGTATCTTGACTCTGAGCCGTGGAAGCTGTGAATCCTTCCGATTGGCTCTTCGCCTTTCCTGTCCTCGCGAAATATTTTTTCTATCTCCTCCTCAGCTTTCACAGGCAGCTTTGTCCCTTTCCCTGTGAAGAACTTCAGCCCGTTCTCATCTGCAGGGTTATGGCTTGCAGAAATCACAATCGCGCCGTCCATTTTCATTGAATTAGCGACATATGCTGCTGCAGGCGTGGGCATCATTCCAGCATCATACACTTCGCCCCCTGCAGACGTGATTCCTGCCATGGCTGCTGACTGCATCATGAACCCTGTCTTCCTCGGGTCCCTGCCAACTAAAATCCTCGGGTTTTTCCCAAGGAAACAAGAAAATGCCCTGCCGATCTTCAGTATTTCCTCAGCTGTCAGCGGGCTTTTCCCAGGAGTTCCCCTGATGCCGTCAGTTCCGAATATGGTCATTTGCTTTTGCCCATTGACTGCCAGCTGTCAAGGAATGACTTCAGCCCTGCGTCAGTGAACGGGTTCTTCATCATCTGGTCAATGATTTCCGGCTTGACTGTTGCCACGTCTGCCCCTGCAATTGCAGCCTCTGTTATTTCCCTTGGCTCCCTGAAGCTTGCGGCAAGCACTTTTGTCTTGAACCCATAGTTCCTGTATATCTTCACAATGTCCTTTACAAGCTGCATTCCGTCATAGCCTGCATCATACAGCCTGCCAAGGAAAGGGCTCACATATGTTGCCCCAAGCTTTCCGACAAGGAGCGCCTGGTTTGCAGAGAAAACCAGCGTCATGTTTGTCCTTATCCCTTCGGAAGATGCAGCCTTCAGCGCCTTCAAGCCCTCAGGTGTTGTGGGCAGTTTCACGACAACATTCTTTGCCCATGTTTTAATTTCGCGTGCCTCCTTGAGCATTCTCCCGTAGTCAGTTGCTGTCACTTCAGCGCTCACATCGCCCTTCACTTCCCTGCATATCTCCTGGACAAGCTGCTTGAAGGGCTTGCCCTTGCTGTCCCTTGATATCCATGCCGGGTTTGTTGTGACTCCGTCAACTATGCCTATTTCGTTCAGCCTCCTTATGTCTTCAATGCTTGCCGTGTCAAGGAAAAGTTTCATATTTTCACCCCTATGATTTTTCACCCCTATGATTTTTCACCCCTATGATATGTCGATGATTATTCTTTTTTCTCCTTCTGGCCTCACTATGGCGACATCGCCTTTTTTAAGCTTTAGGAATTTGCTTATTTGCTTATTTATTGTTATTCCCAAACTGTCCCCGATTTGCGTTATTTTTGCCTTTGCCGAAAGCCCATAAAGCCCTTTGGCTTTAGTGTCTGCTTCAATCCTGTCGCTTGTCCTCTCATCGTAGAAAATTTCGCTGCACTTGTTGCAGGCTTCAGCAGGGTATTTTCCAATGGTTATCCCGTACAGCTTATGGGCGACAGTTTTGTTTTCCAGCTTTCCTTCACCGCACATGTAGCATTTCATACCATCATCACCGTTTTTATCAGATAAATTTTGCCAATGATTTTATAGGCAACCGAGTAATATGAATATGTTGCCTTCAGGCCATCTGTCTGCTTGGTTTTGCTTCCATATCTTATTGCCTGCCTGACCATTTCCAGCGTTATGGCGTCTTCAGACATCCTTTGCCTGGCATGGTCAGTAAGCCTGATAATCATTATAATGGATAATAATAAGTTTGATTTATATAATTTTCGGTCATTTTACTGTGACAGACTTGGCAAGGTTCCTTGGCATGTCCGGGTCAAGCCCTTTCAGGACCGCAAGGTGGTATGCAAGTATCTGGACAGGTATTATGTTCACTATCGGGCTAGCATTCCCTGCATCAGGAACCCTTATCCAGTAGTCGAAAGCATCGTTGTTCTCAGGCGCAATCCCTATTATGTATCCGCCCCTTGCCTTGACCTCCATGGCGTTGCTTACAATCTCATGCTTTGACTCATCATTGGCCATCATAACAATGCATGGCGTACCTTCAGTGATAAGCGCGATAGGGCCGTGCTTCAATTCGCCTCCTGCGAAGCCCTGCGCGTGGATGTAGCTTGTCTCCATTATCTTGATTGAAGCTTCGAGCGCGATTGGATAGTTTGCCGCCCGGCCGATTATAAAGATGCTCTCTTTCTCAGCAAGCTTTTCAGCGAGCTTTCTAATGTGCTCTTCATACCTTGGATTCAGCATGTCGTTAACTGAAGAGGCCGTATCAAGCAACAGTCTTTTTCCCTCATCAAGCTTTCCTGCGCTCGCGTATGCCAGAAGCAAAAGCACAGAAAGCTGCGCTGTTGTTGCCTTGGTGCTTACAACTGCCTTCTCTATGCCTGCATTTATCATAAAGAAGTCATCAGAAACCCTCATCATTGTCGAGCCAAATACGTTAAGGAGCGAGATGACCTTTACCTTCTTTTTCTTCGCCGCGGAAATTGCCTCGAGGACATCCGCAGTCTCGCCGCTTTGCGAAACAGCAATCATCAATGTTTTGGGCGTCAGGAAATTCGAGAAGTTTGGAAACTCCGAAGCCACCATGTGGTTTATGTGCTTGTTTGCTATCTTTGAAAAGAAATACTCGCCTGTCATGCACACTTTTCCTGCAGTGCCGCATCCAACAAGGAAAGTGCCATAAGCCTCCTTTATCTCCTTGGCAACCTTCATTATCCTGGCATCGTCCTGGTTTGTCGCGGACAAAAGAGTGTCCTTTTGCTCCATTATTTCCTTTATCAGGAAGTGCTCGTAATCCCCCTTCTCCGCTGTCTCAACAGCCCAGTCAATCTTGACAATTCTCTTCTTTATTTCCTTTCCTGATTCGATGCCAAAGAACTTAACGCCATCTTTCCCAATTGTAGCCATCTGGTCATCATCAAGATACATGACCTTGTTTGTGTGCTTTAGGAAAGCAGGAATATCTGAAGCTATGAAATACTCATCGTCCCCAACTCCGATGATTAGGGGAGAGCCTTTCCTCGCTGCAATCATCTCCCCTTCATTTGTCATTACTACAAAAGCGCTCCTTCCATGGAGCTGCTGCGCTGCCTTCTGGACAGCCCTTTGCATGCCAAGGTTCTTGTAGTTCTCAATCAGGTGCACTATGACTTCTGTGTCGCTCTCTGACTTGAATATGTGGTTTTGTGAAACCAGCTTTTTCTTCAGCTCCTGGAAATTCTCAACTATGCCGTTGTGCACAACAGAAATCTGGCCGCTGCAGTCAAGGTGGGGATGGGCGTTTTTCTCTGAGATGCCGCCATGCGTAGCCCATCTCGTGTGCGCTATTGCGGTCTGGCCATCTTTAAGCTTGAAATCCTTCCGCAAGACCTTGCCCACCTTGCCAACAGACTTGTGAATGTGAAGCTTATCATCAGCGCTGACAGCAATCCCCCAGGAATCATAGCCCCTGTATTCAAGGCACTTCAAGCCCTCAAGAACAATGCCAACTCCGTCCTTCTTTCCCTTGTATCCGATTATCCCGCACATAAAACTAAACAATCGCCCTGCTGTTTATAAGCATTATTAAAACAGAACAACAACCATTATTAAAAATCTTTTAGCAGGCTCTGCTATGAAAACCTTTAATTATTCATCCTTGTTTCCAAAAACCTATGAAGCGCTCTGTAATAAGGCTGGTTGATGTCTGGAAGACATACATGATGGGCAGGGTTAAAGTTGATGCGCTGAGAGGGCTGACTCTGGACATAAAGAATGGCGAGTTTGTTTCAATTCAGGGCCCGAGCGGCTCTGGAAAGTCAACTGCAATGAATTTGATTGGCTGCCTTGACTACCCTACAAGAGGGCAGGTTTATCTTGACGGCCAGGACATCTCAACACTTGGGGAGAGCGAGCTGGCACAGGTTAGGGGAAGGAAAATAGGCTTTGTTTTCCAGCAGTTCAACCTTATCCCGAGCCTTAGCGCGCTCGAGAATGTCATGCTGCCAATGGTTTTCCAGGGGGTTGCTTATTCAAAAAGAATAAGAAGGGCAAGGGAGTTGCTCTCCTCAGTCGGCCTGTCCGACAGGATGAGCCACAGGCCCAGGGAGCTTTCAGGAGGCCAGCAGCAAAGGGTCTCGATTGCAAGGGCGCTTGCAAATGACCCTGATGTCATACTTGCCGACGAGCCCACAGGAAACCTGGACTCTGAGACAGGGAAGCATATAATGGAGCTGATGCTGAAGCTCAACAAAGAGAATTCAAAAACAATTGTCCTTGTGACCCACGACGGGAAGCTTGCAAAGATGGCAGGCAGGACAGAATACATGATTGATGGCAGGAATGCCAGGGGTAAATGAAAATGAAAGTGCTGTTATTTTCGCTGATGATATTTTTCGCGATTGCTAGTTTTGCTTCAGGCCAGCTTGCTGAGACCTCAAGCCTGCAGGTCACTTTGATAAACCAGGAGCCGCATCCTGTCGAGCCCGGAGAGCATTTGGTTGTGAGGTTCAGGATAGAAAACCTTGGCGGAGAGCCTGCCCAGGATGTTGTCTTTGAAATCAGTCCAGAATTCCCCTTTGCCATTGCCCCTGCTGAGAGCAGCACAAGGAATCTTGGGACAATTGCAGCGAGGCAGAAGGACAAGATTGGAGTCACAATAAAGTATGACCTGATTGTTGACACCAAGGCCAGCGACGGAAACAGCGAGCTTTTCGCGCGGTACAGGATGGGAACCCAGGAAGCCAAGGCAGGCCCATTCAACATAAGCATCAAGCTGAGGCAGGCAATTGTCGGCATAAGCAGCATAGAAATATCTCCAGAGCAGGTGAGCCCGGGCGAGAGGGTGAACATAAGCCTTTCAGTGAGGAATGACGCTAACAGCGCATTGAAGCAGGTCCAGATAAGGATGGACCTTTCCTCTCCCGATGTTCCTTTTGCTCCCTTGAACTCTGAGGCGTTTTCCGTCCCCCAGCTTGCGCCAGGGGAAATCTACAATTTCAGGATTTCACTGGTTTCCCTTCCTGATTCAAAGGCAGGGGTTTACAAAATCCCGCTTGAGCTTTCATATTCTGATGAGCTTGGAAGGAATTACACAAAGCCAGACATCCTGTCATTGGTTGTTGGGGGAAAGCCTTCGATTGACATAATAATCAGCGAGCAGGACGTGCTTTCTCCTGGGGCAACTGGAGAATTCACTGTCCAGGTGATAAACAAGGGGCTTATAGACGTGAAGCTTGCATCGATTGAAGTCAAGGAGTCTCCGGGAGTTGAGCTGCTTTCTCCCCGCAAGGTTTACCTTGGCGAGCTTGACTCTGACGATTTTGACACTTCAAGGTTCAAGATTCATGTTGACAGCAACGCAGAGTCTGTAAAGATTCCCGTTGAGCTGAGCTACATGGATGCCAACAACAACGAGTATTATGAGACTGTTGAGCTTAAGCCTAAGGTATATTCAAAAAGCGAGCTCAGCAGGTTGGGGCTCGGGGGAAACGGCTCTTTCGGAATAATTGCAGGCACAATAATTGCAATAGTTATTGTCCTTGCATTCCTGAGGCTCAGGAAGAAGAACAACAAAGAATGATAACTGACTATTTGCAGCTGGCCCTGAAAAGCATTAGGAACAGGCAGCTTAGGAGCTGGCTTACCCTGATAGGCATTTTCATAGGCGTTGCTGCTGTTGTTGCGCTGATAAGCCTTGGGCAGGGAATGAAGCAGGCAATCACAGAGGAATTCTCAAGCTTTGGCGTTGACAAGGTGATTATTCAGGGAAAGTCATCTGGCTTTGGGCCTCCTGGCACCCTTTCTGCAGGGAAAGTCACTGAGGATGACCTTAAGCTGGTGAGGCAGGTTAAGGGCGTTGAATTTGCGGCAGGGCGAATTCTCGAGTCTGCAACGATTGAGTTTGAGTCCGAGCTGCAGGCAAGGCCTGTCGTGAGCCTTCCAAACAATGCAAGGGATGCTTCACTAATCATCGAAGCAAACAATTATGAGCTGAAGGCAGGCAGGATGCTGAAGCCTTCTGATACTAACAAGGTTGTTGTGGGCTACAACTATGGGTATGGGAAGATGTTTGAGAAGCAGGTTTTTGTTGGAAGCAAGCTGCTGGTCAATGGCGAGCCTTTTGAGGTCATTGGAATCCTTGACAAGCTTGGTGACCCTTACCGTGACAACGCGGTGTTGATGAACCAGGAGATGGTTCAGGAATTTTTTGACAGGGATGAGAAGGAGCTTAGCATTGTTGTTGCGCAAATCCAGAAAGGCCAGGAAATTGACGATGTTGTTGAGGAAATTTCAAGGGCAATGAGAAAGGACAGGGGCCAGAAGGAAGGCAAGGAGGATTTTGAGATACAGACATCCCAGCAGTTCCTCGAGTCCTTCCTTGCCATTATTGGCATAGTCTCTGCTGTCGTCATTGGAATTGCGGCGATAAGCATAATTGTTGGATGCGTGGGCATAATGAACACCATGTACACTGCAGTGCTTGAGAGGACTAAGGAAATTGGCATAATGAAGGCAACCGGCGCGAGGAATGAGCAGGTAATGATTCTCTTTCTTTCAGAGTCAGGGATGCTGGGAATGGCTGGAGGCGCGATTGGAGTTGCAATAGGGATTGCAATCGGCAAGGCTGTTGAGCTGGTTGCCATGCAGGCGCTTGGCTCAGAATTATTGAAAGCATATCTTCCATGGTATCTTATCCTTGGAGCCCTGGGCTTTTCTTTCGTTATAGGAGCCATATCAGGAGTCCTTCCGGCAATGCAGGCATCAAGGCTCAGGCCCGCAGAGGCATTAAGATATGAGTAGGGAACAGGTAAAAGATGAAATCCGCGTTCTTGGAATAGACGACGCGCCATTTGACAAGTCAATGAAAGAGACGTTTGTCATAGCCACTTTCTTCAGGGGAGGGAGTTTCATTGACGGCGTCCTTTCAACAAGAGTTGCCATTGATGGCGATGACGCAACTGAAAAAATAGCCAAGATGGTTTTGGCAAGCAAGTTCTATCCCCAGCTCCAGTGCATAATGCTTGATGGAATAGCGGTTGGCGGATTCAATGTGATAGATGTCCATATGCTGAGCAGCAGCACAAATATCCCTGTAATTGTAGTCATCCGGGATTATCCTGACCTTGAACAGATAATTTCAGTCCTGAAAAAGCTTGGAATGGAAAGGAAAATTGAGCTGATTAAAAAAGCAGGCAAAGTCGAAAAGCTGGAAAATGTATATGTACAGGTTACGGGCATTTCCCTTGAAAAGGCAGCGCTGATAATAAAGACAACCGCGACCCACAGCTTCATCCCCGAGCCAATCCGCGCTGCGCACATAATTGCATCAGGGCTTATTTTCGGGGAGAGCAGGGGGAAGGTTTAATGCCTGTCCAAGTGACTGGATAAAATTGATTTGACTTCGATAATTTCAAAGTCATGTCTTCCAAGCTTAA
>CAYJXD010000005.1:6783-29176 GCA_964374085.1 uncultured Methanosarcinales archaeon | reverse complement strand
GAGGAGCTTGACGAGATAAAGAAAGTCTTTGATTCTCACTGGATAGGGCTTGGTCCAAAGACGAGAGAGTTTGAGGAGGCCTTTGCAAAATATGTCGGCACAAAATTCGCTGTCGGCACAAACTCTGCAACTGCCGCCCTTCATCTTTCTGTGGCTGCCCATGGCATAAATTCAGGCGAAGTTATTGTTCCAGCAATCACTTTTGTCAGCACAGCCCACGCTGCGGTTTACTGCAATGCAAAGCCTGTCCTGGCAGACGTTGATAAAGACACTTTGTGCATTGATATAGACGATTTGCAAAGAAAGATAACAAAGAGCACAAAGGCAATCATCCCTGTCCACATGGGAGGCCATCCTGCTGAGATGGATGCAATCAAGGACATTGCAGAGGACAAGGAACTTGTGGTCATTGAGGACGCAGCAAATGCAACAGGCGCAACTTACAAGGGCAAAACCATTGGCACATTAGGGAACGCAGCCTGCTTCAGCTTCCACGCTGTGAAAAACCTTACAACTGGAGAGGGCGGGATGATAACAACTGATGATGAAGCCCTGGTAAAGAAGCTGTACAGGATGAGATGGGTTGGAATAAATAAAGATACGTGGAACCGCGCGTATGTATCTGCAAAATACTCCTGGTATTATGAAGTGACAGAGCTTGGCTGGAAATACCATCTCAATGACGTTCCGGCTGCAATTGGAATGGCTCAGTTAAGGAAAGTTGAAAAAGAAAACGAGATGAGGAGGCAGATAGTAAAGAGGTACAATGATGCCTTTGCCAATCTTGGCTGGCTAAGGACTCCTTACGAGGCCAGGCATGTTAAGCATTCCTACTGGCTTTACATAATAAGGACTAACGACTCGGATGACAGGGACAAGCTAATCGCGCACCTTGCTGACAAGGATATTGCCACAGGCGTTCATTTCATGCCTGTGCACCTGCATCCATATTACCAGAACTATTATAAGCAAAACAAGATGAAAGTGACTGTGCCAGTTGCAGAGCGCGAGTGGAAAAAGTTCATCACACTTCCTTTGTTCCCGACTATGACTGATTCTGAAGTGAATCAAGTGATTAATGCTGTGAAAGGTTTTAAGAAATAATCATCCAAACTGCCTGCTTCTTATCCCCAATTGGTGCAGCTTATACCTTAATACCTTGAAGAAAAGGGTTGCGCCGTAAGAGACAGATTTCCTGAAGCTGATTGAATGGCTTTCCTTCTCATACCTTGTGGGGATTGGGACTTCCTTCAGCCTGAACTTGTTTGCAACGCACTGTATTATCATTTCCTCGTCAAACGTGTATCCGTCTGAGTTCAGCTCAAACCTGTTCTTCTCAAGGACTTTCCTTGAATAGGCTATGTATCCTGTTGCAGCGTCTGTGAATCTTGTGCACAGCATCAGGTTGTAGTAGAATGTGAGCATCCTGTTGCCCATCTGTTTATACGGGGGCATTTTCCCTTCCTCTGCCCCTTTCCTTGAAAGCATCCTTGAGCCGTAAACAACATCGGCCTCATTGTTGATTATCGGCCTTATCAGGTCTGGCAGCTTTTCCGGGTCATACTGGTGGTCAGGATGCAGCATCACAACAATCTCTGCCCCTCTCTTGAGTGCTTCCCTGTAGCATGTCTTCTGGTTTCCGCCGTAACCCCTGTTTTTCTCGTGGACAATGGTTATTATTCCCAGTTTCCTGGCAATCTCAGCTGTCCTGTCCTTGCCATAGTCATCAACAAGGATTACCTCGTCAACATGGCCTTTCGGAATCTCCCTAAAGGTTTCTTCAAGCGTGGACTCTGCCTTGTATGCAGGCATCACCACTGTCACTTTTTTGCCTTTCATTGGCTTTCCGGAAAATCAAAACATATTTAAATGTTCTCCCAGTTTGGGAAGCCATGCCTGGGAACGACTTGAAGGCAGCTTTACTTTTGTTCTTGCTGTTTGCAATTGCTGTCCTAATAGTGAATCCAATCGGCAACTTTCCTTTGGATGATGACTTTGCCTATGCCCAGACAGTCAAGAACTTTCTCGAGGGAAAATTCATTATCCACAGCTGGATTTCAGCCACTGTCATATTTCAAACCATTGTCGGAGTCATTTTTTCGCTGCCATTCGGCTTCTCCTTCACTGCCCTGAGATTTTCATCAATTCTGTTTGCATACATCGGGGCAGTTGCCTTTTACCTTCTCTTAAGGGAGCTGGGCATAGACTCGAAAAAATCATTCATTGGCGCCCTAATCCTTTTGTTCAACCCGCTTTATTTCAGCAAGGCTTTCAATTTCCATTCTGACATGCATTTCATGGCCGTTATGCTTCTATCGGTTTTGTTCTACCTGAAGGCAGTCAGGAGAAAAAACGACATTCAGCTGCTGGCGTTGGGCTCATTGTTCGCAATCTTTGCAATCCTGACAAGGCAGAATGGCACTTTAATTCCATTCGCAGCCTTCATTTACATGTGGCTCAGCAGGAAAAAAACCCCTTTCAAGCCAGTGCATTTCCTTGTTGTTGCCATAATTCCATTCATTGCCTCAGTCCTTTACGGATACTGGTTTTACTTTGTCCATCCGCTTACAGAGAGCAGTTCATTGATGACCCAGTATAATATGGAAACGTTAAAGGAGCTTGTTACAAGGCTGATTCCTTTCCGGCTGTTTTCAATCTTCATTTATATCGGCCTTCTTTGCCTTCCGCTGTCGTTCTTCACCATCCGTAAGCTTGACATTTTCCTTTCCAAAAACAAGTGGCAGGACAATGCGATTTTCGTGTTGCTTTTGGGAGGGGCAATTTCAGGCATTGTCTTCATGGCAGCAAACTATGGAAAGATTCTTTTCTACATGCCCACCATGATTCATAGCCACGGGCTTGGGCCTGCTTATTTGCAGGGAATCAAGGCTCCTGAGTTCAACAGCAGCATCCTGATGTTCCTTGCAGTCTTCTCTGCTATCTCAGCAGCTATCATTTTCACAAGGATGAAAACAGAGCTTTGGAATAAAGCCTCAAGGCTGAAAATGGACGAGCCTGAATTCCTTGTTTACTGGGTTGGCTTTTTCCAGCTGCTGTTCCTGATGGTTGTCCTTGCAGTGTTTGACCGCTATCTTCTTCCGCTGTTTGCTCCGGTAATTGCATTCCTGCTGTTAAGGTCAGGGAATTTCTTCTCTTACAAGTCGGCTGCCGTGCTTGTGGCAATGATGGCTTTATTTTCAGTTGCCGCAACGCAGGATTACATGGCTTGGAACAGGGCGAAGAACTCTGCAATTGACGACTTGATGGCGCAAGGAATCCCAGCTGACATGGTTGACGGCGGGTTTGAGCACGCTGCCTGGCATTTCCATGACTACAGCAAGGCAAATCCCGGAATAAGCAAGGCAAAGCCATATGACCCGGGCTGGATAAAGGACTATTTCCCTGTTATAGATTCAAGGTATGCTGTCTCTTTCAGCCAGCTTGAAAATTACCGCATGATTAAAGAATACAATTACTTCTCCCTTCTTACTGGGACTCAGAAAATCTATGTTCTTGAAAGGCCCTGAGACTTATACCACTCATACGTTTCTTTTAATCCCGCAGTCAAAGTATATTTGGGCTGCCATCCAAGAACCTTCCTCGCCTTTGTTGAGTCAAGGTATTGCTTTTGTATCTCGTATTTTGCCTCGCCAAGGACTTTAATCTTTGCATCCTTCTTCCCAGAGACTTCTATTATCTTCTTAACCACTTCAAGCACTGTGACTGCCTTTCCTGTCCCGAAATTGAATGCCTCTCCTGAAACTCCTTTCTTGTCAAGCCCTTCACCCAAAGTTAAATATGCACTTACAGCATCCTTCACGTAGAGATAGTCCCTTTCCATCTTCCCGTCGCTTCTGATAACCAATTGCTTGTTCTGGAGAAGGCTCGTAATCATGTCTGGAATCAGCCTGCTGAAGTTCAAGTCTCCCCCTCCATATATGTTTGCGCAGCGGGCAACCGCTGATTTCAGGCCATAAGTCCTGAAGTAGCTTTTAGTAATAATGTCAGCGCATGCCTTTGAAGCGTCATAAGGATATGCTCCAAGAAGCGGGGAATCCTCGGTATAAGGCAGCTTTTCCTGGTCTCCATATGCCTTGTCGCTTGATGCAACAACTATCTTTTCAAAGTGCTTCGAGGTTCGGCAGGCCTCCAGAATGTTCCATGTGCCCATTATATTGGATTCGAAAGTGGATATTGGCGACCTGTTTGCAACCCCGACTATTGCCTGCGCTGCCAAATGGAATACAGTGTCAACTTCATACTCGTTGAAAGCCCTCTGAAGGACATTCAAGTCTGTCAAGGAGCCTCTCACTATGCTGACTTTCCTCGCTGTGCCTGACAGGTCAAGGTTTGAATTCGGTATCACATCCCTGATGAGAGCAACAACCTTTGCTCCATTATTGACCAGCTCCTGGGCAACCCATGAGCCCACAAACCCGTTTGCTCCTGTCAAGAGAACTTTTCTTCCTTTCCAGCTCATTTCCACACCTTCCATGGAGCGCTGTCTTTTTCCCATAAGTCATTAAGCTCAATAACGTCCTTGAAAACATTCATGCACTTCCAGAATCCTTTGTGACGGTAAGCCATTACCTCGCCTTTTGATGCAAGCTCTTTAAATGTTTCGTCCTCCAGCTCATGGCCTTTTCTCAAGTAATCAAATATTTTCCTGCTGAACACAAAGAAGCCGCCGTTTATCCACGAGTCCAATTTTGGCTTTTCAACAAACCCGGCAACCTTGTCGCCATCCATCTTGAGCACTCCAAACTGTGATTCAGGGTTGACAGCAGTCAATGTCACAATTTTTCCGCTTTTTCTGTGCATCTCAACTACTTTCCTTATGTCAACATCAGAAACATCATCGCCATAGGCGCACAGGAAATTTTCTTCGCTTATGAGCTGCCTTATCTGCATCAGTCTTTCTGCCTTGCTTGCCTTTTCGCCTGTTTCAATAAAGGCAATTTTCCATCCTTCATTATTGTTGTTTGCAAAGTATTCCCTTATCTTCTCTCCCTTGTATCCAAGGCACAGGATGAAGTCATTGTATCCATAGTGGGAGTATATCTTCATTATGTGCCAGAGTATCGGCTTTCCCCCAACTTCCACAAGCGGCTTGGGAATGCTCTCAGTCAGCTCTCTCAGCCTTGTGCCTTCCCCTCCGCAAAGGATTACGGTTTTCATTGGAATGAAGAGATATCAAGTAGTATTTAAAGGGAATTATTTATATATCTCCCAAGAGCCTTTTTTCATATGGTGAAAATAAGTGCATGCCTCGTGATAAGGAACGAGGAAAAGCTGATTGCAAGAGCCCTTGACAGCCTTAAGGGCGCAGTGGATGAGATTATAGTTGTCCACAGCGGCGAATGCACAGACAAGACTCTTGAAATAGCGAAGAAATACACCAAAAAAATCTTCATGGCTCAAAACAGGGGGGCAGGCTGCTACAACCGGCCATTTGCCTTCTCCAAGGCAACTGGCGACTGGATTATCTACATAGATGCCGATGAATACCTTTCAGAAGGGCTCAAAAAGAATTTGAGGAAGCTTTGCGAGTCAAAGGATGTGGATGGCTACGGGTTAAGGCATGAGACAATGGTCAATTTCAAGCCATTGAAAAAAGTCGGGTACAGGCTGTGCCTTTTCAGGAAGAGCAAGGCCTATGCAAAAGGATACATCCATGAGGCAGTCACTGTGAAAGGGAAAATAAAAAATGTGGACTTTCTTCTCCACCACAGGCCGCTGTATAACAATTACACATTCAAAACTTTCAGCACAAAGTGGATGAACTGGGCAAGGATACAGGCAAGGGACATGATTGAGGATGGTCGTGCTAATTATCCGGGCCTTCTTTACCTTCCAGCTTCGTTTGCCATTGCTGTCTTTGTCTTTTTCAGGGACTTGCTTTTCAGCCATGGCATTGCAAATGGCTTTGCCGGATTGAAGCTGTCATTGATGCAGGGCCTTTACAATTTCGCTGTCTACTGGAATATTTTCAAGAACAAGGTTTTTGGAAAATGAAATCACCTTTAGTTTCAATCGTAATTTTGAACCTGAACGGCGCTTCAATGACTGTTAAGTGTTTGGAGTCCATCAAGAAAAGCGACTACAGGAACCGCGAGATAATAGTTGTTGATAATGGCTCTACTGACAATTCAATGGAAATCCTTTCGAAAATAAAGGGAATCAGGCTGATAAGGAATGAGAGGAACATGGGCTTTGCAGAGGGAAACAACATTGGCGTAAGGATAGCAAGGGGAAAATATGTCTGCATGATGAACAATGACACAAAGATGGACAAGCTGTGGCTGTCTGAATTAGTCATTGTCGCAGAGTCAGACCCTTTGATAGCTGTCTGCAACCCGACATTATATGACAAGTATGACCAGGAGGACTACAGTTTCCATGGCTATGGCACGATTGGATTGTTTCACGCGCCGGTTTTCCTGAGGCAGGTTGACAGATATACTCAAAGCCTTGTCCGCTCATTGACAGCAAGCGGCTCTGCATTCTTCAACAGGGAAATAGTTAACGAGCCCTTTGACCCGGATTATTTTGCATACTCAGAGGATGCGCAGCTTGGCTGGCGAATAAACCTTATGGGATACAAAGTTGTGCATGTCCCAAGATCTATCGTATATCACGAAGGCGGCGCTACAGCGAAGAGAATGAAGGTTCCCAAGGATTTCTTTTTCATACTTGCAGAGAGGAACAAGCTGCTTAATATCCTTACTCTTTACAGCAAATGGACTTTAGTCAGGCTGCTGCCTTATTTTGTCATTCACCCATTGTTTTCCAATCTTTATGATCCAAAGCGCTTTTTCTCAAGGCTAAAGGTGTATGCATGGGTTGTGGCAAATTTTTCCTTAATCCTTGAGAAAAGAAAAAAGCTCCAGGCAAAAAGGCGGGTAAAGGACAGTGAAATAATAAAGCTTATGAGCTGCAGGCTTTATGATGAGTCATATATTAAGAGCAGATTGTTCAGTTCAATAGTAACAGCAGTGAACTGGCTGTTCATGGCATACAGCTGGGTTGCCTGCCTGAGGACGATAGAGTTCCACAGAATGACAACAAAAGAAGGTATTATGGGGCCTGGTTGAGATGAAATTTGTCGAGATTGTTCCTGGATACCCTTTGACCATAAAGGCAAGGCCTATTGAGGACTATTTTTACTGGCCTGCCCAGATGATGCTTGACAAGGGGTATGAAGTTGAGTTTCTTACAAACCAGCTTGAAGGGCCCGGTCAATATCAGGACGTGAAGATAAAAAGGTTCAAGTCATGGGGCCAGATTCACAAATATGTGAACAGAGATAAGGACATCAGGCTTGTCCATGCCCATTTGAGGCCTTATCCCGCGACTTTTTTCGGGCTTCTGATGAGGAAGCCAAAAATAATGAGCGCCCATACTTACATCCTTGGCAGCAACCCATTGATAGCCAAGGCTTCTGTGTTCATGATGAACAAATACGATAAAATTGTCTGCTTCACCCCTCACGAAATGCAAATTTATGAAAAGGCAGGGATAAGAAAAGAAAAACTCGTGTTGATTCCGCATCCTGTTGACCACAAGTTCTTCTCCCAGCCAATCAAGGGCAAGGAAGCCATTAAAAAGCAGTATGGAATCAGGGATGAGTTTGTCGTGATTACTTTTGCGACCATAAGGAAGGTCAAGAGAATCGAGACCTTGCTGAAGGCTTTCAGGATATTCAGCCGCAAAGTGAAATCAAAACTAATTATTGTGGGCACTGACCTTCTTCCAGAGGAAGGATTGCAGTCTGTGGAAGAAATGGCAAGGGAATTGGGAGTGGATGTAATAAGAGCAAAGCAGCTTGAGCCCGAAGAATTGAGGAGAGTTCTCTCAATTGCAAATGTGTTTGTGAACAGCTCAGAAATTGAGGCCCAGGGCCTGGCAGTTTACGAGGCAGCGGCAGCTGGCCTTCCCCTGTGCCTTTCAAGCATCGGCAGCCTCACATCAGTCTTTGGAAACCTTCCTTTGTACCATGACTATTGGGATTATGAAAAGCTTGCAGAGAACCTGCATTACTATTATCATAACCCTCAGGCTGCAGATAAGTCAGTGAAGAAGCTCAAGGAGTTAGTAAGGGCCTTTGACATTTCCTCAATCAGCAGGAAGATGGAAGCATTGTATGAGGAAGTGATGGCGAGATGACAATAAATTACCCGACTATTGATGACATTATTTTTACAAACTCAAAAGTGCTTTCAGAAGTTAAGGTAAAGAGAGCAGATGCGCATAAGGTCTTGAGCAGGGAAAAAATAAGGGCAGTTTTGGAATTCTCTGAAAAGCATAAAGGCGATGTTTTTGACAAGGCAGTTGTCCTGCTTAAAGGTTTAATTCAAAAACACCCATTTGCCAGCGGAAATAGAAGAACGGCCTTTTTGGCGGTGCAAAACTTTTTGCTATATAACCAGAAACAATCCAAAATTAAGGATGGTGAAAATGCTTATATACTTCAAGGTATTAGGGAGAATTATTATTCAGACAAAGAACTCAGAGATTGGCTTTTGAAAGGTGAAATTCGTGAATTCAAAAGGGCATAAATACAGCAAATTTGTAGATTCTTTAGATATAGTCATAAACAAATATAGGAATTTTCTGAAAAAGATAGGCGGCCTTTGACATTTCCTCAATCAGCAGGAAGATGGAAGCATTGTATGAGGAAGTGATGGGGAAATGATACTGTTTCTGGGCATATGTTTTGCCAAACCAAAAAATATTTAAATAACCTCATACATCGTATGATGAAGTATTACTGAATAATCTGAAAGGATTTTGGGGTGAAAACATGGTAGATGAAAGACTGTATGTTGCAAAATTAGCAGGAAGGGATGTGATAGCTGTTGTTCCAGCTACCAGCATTGAGAATGCAGTGGTTAATGCTTTAAGTATGGTCGCTCCCCGCTCTGAATGGGGAAGATCAGTCAGTGTTCCAGACCTTTACGCAATTGTGGATCCCAGCAAGCCTATTTTCCAAGGACAGCAAAGCATAGTAACTCAAGGCACCTATCCTAATACTACGCAATTGTTATACAATAATCTTCAATATGTTGGTCCACAGTGATAATAAGGAAAGAAACCTACAAGAGGCCGAATTTTGGGAAGGCAATCTGCAAGCCTAAGCCTTTTCCCATTCTTCATCTTCATTATTAGCCCACAGCTCTTTCATTTTCGGCTTTTGGATCTCTTTTAGAAACTCGTCATATTTTCTTATGGGTTTTTTTGACATTCATTAAATAAATAGCAACAACTTTTTAAACTCTTTCATTTGGCTATGCCCTGATGAAAAAGATAGGTGTTGGCGACTTCAGGATTGGGCCTGAAGAAAGGGCAGCCATAATCTCAGTCCTGGACTCAAACTGGGTTTCTGAGGGAAAGAAAGTTGAGCAGTTCGAGAAGGAGTGGGCAAAATATATCGGAACAAAGTATTCTGTTGTGCTTAATTCTGGGACTTCTGCCATCATAGCCGGCCTGGCTGCGCTGAAATACCATGGCGACCTTAAAGGCGGCAAGAAAGTAATAACAACTGCCCTGACTTACATTGCTTCAGCCAACGGGATAACCCTTGGCGGGTATGTGCCTGTCTTTGCCGACATTGTGGATGATGGCCTTACAATAGACCCTGAGAAAGTTGCAGAAATCTTGGAAAAAGAAGGCGGCAATTGCTCTGTTGTTTTGCCAGTCCACATAATGGGCTATCCTTGCGACATGGATAAATTATTGGCTGTGGCAAAGAAGCATGGCATTGTTGTGTTTGAAGACTCTGCCCAGGCCCATGGAACAGTCTACAAGGGAAAAAAGACTGGAAGCATGGGGATGCTCTCTGACTTTTCCTTTTATGTTGCCCACAACATCTCAGCAGGCGAAATGGGAACAATCAACACAAACAATGACGAGCTTATCCAGCTCATAAGAAAAGTGAAGTCATCAGGCAGGGTTGATAATTACCCGATTCTGAAGGACAAGTCATCATATGCCTTAAAGGATGAGTTCCATCCATTCTTCCATGACATGGTTTCTTATAATTTCAAGGCAACAGAGTTCCAGGCTGCCTTGGCGTCAGTTGAGCTGAAGAGGGTTGATGAAATAATAAGGAGAAGGCAGGAGAATGTGAAATATTTGAACGAAGGCATTGAAAGATTCAGCACTTCATTGAGGCTTCCTGAATTCTCAAAGGATGTCAGTTACCTTTCATATCCCTTGGTTTTGAAGAACAGCAAGATTCCAAGGAAAAAGATAAGGGCAGAGCTTGAGAAAAGAGGAATCGAGACAAGGGCTTTGTTTGGCGCAATCCCGTTGCACCAGCCAGCATATTCACATTTGAAAAAGCAGTATGAAGGAAAGCTGAAGAATGCCGAGTACGTTGGATTGAACGGCTTCTACATTGGCTGCCATCAGTATCTTGGACGGGAAGAACTGGATTATGTCATCAAGTCGTTTTCTGAGATTTTGAGATAAAAATCCGAAAATATTCCGAAGTTTCCGTAAATTTTCCGAAAATAACTGCTGGACTGTAGAAATGCTTAATAACCTGGGTCATATTTAGTCAGGCATGCACAAGAAAAAAAGCAAAGTAGAAGTTGTCCATTCATCATCAGAGCTCACAAAAGCAGAATTAGATAGAATGAGGGCCTGGATGTGGAAAGTTTTTGAGGACAAACTTAAATCAACAGAAGCCTAGTTTTTACTAGGGAATAAAAATGGATAAAGACATGGGAAAATCGGAGAAAGGCTTTCTTTTGGGAATATTGTTTTATGAAAGTGAGAAGGGCTGGGATTTTAAGACTGTATTGGAAAACAACGGGGTTCCGGACGAAATTGTTATGGCTCAGTTAAGGAGCTGCCTAAAAAAAGCAGAGAAATCGTATGATAATAGCTAGTCACTTAACTAATTCCTTGTAAATCCTAATATCCTCCTTCACAATCCTGTCCCAGTCATAATCCAGTGATTTCTTCCTTGAGTATTCTCCCATTGTCTTTGCTGTTTCCCTGTCGCTTAGCTTTCTCATGGCTGCTGCAAGCTCAGCTTCCTTGGGCTGTATCACAAATCCATTTTTTCCATCAATGACTGCTTTCTCCATCGGAAAAGTTGTAATTATGGGCAAGGAGCATGCCATTGATTCCAGGACAGTGAGCAAAAGGTATCTTGTGTCTGCAGCGTTTATAAAGGCGTCGGCTGACTTCAGGTAGCGGTACATTTTCTCATCAGGCAATCCCTTAAGGAAGATTACGTCATACTCTATTCCAAGGCTTTTTGCAAGCTCTTTCAGCTTTGCTTCTTCTATTCCTGAGCCTATGCTTATGAGCTTGCTGTTTGGGACATTTGCCCTCTTGAAGGCCTTTATGATTAAGTCAACGTGCTTGTCAGGGCTGAGCCTGTTTATGGTGGCGTAGATAGTTTCCTCATTTTCAAACCCAAGCTCTTTCCTGAAGTCTTCCTTCTTTCCTTTTGGTATTTTCTCAAGGTTTATTCCGTTCTGCATCACTTTTATTTTTTCTTTTGAAATCCCGGAAATCCTTATTATATCGTTGGCATTGATTTCCCCACATGTTCCTGCAACTGTGCATAGCCTGAAAGACTTCTTTATCAGCTTCCTGAAGAAAACGTATCCGAGATAGTCTGCTGCTCTCTTGTCAAAAAAGCTTTCGTTCCCGAAAGTCTGCATCACTGTTGGCTTTGTTCCGCTCTTTGCGTAGTGGTAGCCTGCAATGTCATAATAATGAAGTAAATCAAACCTTTTATCTTTGAGATAATCAGCAACAGCCTTGCTAAAGTTGTAAAATCTAATGGTGTCGTTGAAAAGGAAAAGTATGGTTGGAAAGAAAGCTATTGGCTTCAGTATTGGCTCTGGAACAGTTTCCCTTATTTGCTGCACAAGGGTTTTCTTGTGCTTTCTTTTCTCCTTCGGAATTAAAACATTGTCTTTGTACATCTCGCTGGTCTTGACTGGAAGGAATGTGTATTTTATCCCTTCAAACATCTCAGAGTAAATCTCATCCTTTCCCATGAAGCTGGTTATTATCTCAACTTCATGCCTGTTCTGCACAAGGTGCTTTGCAAGGTGATAGATATAGAGCTGCATTCCGCCAAACCCGTGATGCGGATACACTGCCCTTGTTGCCATCACTATTTTCATTTACTACCTTTGCTTCAACGCTTTTTCATACACTTTTATTGTTTTGCCTGCAACAGATGCCCAGTTTGCCTCTTTCCTGTACTTTTCTATTCCTTTCTGGTGTTTCCTGTAATTCTTCTCTGCATTTCTTATTCCTTCGGCAATCGCCAATGCTTTTCCTGGCGGCACAACTTCCCCGCAATTGTATTCATCAACTATGTCCCAGATTGTTCCAACTCTTGTAACAACAACTGGCAGCCCGTATGACATTGCGTCATGAAGCACTGCAGATTGGTAAGGAGCCTTGATATAAGGCAATACGAGTATGTCTGAATTTTCAAAGTACTCGTGCATCTTTCCATCGCTTACCCATCCAAAGTCTGCCTTGATGCTCTTGTTGCCTTGCCTTTCAATCATGACTGCAAGCTTTTCTGCATATGGCTTGCTCACTATCCTTCCTGCTATGACAAGCCTGTATCCAGGCAGGCTTCTCATCGCCTCAACCAGGTATTCAACTCCTTTAGCTTCGGAAATCATCCCAAAGAAAAGGATGTTTTTCCCTTTCTTCCTGTGCATTTGGTGGAGAGTAACACCCATCGGAATGACTTCAGTTTTTCTCTTGTATTTCTTTGCTATGAAGCTCTGCTGCCCTTTTGTGTGAATAATGACTGCTTTCGTGTTTCTGATGACAGTCTCCTCTAGTTTCTTCACTATTTTTTCCTGAAGTGTCCATGCCTTGAAATGCACTTCGTGGAGTGTCGCCACAACAGGAACTTTTTGCTGCAGTGCCTTCAGAAGATTAAAGTTCAGTGTATGCAATCCATAATAGCTCCTTTCGGCTATGTACTGGATATGAATCAGCTGCAGTTTCTCCTTCCTTGCTATCCTTTCTATCAGCGATTTCAGGAAGAATGACTTGAGGTTTATCTTGTAATCAGCCACAGAATTCTTGTCGCCAATGGTTATAACCTGGATTCCTTTCTTCCTTAGCGCTGCAACAAGGCTGTCAGAGTAAATTGCTATGCCATCCTTATCCCCAAACTTGCTGACCATGCCTATTTTCATTTTACCGATTCGACTCCTCCAGGCGAGGCGGTCCAAAGGACTTTATTTTGTCTCCCCCTGCTTTGGCGAGGGGGAGAGAAAAATAAACCCTTTACCTTGTAAAGGGCGCCTCGCCATGCCTACTTTATCACTTAAACACCCACCTCTTATTCACATAGTAATTTATTAATGATACAACTCCTGTGACTCCTACAATCACTCCGTATTTGTATAACGGCTTTGCAAACTCAAAAACCAGAAGCCAGTTCAGTATGACCAGCTCGGTGAAAATAAGCACCAGTATGTAGTTTGTTGCGGTTATAGCCAATGTGAGCGGCACAAACCTGTAAAACCTTCTTGCTGCTGAATCAGTCCTGTTGAAGGTCACACGCCTGTGGTAATAGAAGTTGAATATCACATTTACACCCAGCCCGATGGCATATGCTATCCTGAACCAGACTCCAATAATTTCGGAGAGCGCATAAGTAACAGCCAGATTCACTCCAAGGCCCAAGCCTCCTCCCAAAATAAACTTGAAATACTTCCCCAGTTCGCTTAATCTCCCAATCATGGGTTTGATTAGAAGGGAGGGATATTTAAAGGTATTTGGCATCAATTTTTTAAACATGGAATTTTGAAGTATAGCTAAAAATGCCCTACAAACTCTCCCCATCCAGCTTGTCCTTGCTTAAGGACTGTCCTAGGTGCTTCTGGCTTCATTTTAATGAGAAAGTGATAAGGCCAGAGTCTATTTTTCCATCTCTTCCAGGTGGCATGGACAGGATTCTAAAAGCTCATTTTGATGTTTTCAGGGATAGGGGAACATTGCCGCCTGAATTGTCTGGCTTGGATAGTGATGTTAAGCTATTTGACCAAATCGAGTTGCTGGAGGAGTGGCGGAACAATTTCAAAGGTATAAAGTGGACAGATGAACATGGCAACCTATTTAAGGGCGCAATAGACAATTTGCTCCAGAAAGGCAATAAACTCATAGTTCTTGACTTCAAGACAAGAGGATTCCCCATAAAAGAAGACACTGCCAACCACTCTCAAGACCAACTTGATATATACAATTTCCTGTTTAGGAAGAACAGCTATGAAACAGAGGATTATGCGTACTTGCTGTTCTATCACCCTGATAAGGTAAACGAGGATGGAACCATGCTTTTCAACTCAGACCTTATTAAGATGCCAATCTCAGTCCAAAACGCTGAAAACATATTTAAAAGGGCTATTGCAACCCTGAATGGCGAGATGCCGGGATCTTCCAAGGATTGTGGGTTTTGCGGGTGGGCTGAGGAGAGGGTTGAGCATAATTGAAGAGGCAAACCGTAAAAACCACTGGACAAAACCGGAGATTTTGCGGAATCGGGTTTGAAGGGCTGAAAAGGGAAAATTCCACGGATTGAGGGTTTTGATGGCACTGGACACTGGACATGCCCGAGCAAGATTTATAAATCAGAAGGTGCAAAGAGATCACATGGAGATAATTTCGCTTTTCAGTGGAGCAGGCGGTCTTGACTTAGGATTTGAAAAGCAGGGATTTAGGGTTGTGTTCGCTAATGACATTGATAAGGATGTTTGGGAAACTTACGAGAAAAATCATGGTTTGGCTATAGACAGGAGATCAATTAAGGAAATCAGCTCGGAAGAAATCCCTGACGCAGCAGGCATTATAGGAGGTCCTCCATGCCAAAGCTGGAGCTTGGCTGGCGCCATGAGGGGAATAAATGACCCAAGAGGCGCCCTTTTTTATGAATATGTCCGGATAATTAGGGATAAGCAGCCGTTGTTTTTTGTGGCAGAAAATGTAGCAGGGATGCTTTCTTCTACTCACATTGGAGAATTTTCCAAGATTGTTAAGGAATTCAGCAGGCTAGGATATTCAATATCTTACAAGTTGCTTGATGCAAAAAATTTTGGAATTCCCCAGGAAAGGAAAAGAGTGGTTATTGTTGGCTACAGCCATGCTCTTGATAGGACTTTCTCGTTTCCCCAGACAGATATGAAAAAGAAAACACTTAAAGAAGCTATAGGCGACCTGCCTGAATCAACGCCTGCAAAAGAAGGCAACAAGCCAAATGAAAACCTAAAGATTACTAATCACGAGCACATGATTGGCACCTTCTCAACAATTTACATGTCAAGAAATAGGAGAAAGAGCTGGGATGGTCAGTCTTTTACAATTCAAGCAGGCGGAAGGCATGCGCCTCTTCACCCATCCTCGCCAGAAATGATAAGAAGGGGCGCTGATGACTGGAAATTTAAAGACCCAACTAGGAAAATCAGGAGGCTTTCTGTTAGGGAATGCGCTAGGATCCAAACTTTCCCTGACAGGTTTAAGTTCTACTATGATAATGTTGCCAAGGGCTACAAGATGATTGGGAACGCTGTGCCTGTTAAGCTGGGAGAAGCTATAGCTAAGAAAATCAAGCAAGATCTGAAAATTGCCATTTTAAATGAAGAAAGAAATGACTACGGCATCAATCATTCTAGAAGGCTTGTCAGGGTCGTTAATTTGCACGCTGGCGATTGAAAATTTTTTAGAGACTTCTGCTTTTAGCTTAGGATCGAAGCTATCGAATTTTTGAGCTCTCATCACTGCAAATACAGAAAGCTTCCTTTTATAATCGGGCTGGATGAAGCTTGAAAATAGTTTAAGGGGGGTCTTTATCAACCACATGCCCCTTATCCTCAAATTAGTGATTTTAAGGGGGTCGACCCCGTTTATCCTTCCTAGCTCAACTGTTTCGGAAAATGAAGCAGGGATTTTTTTGATTCCCTCTATAATCCTGTCTCTCAAGCTTTCATAAAGCCTGGAGTCTGATGCATAGCAATCGCCATAAACAAAAGTAAGAAGCCTTATTTTTGACCCTTGGACATGCCCGACCGCATAAATAAGGTCTTTTTTCTTCCATCCCTTTTCGCTGTTCTTGCACTTATTGGTTAAAAAGGATGAATCTGCCGTCAATTCGGATTTCGGAAAGGAGCTATTCAGCTGGATCGATCCGGCAGTCAAAGAAGCCACTTTTTTCACTTCAATTGCGTCCGATCCCAGAAGCATCATGTCTGGAGGGTGGTTTTGGTCGCCAAAGTAAGAAAAAACAGCCTTGTAAAGCTTCCCCTTCTTTAGGGGGTCAGTTATTGCGAAAGTGTCGCAGAAAGCATCTCTTACAAAATGGTCCAATGGACCTCCAACGATATTCACTCTAGGCTGGATTGGATCTACAGGAAAAGCAATTTTATCTAGGTCATTTTCTCCATAATTTTCAAGGTTTATTAGCGCTGCTAGCAGGCTTGTCATTTTATTTTGCCCATTATTTTCTTTGTGCACTGCTTTATATTTCCAAATACTTCATGTTCCCAAAGGGAAATAACCGCAAACCCATCTTCTTTAAGCATTAAGGCCTTTTTTCTATCCCGATTTACATTTCTTTGGATTTTTGGAATCCAGTAGCTTTTCCTGGACTTCGGCTCCTTGTAATGCCAAGGGCACCCATGCCAAAAGCAGCCATTTACAAAAATAGCTATTTTCCTTGATTTGCTTCCCAAGTCAGGATTTCCTGGAAGTCTCGGCTGATACCTAAGGCGGCTTCCCTGCAAAGCTTTGCGCAAAAGCAACTCTGGTGTAGTATTTTTTGATTTTATTGATGCCATTATCTTGCTTCTAACCTCCTTTCCAAACTTGTCAGGCATAGCCGTAATATTTCCGGTTTAATATATAAAATCTTCCACAACCAATAAATACCCCTCCTGGCTCTTTCTTGGCATGCCCCAGTATAGGTATAAGTCAGGAGCATCTGTGTATTCTTCAAATTCTCCCAAATCCAGTCCCTCTTCCAAATCCCTCTCTGTCATTATCCCAACATTCAACGAGGAGAAGAACATAGAAAGGCTCGTGAGCGCCTTATCTTTAGTTCTTAAGGGTGTTGATTTTGAAATTGTGGTTGTTGACGACAGCAGCAAAGACAGGACGCCTGAGATTATTGATAGGTTGGCTGCCAAGGGAAAGGGAAGAATTGCAGCTTTGCACAGGAAAGGAATTAGCGGCATCTTTTCTGCCTTGCAGGACGGAATAAAGGTTTCAAGGGGAAGAATTATCGTCATCATGGACGCTGACTTCTCCCATCCGCCGGAGTCAGTTCCAGTTCTTGTAAGGGAGCTGCAGAAAGGTAGTTATGACATTGTTGTTGGCTCAAGGTTCATGAAAGGCTCTTACTTCCAGGCGCCGTTCAGCAGGAAGTATGGGCCATTGCTCTTGAATCAGGTCTGCAGGTTGATTCTGTGCTTGAAGCCCACTGATGTCTTCACAGGTTTCCACGCAATGAGGAAGGAAAGCTTCCAGAAAATCAGGTTCAAATATCCTTCAGTTTGGGGGGAGTTTGACATGGAGCTGCTGTACAGGGCGCAGAAGATAGGCTTCAGGATGAAGGATGTCCCTTTCAGCTACAAGTTCAGGTCTGAAGGCAAGTCAAAATCCTCAGGCCTGAAAATCATAAGGTTCATGTTTGCCTATTTCTGGAGGGCTTTGCAGCTGAGGCTTTTGCGCTAGGCAAGCTCAAGCTTTGCTTTTCTTTTTATATGCTTCTCAACAACTTTGTCCAGCAACAGTTCAAATACCCTCATCAGGAGTTTTGCCTCTTCCTTGCTCGAATTAAGCTTGTAAAGCTGGGCTCCGCTCATGCGCCTTGTTGGTATTACAATTCCCTCCCTGATAAGCTCTTCCATTATGTTGTATGCTGTTGCGCGGTTAAGTTCAGTTTGTTCAGCTAGTGTTCCTATGCTGAAATCCAGGTCTCCTCCCTCCAGCAAGAATTCAATCACCCGATTTCTTGGGTTAACTCCAAAAATCTTGCAAAAGATCCCCCAGCTCTCAGTTTTCATTTTTTTCCTCTGTCAATTCCCTTATTTCCTTAAGCTTTCTTGGATTTAGCGAAACCTGGGTGCCATAAGGCTTGGGTTTGGTCAGAATAAGACCTTCCTTTATGCAGGTTTCCCAGTCTTTCATTGCTTGCCTATGCTCATCTTTTGGCAGATCCTTGACCCTTGATTTAATTAAGGCTTCAGGGATATTTCTTCCTCCTATTCTTTCCTGCCTGAGCATTTTTCTCAACATTACCATGCAGCCTTTGCTTAGTTCCACATGAACACCTGGTTGCTTATAAATCTTTCCATTATTTTATACAACCTGTCTAATTTATTGGAAAGGTTAATCAGAAGTAAATATTGGAATTTGAGGTTAATATGCCTATGCCTTGAAATTCCGTAAATATTCCGGGCAAACCGCAATAATTCCGGAAGCAACCTGGATTTTTCCGGATTGCCATTAAAAATCCGTAAATATCCTGACTAATCCGCAAATTATCCGAAGACAAAAGCAATATTTAAGATCAGATATCAAGCACTGCACACAACTTCAGCATCCTTCAGCTTTTTGGAATAAATGTTGGTGAAGCTCTGGCTGCAAACAAGCATCTGGTTTTTTTGCGGAACTGAGAATTTTAGCTTTGCGCTCACTTTTTTGCCTTCAATCCTGTTAAGGAACTCGAAATGCTCCAGTTTGTTCAGGGCTTCCTTGCTGACTTTGAATTCCTTGGATGCATCAAATACTTGAATTGCAGTTGGAAACCCCTTGGAGTCTATGTCAACTATGATGTCATCGAAATCAAGGGAGTGCGCGTATTCCCTGTCAGCCTTGAAAAGTATTACATCGCCTTCATAATCATAAAGGCATTTCCCTTTTCCGCGGACGTCAAGCTTCATCATAGTCTGTCAAGGTTTGGCATTGTGGCCGGGTTTGTAAAGCTCCTTATTGTGAGGAAGGAGTTCCTTTCCAATATGACCCTTAAGTATCCGTGCTTCCTCCTGTAAAAGGCTGAAATCCTTCCATTCTCCTGCAGTCCAATCCCTTCAGGACTTTCAGTTTTTATCACCCTATAAAGCTGCTCTTCCTTAAATACTTTTCTTTGGCCTTCATTTAATCTGTCAAGCGCGTGCTCGGAAACTATTAAAACAGATGATTCCACCATTTCTTTAAAATCCCCTTTCCCTATTTTGGCAATAATCTTATCCACAAGCTAATGGGCACTTGCGGCTTAATATTTCCTCCTTGGAAAAATCCGGAAAAATCACGGAACTTTAGCGGGTTCTTCCGGAAACGCTAAAGGTTTTTCCGTAATAAGGGGCAAAATCCGTAAATCTTCCGGTAATTTCGTAACAGTTCAGTGGTGCGCTGGCGGTACTTGCGAGTGAGCTCGTTGCGAACTCGCTCACAAGTCACTGGGTTGTCCCCCGAATTGGCTTTTGCCAATTGGGCCCAGTTGAGCTTTGCTCAACTTGGGCTTCGGGTACCGCCAGAGGAGTTTGCAGCAGCAAACTCCGTCGCACCATCATTAAGTAATTTAACTTAATTTTTCTTCCCAAAATTAAAGCAATCTTTATTAACCCTTGAAGGGAGATAAGCGCATTATGGGAAAAAGAGGCCAGGTTTCAGTATATATAGGAATGGGAATCCTGTTTCTTGTCCTGTTTGGATTGTTCATGGTCTCAAAGAAGGATGCTTACAATGAGCAGGATGTTGAGTTTGACCAGTTGGCATTGAAGCAGGACAAGGCTTATGTCCAGCAGTTGGTGAATGCCTGCTTAAGGGACTCGTTGCTCGAGGCAAAGGAATTGGGGCTGAGGAAAGAGCTGAAGCAGCAGCAGGAAAGGCTGATTGAGGAAAAGCTGGAAAAATGCGCTGACTTCTCAGTTATTGAATCAAGGGGGGTTGAAGTTGAATCAGGCCAAATAAAAGTCCAGGTAAGCTTGGAAGACAGCTTCCTTTCGGCAAATGTAAAGTTCCCTATCACGATTAAAAGAAGACTGTCAAGCATTTCAATGGAGGATTTTTCCGAGAGCATTGACCGCAAGGTTTCTGTTTTCATGGATGGGAAGGCATCTGCATTGGTTACAGGCGACCGGTCAGTTGAGCTGAAGATTGCAGAGGGAACAACCGTTGCCCTTGCAGGAAAGCCTGTCGAAAGCATTGGGCTGAAAATAATAGACAAGGCTGAAGCTTCAGCTTCTGATGTGGTTTTGGGCAATGTGCTTTACGAATTGCTTCCTGAAGGCGCTGTTTTCAGCCAGCCGGCAGAGCTGTCATTTTTCTCAAAAACTCCTTTCACCATTGCTCACTTTGACACTGAATTGGGCGTTTGGGTGGAGGAAAAATCAATAGTTAACAAGGACGCTGCAAAAATAACTGCCCAGATTACAGAGTTTGCAAAATACGCTCCTGTTTTGTGCGGCGAAAGCAAGGACCCGAATTTATGGTGGCTTTGCTCGAAGCCTGTGACAAAGGACACTCCTTTGCCAAAGCCAAGGCCTGTTATTTCAAAGCCAGTCATAGATGTTTCAGGGAAGCCTGTCTGCACTGGAGAAATGGCCTCAGAGGGATTCATGTCATGTCCTCTTCATGTTTCCCCGCAAATAATAACAGGTTCACTGGGCTCTGGCCACTGGAGCGAGCATTGCGGAAAGAACTATCCTCTTTCAGGCTGCAACCCTTCAGCAAGCCCGCACTGGGCTTATGCGATAGATGTTGCAGGCCCTGGGATTAGCGACAGTTATGATGTTTACCTTCCAAGCATCAATGGAAAGCCAGTAACATGGGAATTCCAGAGAGAGGGAACTTCAGGGGGTCCTGGAACTGGCTTGGAGTTTATGGGCTACAAGAAGTTCTTCACAGCAGAAGCTGACGGCAGCGCGTGGCTTATTGACCTTACCCATATTGAAAGGGAGCCAATCCTTAATACAGGCGACAAGTTCCCTTCAGGAACATTGGTCGGGAACCTTTATGACGGCTTGGATGCCCCTGGAATTGGACATGTCCACATTGCTGTTGAGAAAGACGGCAGAACATTAGCAAATCCAGAGATTATGCTGAATCTTTGCCAGGGTCCAAGAGAGCAGTCTAACTGTATCTAGCCCTGAAGTCAGCGGTGTCCTTGGAAATAATATCATCAGGCTTGACTATTCTGGTCTCAAGTGTTTGGTGCCATCCCATGCCTTCAAGCCTTTTCCTGTCAAGAAGTTCTGACAGCTCGCCTTTTGGTTGTGGATTGCTGCCATAATTCCTAACTGTCTCAAAAGTGTCGTTTATGGTTGCAAGATGCCTTAAGAATCCTATGTAACCTTCAACCTCAAAATCATGGTACATAAGCCGTGTTTCGCCGTCATAAGCAGTAAGTTTCTCCAAATCTTTTCCATTAGGCCCGATAAACTCTGACAGCCCAATCACAAAATATCTCTTTCTTGGATTCTCTCTTCCATCTTCATTCATTGGGATTGGTATGCCTATTCCCTTCAGGGTTTCAGGCCTTACAGCCCTGTCCATGACAAGGTATTTATCCCTTCTTCCAGGGCTTTCATACTGCCATACCCTGTAGTTCACTCTGAAATGAGGTATGTTTGGCATAAAAGACGGGATTAAACAACCCTTTAAAAACCTTTCGTAGATAGTAACTGATTAGTGGTGATAATCATTAGGATAAGATTTATATTCTGTAAGATTGATCTTTAGTCAATGAACGTCCTTTTCATCTGCAACCAGAACCTGAACAGGAGCAAGACAGCGGAGCACTTGTTCAGGGGAAAATTCAACACCAAGTCAGCGGGACTGTTCAATGAGAAGCCTGTTTCCGAAAAAGAGCTTTCCTGGGCTGACCTTGTTGTTGTAATGGAAGATTTCCAAAGGGAGGAAATCGGCAGCAGGTTCCCAAAGCAATACATGGGAAAAAGGATAATTTCCCTGGGCATACCTGATGTTTACAGTTACAACGAGCCAGAGTTAGTCAGGATGCTAAATCGTAAGATAAGCACACTACTTTAGCCACTCTTGATATTGCTTTTCTGCCTCTTTTTCAGATAGAAATATCTTTGTTTCTGCTACATTCATTTCAGGAAGTTTTCTGGTGACCTTGTATTTTTTTTCTTTTCCATTGGTTAACTCAATCAGGCTGACTTCCCACTTTTTTGTGGGATGCTTTTGCGTTTTCATCTCAGAATAAGGGAAATGGTGATTAATAAGATTATGCCCTTTTTTTCTGTAATATTTACGGGTTTTGTTACTGCTTAAGAACACAAACTTTTTATACGTCTGTAATCGCCTTTTCCTCATGCCTGAATCAATTCCGGTATATGAGCCAGTCCTCGGTGGAAACGAGAAAAAGTACGTG
>CAYJXD010000005.1:0-6683 GCA_964374085.1 uncultured Methanosarcinales archaeon | reverse complement strand
TGAATCAATTCCGGTATATGAGCCAGTCCTCGGTGGAAACGAGAAAAAGTACGTGATGGACTGTTTGGAAACATCATGGATTTCCTCATTGGGAAAGTATGTAACAGAGTTTGAGGAGAAGTTCAGCCAATTCTGCGAAAGGAAGCATGGGGTTTCGGTTGCAAACGGAACAGTTGCGCTGCAGCTTGCTTTGATGGCCTTGGAGATTAAAGCTGGGGACGAAGTCATTGTTCCTGACCTTACTTTTGTCGCGACTGCAAATGCAGTTTCTTACACCGGTGCAAAGCCTGTTTTTGTTGACAGCGAAACTTCAACGTGGAACATTGACCCGGCGAAGATTGAGGAGAAAATAACGAAAAAAACGAAAGCAATCATCCCTGTCCACTTGTTCGGCCATCCTTGCGACATGGACCTGATAATGGACATTGCAAAAGAGCATGGCTTGTTCGTCATTGAGGACGCAGCCGAAGCCCATGGCGCCGAGTATAAGGGAAAGAAGATTGGAAGCTTTGGCCACATTAGCTGCTTCTCATTTTATGGAAACAAGATAATCACGACAGGCGAGGGCGGGATGTGCCTTACGAATGACCAGAAGCTTGCTGATGAGATGCGCTTCCTGAAGGACCATGGGATGAGCTCTGAGAAAAGGTATTGGCATTCAAAGATAGGCTTTAATCTGAGGATGACAAACATCCAGGCAGCCATTGGAGTTGCGCAGCTTGAGCAGATTGAAAAGTTCATTGAAACAAAAAGGAAGAACGCAGCCCATTATAACTCGCTGCTCAAAGATGTTAATGGCATTGTAACTCCTCCTGAAGCTCCGTGGGCAAAGAATGTCTACTGGATGTATTCAATCCTTGTCGGCCAGGAGTTTGGGATGAAAAGGGATGACCTTATGGCTGCGTTGAAGGAAAAGAAAATTGACTCAAGGCCTTTCTTCTTCCCAATGCACCAGCTTCCAATCTACCAGCAGGACAAGCCTTATCCAGTTTCGGATGAGCTCTCTGCAATAGGCATGAACCTTCCATCCTCTCCAAAGCTCACAAAGGAGCAGGTTGAAAGGATTTGCGAAGTGATTGCAAAGGCTGCCAAGTAGAAATACTTTTATAAATAGCCCTTCTGCTTCTGGCGTCATGGATTACAAGCAAATTCTCTTTCCCGTTGTTTTATTCCTCGTCGCCTTCTACGTGTGGACTCTGCCTGTTTCTGAGCTTCCGTTTGGGGAGGGAGACGCAGCTTGGCATTTTGGGATTGGCGATTACATCTCTGCAACAGACAAGACCATTGACAGGCTGCCAACATATGTGGGGTATTGGTATTACCTGTTCAACCCGAAAATAGGGCCATTGGCGCTTGAGTATCCGCCTTCAAACCACATCAACTATGCCTTGATGCAGGTTGTTGGCGGCGAGAGAGTAATTCCAGTTTACCTTTACAAGGCAATCACTTCTTTCCTTGGGATATTTGCAGTTTACTTTCTTATCAGCAGGCTATACGGCTCAATCCCGGCATTTGCAGCAGGGCTTGGCCTTGCCTTCTCTTCCCGAGAAATACTGACTTACCTGTGGGGCCAGCAGCCAACTCTTATCAGCATCACAATAATCCCTGTTTTCCTTTACGCGCTATACAAATTAGAGACATCTGTTTATGAAGGAAAGCCAAAAATCATTTACCTTTACGCAACAGTCCTTTTGATGGCTTCGCAATTCCTTCTCCACATTCAGGGGCTGTTTGTTTCAATAGTAATTGGGGTTATCTTCAAGGTTCTTATGTTCCTGAAGCACAGGAGAATTCCGTTTAAAGCTGTCTTCAATAAGAATAATTTCATCCATGGCGGAATTTGCCTTGCAATCCTTGCCGTAGTCATTCTGCCTTTCATGAACATTTATCTCGGCCCTGAAAGCGATATCGCTGAAAGAGGCAGCTTTGGAAGGCTGTTCAGCTGGACAATTGATTCAAGTCTCCAGCAGGGCGCTTATCCTGATGCTTATTTTTCTTTTTCCAATAATTACAGCCTCTTCCTTCTTCCTTTCATAATCTTGGGAATAGTTTTCATCGCCTTGAGAAGGAAAGAGCAGGATTTGCTCATGCTCTCATGGCTTGCCGGGATTTACATTGTTCTTCATCTGGATGTTCTTATTGGCGCATCAATTGTGAGGGTTGCAAGAATGCTTGTTGCAGAGCCCCAGCTCTTCTTTGCATTGGCAGCAATAGGGGCCTTCTATGCACAGTCTCTAATAAAGCTGCCTTCCCCTGCAAGGGATTATGCAAAGCTCGGCTTGGTGGGATTGTTGGGAACTATCATTGTTGCAACTATCGGGGTTTCAGCAATGAATGACCTGGGCAAGTCCTATCAGGGAATCTCCAGAGTTACAAATGCACAGGTGGAAGCAGCTAAGTGGCTGGACGAGAACACTCCTCGCGATGCTGCAGTGTTCAATGCAGGAACCCTGACTTATCCAAAGATGAGGTTTATGCATGTGCTTTCAAGAAGATACACGAGCAACAAGCCCTCAGGCTTCCAGTTGCAGGGAGCTGGAAAATATCCTGGCTTGAACTTGACCCCTTCATATTATGTGTTTGACTATTCAGACCTTTCCCAGTTGAGGGGAGACACGCAAATAGAGAAGCAGATAGCGCAGCTCAGTGAGCTTGAGAGCCAGGTTAATGCAACTAAAGTATACGATAGGAACAGCATCAGGATATACTCGATAAAAAATGGCTAAGCAGCATTACTTGATTGGAGCAGGCGCAGCAGTTTTGCTATTTTCCGGAGTTCTTTTCGGAATCACTGGCCTGAAGGCTTTGGCTGCTTTTTTCGCGCTTTTCATTGCCCCTGCCTATGTCATCCTGAAGAATTCCAGCCTGGATGCAGAGGAGAAAATTTATTTCTCGCTTTTCATCAGCCTCGGCTTGCTTCCCATCTCAATCTGGGCTGCAAACAAGGTCATCCCTTCATTCAGGCTGGCAGCAATCGCGGTATTGGCTCTTGCCGTTGCAATTGGGCTTGCATTAAGGTTTATTAAAAAATGAAAAAACTAGTTGGCTATGCAATAGGATTGGCTGTCTTTGCTTTCATACTTTCAAGGATAGACATTAGCCGGACTGCAAAAATAATTCTCGCTGCAAACCCGCTCCTGGTATTGCTTGCGTCAGTAATGGTCATCCCGATGATTCTCCTCGAGTCTTTAAGATGGCATTACATCCTGAAGCAGCTGAAAATGGACTATCCTTTCAGGGAATCCTTCATGATGTTTGCCTCCTCATTGTACATTGGCTTTGTGACGCCGGCAAGGGTTGGCGAGTTTGTGAGGGTTGCTTTCCTGAGGGGCCACAGCCTTGGAAAGTCATTCTTCTCTGTCTTCATAGACAGGCTTGCTGATGTGCTGTTCCTGTTTGGTGTCGGCTACCTGGGAATGTTTTATTTTGCCTCAGCGCTTGGACAGCAGATTTTCTGGCTGTCAGCAGCAGTTGTTGGCGGGCTATTGCTTCTCGTTGTTGCATTCCTGAAGAAAGACCTGGTGAAAGTCGTCTTGAAACTGGTTTTTGGAAAGATAGTGCCTGAAAAGTTCAAGGCCCAGATAAAGTCAGCTTTCATTGACTTTTATTCTGCTTTCTGGCAGCTTCTAAGCTTCAAGTCAGCAATAATCGTATTTGGAATCACTTTGCTGTCCTGGATTGTTTATTACACACAGGTTTATCTGCTTGCAATGGCATTGGGGATAGAAATATCGTATTTCAATCTTGCAACTGTTGTGAGCGTTGCAGGAATCCTTTCATTGCTGCCTATCAGCATTTCAGGCATTGGCACGAGAGATGCGGCTTTTGTTTTCTTTTTCGCGCTTTTGGGTATTGCCTCAGAATTCGCAGTTGCCCTTTCAGCTTTAGTCCTCTTCCTTATGGTGCTTGTCGCTTTGGCGTGCTTCCCCTTTTACCTTAAGAAGCCCGCGAATCTTAACTTTTTCGAGGGCAAAGGCAGCAAATAGCATCAGGACAGGAAGAATTACAGTATGGTATTTCATATGCAGCCCAATGACTGACAAATTATACCCAACGACTCCAACAATTGCAAGCCCAAGCACAGCTCCCATTATAAGCCTTTCAATGAATTCAAGGCTGTTTCGCCAGTGATGCATTATCGCGAATCCTGGAATCACGAACAGCCAGTATATTGAGGCTGCTGTCCATGCCACAGTTATTATGTTCTCCTTGATGAAGGCAGCCCAAAAGATTAAGAAAAACACGGCAAAGGACATTCCCAGATTCAGCATTTCCTTTTTCATGTCATTTTCCAAGGCAATCATCTCCTGGCCTGCTGTTTTTCAGTATTATTATGCCTGGGTTTGAGTATGCTTTGGCAATCCACTTGTTCTTCAGCAGCTGGAGCACCAATGCCTGGTTGTAGAAGGCATAGTTTCCATTCTCAGCTGTGTTCACGTAAAGGTATTCCATGCTGCACAGCTTTGTTTCCCTTTCAGGGGTTTTTGGCTCCTGGAAATCGTCATGGCATTCTGCATCCATTGAAGGCAAGTAAGAATGATAATACCCGTAATCAAATGCTCCTTTGTCGCAAAGCAAATGAGAGTACGCCGAGGCAAGTCCAAACTCATATGTAGGTATGATTTGGATTTCCTCAAGGCTGCTTACTCCCGGCTTCTGAGCGCCGAATGCCCTCTCATAAGCATTCCTGTGAATGATGAAAGAAACCCTTCTCATGTTGTAGAGGGCAGAGGACTGCTGCATCCTTCCAGCGTCAAATACATATACATGCGCGTCCTCAGGCAGATTCACTGATGCCCATTTCATGGCTTCCCAGTTGTTCTGGTCCATTAAGCTTCCCTTGGTCATTCCAAAGCTAGGCAATGCAAGCAAAATGACCATTGCTATTCCAACTCCTGCGCTCAATGCGACATTCCAGTTCTTTATTACAGCCTTCAGGGCATAATAAAGCGCCAGTCCAAAGAAGAATGCAAAGTAAAAATGCCACAGCCACCTGTGCGAGAAAGACCTTTTTGCCAGCCCGAGAAAGGTAAGGTAGCTGATGAACAGGATGAAGAAGGCAATCCACGAGGGCCAGAGGTCATATTTTTTCTTTGTGAAAATCATGAGAAGGGTGATCAAAAACCCGGCAACAATGAACAGCCCGATTATCAATGCTCGTATATTGATTCCTGCTTCTGAAATTCCAAGGATGCTTCCAATCATTGAGATGTCAGAGAATCCTTTCTCAAACACGCCAGAGCCCGTAGTCAAGCCAAGCTTTGCATCCTCAAAATAAGTCATGAGCCATGTCAGCCTGAAAATGTTCAGCGAGTATGCTGACAAAACAACGGCAATGAGTCCGGCAATGGCTATTGGAATCAGGTTCTTCAGTCCATAATGTTTCCTTACCAGTTTCACAACGACAAATATTCCAAGGAAAATCCCTGCAAACAGCAATTCTGGCTGGTGAGCCAAGGCAGTTGCAGCAAGGAATATTGACAATAAGATGAAGGAATGCTTCTCCTCAAGCCTGCTAACAGTCCAGAGCGCTGCAACCATGAACAATGCGCCTGCAATGAAAAGCCACTGCCCGAAATTAATCACCTGGCTGAACGGAGGGGTGTATACAAGAAGCGTCAATGGAACTGAAAGCATCGCAACATTCCTGTTGAATCTTCTTATAATCACATAAACAGTCAGCCCAAGGAGAAGCAGCATCAGGATTACAAACAAATAAATCGCATCATAAACCTCAAGCCCTGCTGCATAGGAAATCACTCCTGCTGCCTCAAACACAAATGGAGGGTGCGAGTCATAAACATCTTTTCTTCCGCCTTCCATGCTTGGCAGCGCGTACTTGATTATTCCCTGCTCCTTCAAATAAGTAGATTCAGCCTGGTGGAAGAATGAGTCAGATGCAAAGTAGCCTGTGGGCATGGAATGATTCAATGTTCCATCAAATGCAGACATTCCAGTTGCAAGGAATGCAGCTATGAAAGCTGCGAGAAAAACATATTCTGGATTGAGCTGCAGCCTCATTTGCTTGTGTGCCTCACCGCCTTATTTAAAGTTTTGCGTGGAAGCTAAGCGCGTTGCTGCTCTGTTGCTTACCTGAGAACAAGGCTTGCATAGTTATTTGGAAGCACCATTCTCCTGTTACTGTCAAGGAGAACATCCTTGACCCTGCCATATGCCTGGTGGACTAGGTCTATTCCGAGCAGCTGCACATCCGGATTCTGGGATGAAAGCGTGTTCTTGATGTGATCATATTCTGCCGGGGACAGCTTGCAGCGCTTGTATGGCATTATGCTGGGAAGCGGGAGCTCCTTCTTTTGTGGAGTCAGCACATGGGCATATGCTATGCGCCTGCCTTCGTGTGCGCCGACAATAGCTTCAACGCTTAGGTAAGGGTATGCTGCTGAATCTATAACAGTATCGTCGAGAATCCTGTAGTGATCAGCGTTGAGAAGCTGGACTCCAGTCCTGATAGGCTTGATGCTTCTTGCAAGGACTATGCCAAGGTGGCTGGTAGAGGGGTTCTGTATTACTGTGAGCATGCGCTCGTCATAGCCTCCTGCTATGCCAAAGTCCTTGAGCATCTCCTCAAGTATTGAATCCGCCTGTGCCTGCGGGTCTTGTGCTCTGACAGGGGCAGTCATTACCGGCATGTGTGGGCGGAGTTGCCTCTTGGCTTATAAATT
>CAYJXD010000004.1:0-29533 GCA_964374085.1 uncultured Methanosarcinales archaeon | reverse complement strand
TTGTTTTGCTGGTGGCTTTTGCGCTGCCTGCAGCAGCTCTGGAAGACATAAGCTCCCTTGAGCTTGAGTTTGACATCCAGCCAGACTACTCAGCATTCCAGACATCAAGATTCACTTTCGGAAAGAATCTGACAAAATCTGTAAATTATTCCCTCAGCGAGAAAGTTGATGACATTTACGTGTTTGACGGAAAGCAGGAGCTCCAGAGCAAGCTGGTTAAGAAGGGAAATGACTATTACATAGACATTTCACTGAAGCAGCCCACTGGCTATTTGGAAATCTCATACAAGACTGACAGCCTTGTTTTCAGGAGCGATTCAGTGAATCATTTTTTCACAGAATTCTCCTTCCAGAATCCGCCAAAAACCATCTCTTCAATGGTTAAGCTCCCAATCGGCCATGGCCTTTACAAGGATTCATTCAAGCCCATTGATTCCCAGGTCACTTCAGATGGAAGGAGAATTATTTTGAAATGGGCTGGCTCTAATGCTGAGGATTTGACAATATCAGTGAAATTCGTGAATTTAAGCACTGGAATCAATGTATGGCTTATTGCAGCAGTCATGCTTGCAGCAGCTCTTGGGGGATATTTTGTTTATTCAAGAAAAAAAGAGGGAAAAGCCCTTTTGCAGGGCTTCAGGGATGATGAAAAGCGAGCTATTCAGCTCATCAAGGAGAAGGGCTCAATATACCAGAACCAGCTCCAGTTTGAACTGAAGCTGACAAAGGTAAGGACAACAAGAATAGTGAAGAGGCTGGTTGAAAGGGGCGTTATCACAAAGGAAGAGCTTGGGAGGACGAACAAACTGCACTGGAAGAAATAGTTTCACAATAGTTTCACCAAAGAAATAAGCCTGTGCAACCATATACATATGCCTTGCGAAGGGCCGTTAGAGCCCCAAGCGAGGTGTCAAAATGAAAGCAATGAAAGCATTGGCTGTGGCATTGGCGCTGCTTGTGTTGGCAGTTCCTTTTGCCGCTGCAGAGCAAGCATCCGCTGAGATGCAGAGCGAGTCGAAAGTGAGCGTGACAGGCCTTAAGTTAAAGAGGCTTGGAGAGGCATTTGATGACTTCACTTTCAAAGTGAAGAAGTGGCTGACCTTTGACCACAAGGCCAAGGTTGAGCTGATAAAGGAGAGGAATGAAGACATGAAAGAAAGGCAAAAGGCATGGCTTGAGACAAAGTCCAGGGCCCTGGCACAGTTCAGGAGCTCAAACCTGAGCGACGAGGAAAAGAAACAAATACTGGATGTCATCCACTCAGAGCACCAGGCCATAATAAAGAGCCACCTGGATGCAACAGCTGAGATAAGGAGAATCCAGCTGGAAGCAAAGGCAAGGAATGATGCAAGCCTTGAGTCAGAAGCCGAGTCAGAGGCAGAGTCTGCTGAGAAATCAGGCCTTTCAATTGGCCTTGGCAAGGTAATAGTCCTTGGAACAAAGGGCAACCTTACAGAAGCCGAGGCCGAGGCAATGGTTGAGAGGCAGCTTGGCATCGAGTCCTCAGGAGTTGAGACAAAGGTTGAAGGCAATTCAACCTTTTATGTGGTCACAGGAGAGAAGACAGAGCAGGCTGGACTTTACACAATGGAAAAGAGTTATATTGTGTGGGTTGATGCAAGCTCTGGGATAGTCTCCAGGGTTGACCTTTCAGCTCACCTTGAGGCTGAGGCAGAAGAGCTCGCTGAAGCTGAAGTCGTTGCTGAATCCAGGAATTCAGGCAACAAGGCTGAGGCAAAGGCAGAGTCAAAAGTAAGGGTGAGGATATAATCTCACCTTTTTTTTATTTTAAAATGAAACCAATAATGTTTATTTTGGCGTTGGCGGTCTTTGCTGGCTTTGCCAATGCGCAGCTGGCAGGCCAGTCTTTTGCAGAGATACAGTTCAATGACTCAGTCATAACAGCTGCAGAGCTTGAGGCTGCTGAGACTTCTGTTTCAGATCCGGGAATTTCTCCAGAAAGCCCATTTTACTTCATCAAGAGGCTTGGGGAAAAAGCCAGGCTGTCATTGTCAGGGAAGGAGGAAAAGGCCCGATTGCATTTGGCTTATTCAAGGAAAAGGCTTGCCGAGGCAAAGCTGCTTATTGAAACCAACAGGACGGAAAGGGCGGAAAAGCTGATTGAAGAATATGATTCTGAAATGGATGAGTTTGATAAATCAGGCTTTGCATCAGAGTCAGAGGCGTCAAAGAGCAGGGTTGTCCTGATGCTTGTCCTTGAGAAGTCGCCAGAGAAGGCAAGGCATGGCTTGCAAAAGGCTTTGAACAACTCTATCGAGAAAGAGCTGAGGATGAGGAACAGTAACATTTCAGAAAAGGAAATGGCTGCAAAAAGAAAAATTGAAGCAGACAAGAGCAAAAAATTGCAGCAGCAAGTAAAGGACAGGGTTTCCGGGAAAATAGGGAAGCAGAAACAGGCAGTCACGCCTGTTAAGGCAAATGTCATCGTTAATCAGTCTGTGAAGGCTGCTGTTAACAAGCCAGCTCCAAAGCAGGTAAACCAGACTAAAATCATTGGAAAGGCTGCTGTAGTCAACAGGACAGTTTCAAACCAATCAAACCAGGCTAAAGTTATTGTAAAGAGTGTTCAAAAGCCAAATAACCAGGCTTTAAAGCCTTCTCCCCAAAAGGCAGTTCCAAAGCAGGTAAACCAAACAAAAATTGCTGAAAAGCCTGTCAAAAAGCTGCCAATCAGGGTGGCTCTTCCGCCTGATGCAGACTCTGTTATGCCCTGAGCCAGTTTTCCTCTTCAGGGCTCAGCTCAAGCTCCTCTGAAATCATTTGCCCCAGAACTTTGTTCGTGAAAATCAGCTTCATGTAGGGCATGTATTGCCTCACTGCTTTTTTCTGGGAGCTTCCTGTTGCGTATGCTATTTTCTGGGCTATTGATTTCATCTTCCCGTATTTGAGGTTAGCAATATAAATCTTGAGGGGCCTGCTGTTCTGCTTGTAAATGACATGGCTCTTGTTTTTCTCCTGCTTTGAAATCGCAACGCCTGCTGTAATCAGCGCATTCACATATACAAGGAACCTCCAGTGCTGCCATCTCCTTATCCTGCCTGAGAACACATCAGCCCTTGACAGGCTGTTGTATCCCTGCCTTATCTCAATTGGGCTCTTGTATTCGTATGGAAGGTTCTCGTCTATCCACGCCATGCACTTCTCAAGCTCCATGTCAACTTCGTTGAATGCGTTCAGGGCGAGTTGTAGGTCGCTGCTCTTGAAAATCTTCAATAGCGCGCCAGTTATGGTTTCTTCCCTGTCCCTGTCAGATAATCCTTCAACATCATCTTTTGCCAGCCTCTTTGTCCCTTCTGCAAGCATCTGGAAATCGTTTATTGCCCCCCGAAGGTCTCCATGCGCCCTGAACGCCAGCTTCTTCAGGCTGCCTTCCTCGCACTTAACCCCTTCTTTCATTGCTATGCTTTCAAGCACTCCGTGAATCTGCTCATAAGTCAGCGGGCTGAACTCCACTTGGATGGATTTTTTCACGATTGCAGAGAACTTCCTGTCTGAAATGTCGTTTGCTGTTATGACAACAGGGAATGCAGACTCCTCAACCAGCTGCTGTATCGCCCCTATACCGCCTCTGTCTTCATTCCCGCCGATTCCGTCAAGCTCGTCAACAAGGATTATTTTCCCTTTGGAAAACAGGCTCATCTGCTTTGATGCAGTGCCTGCAACTGAATTTATCATGCCTTCATTCCTGAAGTCAGACGCGTTCAGCTCAACAACTTCATACCCAAGCTCGTTTGCAACCGCGTATGCGCTGCTTGTCTTGCCGCATCCAACAGGGCCATGAATCAAAACTGCTTTTTGCCCTTTCCTGTAGTTCTGCACAAATTGCTTTACAATTCCAATTTTCTGCTGCATCACTTCCGCTACAGTTACAGGAAGGTATTTTTTCGTCCAAATCCCGTTCATGGGAAAAGTATAGCCTGAGGGTTTATAATTATTGCCGTTGATTTGGGCATCATTCAGGTAAATTTAAATACGCCAAAGCCATTAGCAGGCTTATGAGATGGGCATTTATCGTGTTGGTGGCTTTCCTTGTTATTGCTGGCTGCAGCAAGGCAGTTGAGATGCCAGAGCCAGAGCCACAATCCAATCCTGCTGAGCAAGCTGCAAAGCAGGAAACTGCTCCGGTTTCAGAGCCCAAGCTTCCAAAGGTCAGCATTTCGCCTGAGGTTGCGGCCCTTATTGGAAAGACTTCAAAGGTCAAGAGTTATTCATACTTATATCATGGCCCGCCGAATGATGCGCTGGGAATCGGCTTTGCAGTGGCTGGGACAAAGGGAAAGGTAAGCTTAGCAAAGAAGGAAAAGCTAAGCGACGGCAATTATTATGACACTGTTTTCCTTAATCTCAGGGAAAAGGCTGCAAAAGCATATTGCCTTTCTCCAGACTGCACAGTGGAAGGCCCTCTGCAAGTAGAGTTTGATGACTACTACAAGACAACTCCTTTTGATTTCCTTGCAAACCTCACATCAGGCAGCGTGTCAGGAACAGAGCTCTTGGATAACAGGAAGGTTTCAATAGTGCAGTACAATGACACCCTTGGAATGGGGGGAAAAATGTGGATTGACAACACTTACGGCCTTCCAATAAAAGTGATTTTTGGAAAAGTAAAGCATGAGTACAGGAGCTTTTATTTCAACACCGTAACAGAAGAGGAAGTCAGCAAGTAGCACAATATTTAAATTGCAGCCGAATTTCAAGTTCTTGATGGAATCCTCGATTGGAAAGTGGTCAAAGGAGTCAGAGGAGGAAGTGTGGAAGGAATGGCAGTCCTCAGAGCCCTATGCCTTTGACGCGAAGAGCGAAAAGCCAGTTTATTCTATTGACACCCCTCCTCCTTATGTCAACACGCCAATCCACATAGGCCATGCAACGACTTACACATTGATGGACATGTTTGCCCGGTTCAGGCGGATGTCTGGCTATAACGTCCTTTTCCCGCTCGGCTTGGACAAGAACGGCCTGCCAATAGAGATTGCGGCAGAGAAAAAGTTCAATGTGAGGCTGCGCAATGTTGAAAGGGAAAAGTTCATTGAAATGTGCAGGCAGGTTCTTGAAGAGGCAGGGAGAGTTTCGATAAATTCCTTTGCAAGGCTCGGCATTGGCTTCAACTCGTGGAAAGTTGGCACAAGCCTTGGGGAGATTTACGAGACAGACAGCGCTGATTACCGCGCTTTGACCCAGGCAACATTCATAGACCTGTGGAACAGGAAGCTGATTTACGAGGATGAGCGAATCAATAATTATTGCCCTGGGTGCCAGACAACGCTTGCAGACGCAGAAGTCGAGTATGCAGAGCTTAACACATTCTTCAACAGCATTGTTTTCATTGTGAAGGAGACAGGCGAGAAAATAATGATTGGCACCACAAGGCCTGAATTAATTGCAACGTGCGGAATGGTCATATTCCATCCAGATGATGAAAGGCATAGGCATTTGGAAGGGAAGACTGCAGTTACCCCAATCTATGGCAGGGAAGCCCCGATAAAAGCCCATCCATCCGCATCAATGGAAAAAGGCACAGGCCTTGTAATGATGTGCTCGATGGGAGACACTGCTGACATCAGGTTTTTCAGGGAGATGGAGCTTCATCCTGTCATTGCCATTGGCAGCAATGGAAAAATGAACAGCAATTCTGGCTTCCTTGAAGGAATGAAGGTAACTGAGGCAAGGAAGGCAATTATTGAAAGGCTGAAGAGTGAGAACCTCCTCGCTAATCAAGTCCAGGAATTGCACCGCACTCCTGTATGCGAGAGGAGCAAGGAGCCTATTGAGTTCATATCAATGAAGGAATTCTATGTCAAGCAAGTTGAGTTTAAGGACAAAATGCTTCAGCTTGCAAAAAAGCTGAAGTTCTATGACGGCAGCAGCAGGCAGATGCTTGTTGACTGGATTAACTCAATATCGATAGATTGGCCAATCTCAAGGAGAAGGTATTATGCGACTGAAGTGCCATTGTGGCATTGCAAAAAATGCGATGCTGTCGCTGTTCCCCCTAAAGGGAAGTATTACCAGCCGTGGAAGGACCCAAGCCCAATAGGGAAATGCAAAAAATGCTCGGGCTCTGAGTTCAGGGGAGAGGAAAGAGTCCTTGACACGTGGTTTGACAGCTCAAACTCTCCACTGTACATATTGATGCATTCTAAGAATGATGAGTTCTTCAAGAAGAATTTCCCCTGCACTTTGAGGCCTCAGGGAAAGGACATAATCAGGACATGGCTTTACTATACAATCCTGAAATGCTTCCTGCTGACAGGAAAGCTTGCCTTCAGGGATGCTTGGATTAACTATCACGTCGTTGACGAGAAGGGCCACAAGATGTCAAAGTCAAAGGGAAATGTCATAGACCCCCAATTAATCCTTGACAAATATGGGGCCGAGCCTTTCAGGCTGTGGTGCGCTGTCGAGGGAAACTTGGAAAAGACAGATTTCAAGTGCTCTTATGAAAGGATTGAGGCAGCAGGAAAGACAATAATCAAGCTGTGGAATGCGGCAAGGTTCATATCAATGTTTGAGCCCCCAAAAGAAAAGCCTGCTCTGCAGCCTCTTGATGAGTGGATCATTTACGAGCTCAATTCTGTCACTTTTGACTCTGAAAAAGGCTTTGGAAAGTATGATTTCCATTCACCGGCGATTAAAATCAGGCATTTCCTCTGGGAAATATTTGCATCGCATTACCTTGAGCTGGTAAAGAGCAGGGCATACAACCAGAACAATTCCTTCACAAAGGAGGAGCAGGATTCAGCTCTTTACACGCTTCACCATTGCCTTGACACTATTCTCAAGCTGTTGGCTCCAATAATCCCTATGGTCACGTTCAGGCTTTACAAGGACTTAAGGGAGCGAGATATTCATTTTGAGCAGTTTCCCAAGGCTTCAAAGCAAGCCAAGCCAAAATTCTCTGGCGCCGAGTTAGTTGAGCTGAACAGCATGATTTGGAAGGCAAAGAAGGACAAAGGCTTGAGCCTGAAGGCAGAAGTGAAGTTGGCAATCCTTCCGAAAAAGCTGATGGCCATCGAAAAGGACTTGATTGCAACACACGGCATAAAGTCAGTGAAGTGGAGAGCCAAGGCAGGCATCGAGTTCTAGAAAAGATTTTTATATCATCAGGGAATCCCCGTTCCATGCTAGCAGCTATTTTTTCAACTGTAGAGAACAGGGAACCATCATCCGATAGAGTCATTGGCATTTATTATTCTGTCAGGTTTCCTTCCGGCCCTATAGGCATTTATCCTTGGCATGATTCTGAGACGCCGATTAATGGCTCTCTGACTGAAGTTGTTGGCAAGGCGATTGGCTATGCAAGGGCAAAAGGCCAAGCAATTTCGCCTGAGTTTGGAGAAGATATCCCTGAAAGGTCTAGGTCATTCTTTGAGAAAAGAATAGATGAATACAATGCCCAGGCACAGAGAAGTCTATCTCCTTGAATACTTCTCAAAGTCATTGAGCTGCTTGTTTGTTCCCATCACTAGTATGCTGCCTGGCTTTATCTTGGACTTGAACGCGACATTGATTTTGAATCTCTTTGCCCTTACAGGCCTTGCAGCCATCACAATAATCCCTGTGTCCCGGACAATGTCAAATTTTGTTTTCTTTCTGAGCCTGCTATTGCCCCTGACTTTTATTTCCTGAAGGACAAGGTGCTCTGTCCTTGAGACTGCGCCGAAAAGGCGCATTGTTATCTTGCCAAAGTCAGGTATCCTCATTTTTCCTCTTTTAGCTAAAGCGCCTTTCTCCACCTAACCCCGTCTTTTGTGTCTTCTAATATAATATTCTTTTGTTTTAGCTCTTCCCTTATCAGGTCTGACTTTTTCCAGTCCTTGCCCTTTCGGGCCTGCTCCCTTTTCCTTATCAAGTCCTCAACTTCCTTGTTGAGCCTTTCATCGCTGTAATTCAGTATGCCCAGTACCTTGTCAAAGTTCTCCATTGTTTTCAGCGCCTTTTGCGCATCTTCCTTTCCAAGCTTCCCTTCAGCCATCAGCCTGTTGACATCGTGCATGAATCCAAAGACATTTGCAAGCGCTTCAGAGATGTTCAGGTCGTCATCCATTGCCTTCTCAAAGCCGTCAGTGTGTATCTTTGCCTTGTTGTCAATTGACACGCCTTTGTCTCCTTTTACTTCCTTCAGCCGCCTTGCAAAATCTATTATCGTTTCAGCAGCCTTTGTTGTTGCCTTTAACTCCTCAAAGGTGAAGTTTAGCTGCTGCCTGTAATGAGCTGATAAAAGCAGGTATCTCACGGCAGCAGGGCTGTAACCCTTCCCGAGAACATCCCTAAGCGTGTAGAAGTTTCCAAGGGACTTTGACATCTTCTTCCCTTCAACAACAAGATGGGAGCAGTGCATCCAGTAGTTCACAAACTTTTTCCCGAAAGCCCCTTCTGACTGGGCTATCTCGTTCTCATGGTGCGGGAAGATAAGGTCAACTCCTCCTGTGTGCAGGTCAAACGGCTGGCCAAGGTATCTGGTTGACATCTCAGAGCACTCTATGTGCCATCCTGGCCTTCCTTTCCCAAATTCAGTTTCCCAGTAAACATTCCCGTCATCCCTGTCCCAGAACTTCCACAGCGCAAAGTCCTGCACGCTTTCCTTGTCATACTCATCTTTCAATGCCCTTTTCCCTTTTATCAGCGCAGTCTTCTCAAGCAGCGCCAGTTTCCCATACCCCTTGAATTTTGAGATTGAAAAGTAAATCCCGTCACCAGCCTTGTATGCGATGCCTTTCTTTAGGAGCTTCTTTATTACCTCAACCATCCCCTTTATGTGCTCTGTTGCCTTCGGATATATGTCAGCGGGTTCTATATTCAGTGTTTTTAGGTCCTCAAAAAAATATCCAGAATATTTTTCTGTGAATTCCTTCAAAGGCATTCCAGCCTTCCTTGAGTCCCTGATAGTTTTATCGTCTACATCAGTAAGGTTCATAACATGCTTTACCTTGTAACCTTTGTATTTCAGGTATCTTTTAATAATGTCAAAAAAAATGTATGCCCTGAAATTTCCAATGTGTGCAAATTGGTAAACTGTTGGTCCGCAAGAGTACCCTTTAACGTATCCTTTTCTAAGAGGCCTGAAAACCTCTTTCCTTCTGGTTAGTGTATTGTATATCCTGAGCATTGCATCCAATTCCCAATCTCGCTATTTAATCTTTGCTAAACCTTGGGCTTGTAATTCCTCGCGTATTCAGACACCTGGCTGATATACTCTTGTATCTCTGCCTCGCTGTATTTCCCGAATAAAATCAGGATTTTGTCGTTGTTTTCCGGTTCATAGTCATCAAGCTCGTAATTCCTTTCCCCGTTGACATAAAGCTGAAGCTCCTTGTCCTTGTCAGCGCAAATCGTTCCGCTCCCTGAATTCAGGCAGCTGCTCGTGAATTTCAAGTCCAGTGAATTGAAGAAGTGCGCAAGAGTTATTCCTTTTCCTTCAATGTGAATGACCTTGTCGCCATCATTCGGATTATCCAGGTGAAGGTGCATAAACGGGTTTTTCTCATCGTATTCTTCCTTGTTGAAATCAGCTTTCTTTCCATTTACCATTACCAGGAAATCAGAATGTATGTGAATGTCATTGAGATTCCCCTTGATTCCAGCCATGCTTTTAACAGAGGCAGATTCCTTATGGTAGTAGTCAGCCCATGCATTTGCAGTTTCTGCTTTTTTCCCATAAGTCATGTAGCTGTATGCCGCCGCCGCTCCAAGCATTATTGCAAGCGCAGCGAAAATCAATGCTAATGTTTTGTAGTTCATTTTCTCACCTTTTTGTGCACAAAAACATGCAGTGGTCTTTCTGGAACGGGTCCAGCAGCCTGTAGTCAATTATTTTCATTTCCTCCTCAAGCTGCCTTCTCACTTCCTGGTATATTTTTTTCGGGTCCTTTGCCGAGTCAATGCTCCTTGCCTTCAGCGCAAGGTATGCAAACCCTGGTTTCCTGAGGAACAAGTTAACGTTCTTGAGGAAAATCTCAACCTGGTTTTTCTGGGCAATGTCCTGGAAGACTATGTCAACAGGCGCAATGTAATGGTAATAGCTCTCAGGTTTTTTTGCGTCGGCAAGTAAGGCAGCCATGTTCTTCCTTTTCTCAGCCACAAAAACCAGGTCCCTTACAACCCTGGGAGCAAAGTCAATTGCATAGACAAATCCGTTGCTTGCAATGTCAGAGACATATGAGGCAGTGTATCCGTGAGATGCCCCAAGATAAAGGACTCTTGAACTTTTTAAGAAAGCTGATTTCATGCCTTTTAATATCGAAGATGCAAGCTTGCTGCTCCTCGCATCCCATTGCCTGTACTCTTTTCCCGCTAGCCTTACTGTGGGCTCTTCAAAATGCCTCGAGTCAGGAACAAGGCTTTCTGTGTAAAGGTATTTGCCCTCCCTGAAAATCCCTTCAAACACAGGGTTCACTTGAACCTCCTCTCCAGCCCTGAATAGAGCTTGTCGCCTACAAAATTGCCCTTGAAATAGTCGACTTTTGAAGCTATTGCAATCTTGTCTGCAAGCGCCCTTCCAATCTTCCCCCAGTTTTCCTTCCTGCTCGTCTGTATCAATGGGTGGTTGAAAAGCACTCCATACTTTGGCGCCCTTGCGCCTGTCTTCAGGTGCCTGAACAGCGCTTTTTCAGCCCCAAGAATCTGTATTGTGGATGCAGGCATTTCAGAAAGCCTTTTCAGTGTGCCTGCAAGCGCAAAGAGCTTTGCTCCTATCAGGCTGCCTGCAACAGCCTTGACATTCGGGCAGTGGATTTCCATTGCCTTCTCAAGGTATTCCTTCTCTGCTTCCCTGAGAATGAACAGCGACTTTATCTCGCTGGCCAGCAGCTTGATGGCAGCCTTGTCAGCCATTGATATTTCAGAGCCCATTGACAATGACTCATCAAGGCCTATCTGCCTGAGGAGCTCATGCCTGCTGCTCTCAGCAACTGCTTCTGCGAATTTCTCATGGTCCTCTATAGCGCGGCTGAATTCAGGGTTATGGATGCTGTATATTTCCCTGAGCCTCTTGGAAAGCAGGTTTGTTGCCTTGTTAAGGTCTTCAATCAGGTTTGAGGATTGCGATATGAGCCAGTCTTCCGGAGGCATCTCTTTCAGCTTTTTCTTTGCAATCTTCAGGGACAGCTCGTTGCTGACTATTCTCGAGGCCTTTTCCAGCTTTGCAAGGTCTTGCGTGAAAACCACTCCTTCCACTGGCTCGAGCTTGAACCCAAGGAAAAGCACCTTTTCCTTCCCGTATCTGGCCAGCAGCTCTCTCTCTTCAGGAAGCCATTCATTCCTTTCCAGGGCAAGGCACTTCTCAACAATCAATTCCTGCCTGAACAGCCTGTCTTCAAGCAGTTTGAAGCTGCTGTCAAAGGCATATGTTCCTGAAAAGCCTGAATATAATATGGCCATTTCTGCTGAAACTAAACACGGCTTAATAAATGTTTTTAAGGCGGTTCAATAGTTTTTTATAGCAAATTCAGTTGCCCTTTTTGATGGATTCAATCGCAATTGTTGGCTTGGGCGCGATTGGCTGCCATTCTGCACAGCTGATTGCAAGGGCCAGAGTTAAGAAACTGGTTTTGATTGACAGGGACATAGTTGAAAGCTCAAACCTTGAAAGGCAGCCTCTTTACTCAGCAAAAGACATTGGCAGGCCAAAGGCTGAAGCAGCATCTGCCAAGCTGAAGGAGCAATTCCCTGAAACAGAAATAATTTTCCATGTCGCAGACCTTGACAGCTCCAATCCCCATCTTCTCGACTCTGAAATGGTCCTCGACTGCACTGACAACCTTGAAACAAGATTCCTGATAAATGAAATCTGCCTTAAGGAAGGAATCCCATGGATTCATTCTGCCGCGATAAGTGATGTCTGCACTGTAATGCCATTCCCAAAAGGTGCAGCCTGCTTCAGGTGCATCTTCCAGGGAATTGGAAGCAATGAGACTTGCGACACTGCCGGAGTCAATCCCCTTGCCCCTGTTGCTGCGGCAGCGTTGCAGGTGTCAGAGGCAATGCAATTTGGCAGCCAGTTGATGCATAGGCTTGATTTCGCTAAAGGAACAAGCGAATCATTCTCATTGAAGAAAAACCCTGCATGCCCTGCCTGCAATGGAAATTACGAGTATCTTTCAGGAAAGTTCTCAACAAGGTCAATTAGGCTTTGCGGCACAGGCAGCTTTCAGATAAGGGGAAGGCAGCTGGACCTTGCCGAAGTCAGGGAAAGGCTTGCAAGAATTTCAGAGGTCAGGGATTTCGGCAGCTGCATAAGCATGGAGGGCTTGACTTTATTCAGCGATGGCAGGGCGCTGATAAAGGCAGACAGCGAGGCTCAGGCCCGCTCAAAGTATGCAAGGATGATTGGAAGCTAGGCTTTTTTGATAACCGTATTGACTATTTTCTCAACATTCGACTTTTGGCTGTGGTGCCTGGGAATGAAGATGTGCAAAACGTCCACCATTAATATCAGGGCTGCGAATATAAGGAAAGACGCAATAGCAGTCATTCCGTCAATGGGAGTCTTTGTATAAATAAGCACTATGGCAAGGTAGGCTATAAGGTTCACGAACAGCGGCGAGGATATCTTGAATGCAAAGGTCTTTGGGAGCAAGTGGAAGAAGTTAATTAGAATCATTATCATCCCTTGTGCAAGAATGAGCAGGGCTATCAATGTTTGGGGCGTGAGAGCCAGCGAAAGCACCTTTTCAATTGAGAAGGTGTAAAAAAATGTTTCCCCGTAGATCTTCCTCAGCAGGTCTATTCCCACAAACATCAATACCATGCTGTTGCCCACCGCAGTGTTCCATCCAAGCTCCTCATCCCTGTACCTTCCAATATAGAACTCCATAAGGATGAGCGTGGCTATCAATGGAAGGGAAATCCAGAGCATTTCAGGATTGCTTATTGGAGCGTTCACTATTTCCTGTATTCTTTCAAGAAGGGAAGGGACAAATACCTGCTGGAAATACATCCCTCCGGCAACTGTCTCGTTAATGGGCACGTTTTCCTTTCAGCAGCCTTGTTTATATGTTTTTGGATTTTTTTGGGCAACACTTATAAATTAACACGAATCTTTTGTTCTATGCTCACGGAAAAGGACTATGATTCAATAAGGGGGGAGCTGGACTCAAAAAACCCTCTTTTCTTCATGCATGATGACCCTGATGGCCTTGCATCCTTCCTTCTCCTGCAAAGGTTTGTCGGGAAAGGGCACGGAGTATTGGTCAAGACAAACCCTGTTGTTGATGAAAAATACCTGAGGAAAGTTGAGGAATATTCTCCTGACAAGATTTTCATAGTGGATGTCGCGATGGTTGAGCAGGAGTTCATTGACAGGGCAAACGCAAAAGTCATTTGGATAGACCATCACACGCCGATTGCAAGGGAAAAAGTTCTTTACTTTAACCCAAGGCTTTACAAAAAGGACGCTTACTACCCGGCAACTTACATGTGCTACAATGCAGTCAAGCAAGACTTGTGGATAGCAATGGTTGGCTGTGTTGGAGACTGGTTCCTTCCTGAGTTCTCAAAAGAGTTTTCTTCCCAATACCCTGACCTTCTTGACAGCTCTGTCTCAAACCCTGACGATGCGATGTTCAGGTCAAAGCTTGGCATTCTTGTGAGGCTTTTCTCTTTTGTATTGAAAGGAAGGACAGAGGATGCGATGAAGTCAGTGAAAATACTGACAAGGATAAAGAGCCCGTACGAAATATTGAACCAGGAAACTGCTCAGGGAAGGTTCCTCTACAGGAGATATGAGAAGTTCAATTCCTCTTACCAGAAGCTCCTTTCAGAGGCAAAGTCCAAAGCTGGCAAGGACGAGTTTTTCGTTTTCAAATATCAGACCCAGACCAGCTTCTCAAGCGACCTTGCAAACGAGCTGCTTTACACTTTCCCTGACAAGTTCATCGTGATAGGAAGGGAAAAGCTCGATGAGGTTAAGATGAGCCTGCGCTCAAGGAACACTCCAGTGCTTCCAAAACTGATTAAGGCGCTGGAAGGCATAGACGGCTATGGCGGCGGCCATGAGTATGCCTGCGGCGCGTCTGTGAAAAGGAAAGATTTCGATAAATTCGCAGAGAATTTGAGGAAGCAGCTTTAGCTTGATTTTTTCTGCCCATTATAATCCTTCTCCACCATTCTCAGCGTGCTTGCGTCTTCAGGAGACTTGTCAATTCTCAACCCGATGACGCGAGGGAACCTTAATGCATATCCCGAATCATAGGTCGGGCTCCTTTGAATCTCCTCGAATGCAACCTCAATTACTATTTTCGGCTTTACAGTCGCGGTTTTTTCTTCCTCTTTTATGATTAAGGGCTTCAGCAGCTTTGTCATTTCCCCGAACGAAAGCCCTTCCTCAGGCTTTTCTTTCAGCCCAGTTGATACTTTTCCTATCTCAAGCAGGTTGCTTCCGCTCCTGCACGCAACAGTGTAGCTGCTCAGCCACTTGCTTCTCTTTCCTTCTCCCCATTCTGCCTTCACAATCACAAGGTCAAGGGTTTCCATTGTTTTCTTGTACTTCAGCATGTATCCAACCCTTGCGCCTGGCTTGTATGGCGCGTCCAAATTCTTGAGCATCAACCCTTCATTCCCCAACTCTTTCGACTTTATGAAGAACTTTTCAATCTTTTCCTCGCTGTCTGTAACTATTGAAGGTACAGGCATTATTTTGCGCTCGGCAGGCGTTATTATTTTCTCTATCAATTCCCTTCTCTTCCTGAAGGGCTCTTCAATCAGGCTTTTTCCGCTGTAGGCAATCACGTCAAACACATTCACTTCAACAGGAAACTCTGCGGCCATCTTTTCAATGTCATATTTCCTTTTTATCCTCTGGGAAATGCTCTGGAATGGAAGGTATTTCCTTGTTTTCGGGTCAAACCCTGCTGCTTCTGCGTCAAGGATGTAGTTGTCCCCTTTGACATTTTTTTTCACGAATTCCACTATCTCAGGGAACTGCCTTGTCACGTTCTCAAGCCTTCTCGTGAATATCTTGGCATCATTCCCTTTCCTGTGTATCTGCACCCTGAACCCGTCAAGCTTGAACTCTGCCTGAAGCGGCTTCCCTGCATTTTCAAAGCCCTCCTCAACAGAATCCACTTTCAGGGCAAGCATTGCCTTCACCGGAATCCCAATCTTGAGCGTTATTCCGCTTAATCCCTTCACCCCGTTCTTGTGGATTGCGGCTGCAACCTCTGCAAAGTCGTTTGTCAGGTCATATGCCTGCTGGACTTCTGCGACAAATGAATTGTAGATTTCCCTTGCTGTCTTTTCATCCTTTGCAGAGATGGCATCGTATTTGTGGATGTCTTTTATTTCTGAAGTTTCAGTTTCCAGGATGTTTTTGTAGCTTTTCCTGTCCAGCTCTTCAAACAGCCCCTTCACTTTTGGGAAATATGCCCACGTTATCGCGTCTCTCATTATGCCTGCTCCAATCCCGACTCTCATTGTCTGCAGGATTGTCCTGACCACATACATGGCTTCTTTTGGAGCGGCAGAGGTCAAAAGCTCGGAAATCAGCTGCACTTTCCTTTCCACGCTGCCCTGGCCGGTTATTTCAGGAAGCTTCCGCAGGTTATCAAACACCTTGCTTACAGAAAGCTCTTCCCTGTGAAGCGTCGCCTGCTTTTTCCTTGAAATCAGGCTCCCGGCAACCTTCCCAAGGTCGCCTGCCTTCTTCCATTCCTGCTGGACTGCCTTGATTTCTGCTCCTGATGCAAGGCTTATGGCTTTCAGCATCATCTGCCCTGCAACTCCCAGCTCCCGTTGGTCCCATGACGGGAAAACCCGGCCTTCAAGAAGCAGCACCGCCTTTTCGGTCTCTGAAGGGCTGAGCTTTTCAAGCAGCTCGCAAACAATCAGGGTTTTTTCTATCCTTTTTGTTGTGGACTCGAGCCTTTCATAGACCTCGGCAAGATCTGAGTATTTCATTCCTATTAATATAGTTCGCCATCGGTTTATAATTATTATGAAAGCCGCCTTAACAGCAAAATTTATTAATCAGGCAGCCAATTCAAGGCCAATGGCTTCAGTCCAGCAGAAGCATTGGCCCAAGGTGGATGTTCTTGAGGCAATAAGGCTCAGGAGAAGCGTAAGGAAGTATTCTGAGCTTCCTGTTGAATGGGACAAGATTGGCACTGTGGTGGATGCAGCAAGGGTTGCTCCAAGCGCAGGCAACCTTCAAAGCTGGAGATTTATCGTTGTTGAATCCCATCCAAAAAGAAAGGCTCTTGCAGAGGCCTGCATGAAGCAGTTCTGGATGGAGGAAGCGCCAGTGCACATTCTGATAGTGATGATTGAGAAGAAAATAAGGGAGTTCTATGGAAAGCGCGGGGTTGAGTTTTATTCAGTTCAGGAGGCTGCCATGGCTGCCCAGAACATGATGCTCGCTGCTCACGCAATTGGCCTTGGCTCCTGCTTTGTCTCTGCATTTGACAGGGAGAGGGTAATCGACATATTCAATCTTCCGGCTGACATTGAGCCAATGGGAATCGTTACCCTGGGCTATCCGGCAGAATCCCCACAGGAGCCTATAAAATACAGGTTAGAAAATGTCACCTTCATGGACAGGTGGGGGCAGCAGAACATAGCAAGGATAAAGGACATTGACCAGGTTGTGTGGAACATAAGGGTTGTTGAAAGGGGAATAAAGCTAGGCAACGACATTGTGAAGGCTGTTGACCTGCACACAAGGACTGGGCAGAAGAAAATAATGGACAAGCTCAAGGAAAAGACTTCAGAGATGAAAAAGAAAATCGAGGAGAAAGGGGAGAAAGGGAAGCCTTAGACATTAATTCTTGTTGTTTTCCATGCAGCTCAACGGAATTCCCGCGCAATAATAATCAGTGAAGCAGTCATTGCATCCTGCAGGGTAGTAATCAAATTCATATCCTATGCAGCTGCATTCAGCGCTCTTCGGCATTCCGGCAAACCCGCCGCTCTGCGCGTAATGCTTCGGGAAGAAAATGAGCAGCAGCAGAATTGCACCGATGATTATGATGATTATTTTCTTGTCCATTTTTCCTTTTTGCGGGTTTTCATATATAAATCTTTGCCTGAAAAGCCATTCCAGTATACGGAATAGTAACATTTATATACTAGCTTAATTATGGTTTGGCATAAATGGTTGTGCTGTTTGACAGGTTCAACCTGCCAGAAGATGTTTATGAAATCATATTCGCAACAAACCAGCAAAAGATTGTGGCGAAACTGCTAGTGGAGGAACTGAAGCTGCATAGCGGCGAGCTAAACAAGACCGGTATGAGCTTATTCGCAACAAGATTGCACGAGGGATGGATAACAGAGATAGACGAGCCCGCATATCGGGGAAAGAAAGTCAAGATAAGCTACAACAAGAGGCAGTTTTACGACAGGATCTTGACCCCAATGAAAGGCATGGGCCTCATAGACTATGACCTGTACAAGAAGACATACAGGCTCTCGGACAAGTTCAGCAAGGCGATGGCATCAGTAGGATTGATGTGGATTCAGGAATTGCGGAAAAAGCCGCACTTTATACCAAAGAGATGAATGCTCACTAAAGGCTCCCTCCCTAGTTCTCCACAAACCCCCCAACTCAAGGGAGCCTTTATTTTTTTTATTATTTTAGCCATTATATTAGGTGAAGCAGATGGACAAGGTTTTGGTCGAGCAGGTGCAAAGCGTGGCATTCCTTCTCGGCTCAATAATATTCGCTGTGGTGTTCGTGAAGATAGCCAATTCCTTCATCAGGAAGCGGTTTGAGGGCCAGAAGGACAAGGCCTTGGTCAAGGAAAGGATATCAATCTACCAGTATTCACTGGTGATACTGGTTGTTTTTGCCCTTGTCATTGTTTTCAGCAACGTCTTCAAGAATGTCCTGGCTTCAGTTGGAATTTTGGCAGCAGGCCTTGCCATAGCTTTGCAAAGGCCCATCCTTAACATTTTTGGCTGGATAACAATAGTGCTCAAGAAGCCCTATGCGATAGGCGACAGGGTAAGCATAGGCTCAAGCAAGGGCGATGTTTTTGACATTAACATAATGCACACAAGCATGTCAGAGCTCCAGGATGACTCGACAAGCGGCAGGATGATTGCTGTTCCAAATGAATTCATCCTCACCCAGCCTGTCACTAATTACACGAAAGGCACTCCTTATGTCTGGGACACGCTGTCAATTGTTGTTGAGAAGGAAAGCGATGAGAAGGAGGCTGAGAAGCTGCTTGAAAAGGCCACTTCAAGCGTCAGCGGCGAATTGATGAGGAGGCTTTCCAAGAAATGGACTGTTGTCGATGGCAGGAAAGTCATTGTCAGGCCTGAGATAACAGCAGAGATAATTGTGATTAACGGGCTTTCATCAATCCAGCTTACCTCCAGATACCTATGCAATGTTCGCGAGAAGAAAATTGTGAGGAGCAGGATTTACAGCCTTTTGCTGGAATACCTTAAGGGCGCGCAGGGAGTGAGGCTGAAATGACGCCTAAAAGGAAGCTTGTCCTTAAAGTGGATGATGATGAGGACATAATCTCGTCTTATAAAACTCCCTCAATGAAGAAAGTGGATGAGGACAGGAATAAAGTCATCCCAAACTATGTAAGGGAAGCTATTCAGGCTGCGTTCCAGAAGAAGCTCAACAATTTCTTCCCTGCCAAGGAAGCCGAGTTGGCTCGGCAGGAAACAGCCCCAACAGCCCCTGAGCTTCAAGCTGTCACTGAATCTCAACAGCCTGCCCAGCCTGTCCAGCAGGAGCCTGTCCAGGAGGAGCTTCCTGAAGAGCTGTCTCAAGACCTGCCTGACCTGAAGACAGTCGAGAAGCTTATAGGTGTTGCCGCTGTGAACATTTCGAAAGAGCTCAGGGCAAATTGCATTGTTACCATTGAGAAAGGCGATTCAGATACAAGCGAGCTTGGATTTGACAATGTCAAGCTGGCAATTTTCAAGAAGACAAGGAAGGAAGCCCACAAATCAGGCTACCAGAGGGCGGTTTCATACAACACAAGGGCAAAGAAGCAGGTTGGCTCTGTGCTGCCAATAAAGGACCTGCTTGTGGAGGCTGTGAACAAGAAGCATGTCGGAAAGGGAGACAAGATAATTGTCATTGGCGACGGCAGCATATGGACGTGGCTGAAGGGGTTCTTCTTCATATTTGACGTTGACAATGTGTTCTTCAACATATCAACGCATCACTTGACTGACAAGGTGAGCGCTGACATAATGGAGGCAATCATAACCATTGCCCAGGAAATCGGCACTGAAGGCCACGAGGGAAGGCACATAGGCACAGCTTTCATCGTTGGAAAGAGGGACGAGCTAATGAAACACACAAAGCAGCTGAACAAAATCAATCCTTTTGCAAACCTCCCGGAAGAGTCAAGGAAGATAACCGACCCAGAGCTGAGGGAGACAGTGAAGAACTTTGCCCAGCTTGACGGCGTTTTCCTAATTGATGACACAGGCACGATAATGACTGCCGGAGCTTACATCAACATCGACCAGAACAACATGGAGCTTCCTGCACTGCAGGGCTTTGGCACAAGGCACCGTTGCGCAGCAGCCATCACAAAGCTCACAGACTCGATTGCAATAGTGGTCAGCGCCAGCGGCGGCACAATCAGGATATTCAGGAACGGCGCCCCAGTGCTGAAGATGCCTTAGGCTGCAGCATCCTTATATTAAACAAAAACCTTTATATATCAATTGATATACTGGACTCCTTATGATTAGCCAACTCAAAAAACCCCCCTTTGTAAGGTCTCCGACATTGGACACTGTGCTAATGGTGGAACAAAAGATTGAAGAGACAAGCGGCGAATTCAGCAAGACTGAAATATGGAAGAGGCTGCCTCGAAAAGTTATGTGGCAGACTTACCTTGTTATTCTCGGCTATCTTGAAAGCATCAACAAGATAGCTTTTGACAGCGAGGGGAAAATAGCATTCATCTGGAATCCAGAGTTATCCAAGAGACTAGGCAAAAGAAAAGAGATTAAAGTATGAAGAAGCCTTCTAAAGTTGTTTTTATCAATGATAAGCTTGAAGAGTTCAATTATTTAAGGACTGATGATCCTATAAAGAAGGCGATAACAAAGGCTATTCTTGCTTTGCGGCAAAATGCCTTCAGCGGAATACAAGTCCCCAAAAGGCTGATTCCAAAGGAATATGTGCAGAAATATGCAATAAACAACCTTTGGAAAATTGATCTTCTATTCTCTCATTTGTAGATGTCATCATGATGTCCGAAGTCTTTGAAAATTACTTTTTTGTTTTTTTCATCAACCGAAAAAGTCAGCACGAAATGCGAATCAATGTGAACTCTTTTCCAATGCTGAAGCGGTGCCCTTAAATTTTTGTAATGGTTAGGGTTTTTGATTATTTCTTCAATCTTTTTTACAATCTGCTCATAATGGTTTCTGTTTTTCTTTGAAAGCTTTTCAACTATCTTGGAAAGTTCTTCTGAGAATTCAAATGAATAAGGAGCATTATCCATACCGCTTCCTTAAGTTTTCAATAGTTCCTATCTTAACAGTTGACTGTTTATCGATTTTTGAGGCTCTTTCAACATATTCTGGGCGAAGCTCAGGTTCAAGCATCTCGTTCCCAAAATCCTTTACAATCCTGTCTATTGCAGCAGATTTGTCCTTAAGCCCATATTTGGCCTTTACGACATTCAAGACCCTGTTTGAATCTTCTGAAATGTTTATTATTGCTTGTACCATATTAACACCTTATTAATACCTTATTAATACCATATAATGAGGAATTAATATATAAATGTTTCCCCCCAAAAAAAGTTCAAGTCCTGGCAAAGAAATCAAAAAATATTCATTTTATCGTCGATAAATTAGAAAAGTACGCCACGCCCAGGATTTGTGCCAGTAAGCTCTTTGGGCCAGAATGGCTGTGTCAGAAGAGGCACTCCCTCAGCGCACCACTAACTACGTCGTTAGAGTAAGTGGCTGGCGAGACGGGGGTTGGCCCCTTCGGGGTGTCGAGAGCCTTGCCGAGGGCAAGGCGTCCAGCCATTATTTCCCGCTTAAGTTGAAATCATCTAAAGTCTTAACCTTTATATACCCTTTCTCAGCATTATTCCGATATGAAAGTGAAGCGCGAGCATATCATGTTGGGCCTGATTTTTTCAGCCTCATTGCTGCTGCGGCTGTATTTGGCTTTCAGCTCGAACTACACCTATGACGCCTATTTTGAGATCAGGCAGGTTGAGAACATCAGGAATGGATTGCTTCCCCTGTTCAATGACCCTCTCTATTACACTTCACATCCTTTCCTTCCGTTCTTCCACTATGTGCTTGCATTCATTGGAATTTTCGCCCCTGCAGCTTTTGTTTTCAAGGTAATTCCAAACCTTCTGGCGGCAACTTCAGTCCTTCTTGCTTACCTTGTCTCATTGGAGCTGACAAGGAGCAGGCCTGCTGCGCTTTTCTCAGCGCTTTCCATGGGATTCATCCCTATATTCATCTCTGACACAGCAAGCAGCGTCTCTCCATACACATTGGTTGTGCCCTTGATGCTTGTCCTGATTTACCTGTTCATGAAGCTGGAGGAGGGCAATTCCGTCTATTTTTACCTGGCTTTTTTCTTTGCCTTGGTTTTCACGCACCAGTCGGCAATCCTGTTAATAGCAGGGCTGTGCCTTTACGTGGTCATTCTATATGTTCTGGGGATGAAGCCCTCGAGGCCAGAGCTTGAAGTGATATTCTTCAGCCTCATTGCCTCCACTTGGCTTGTCTTCCTTTTCTTCAAGGAGGAATTGTTGAAAAGTGGTTTAAGCGTGCTTTGGCAGAACTCGCCTGTGACTGTGCTTTACGCTGCAGAAGGATTGAATATCCTTGACGCTATTTACAGGATTGGAATTCTGACTTTCATTGCAGGAGTTTTCATAACGCACAAGTACGTGTTTGAGGAGAAAAGAAAGGATGTTCATCTTCTGATTAGCCTGTCATTGGCTGTTTTGATGTTGCTGGCAATGAAGCTGGTGAGGCTCGAGACAGGGCTCATGCTTCTTGGCGTTTTTTTCGCTGTGATGTCAGGCGAGGCATACAAGGCGTTCATGGATTACCTGCAGAAAACCCATATTGCAAGGAACATGCACATCATCCTTTCGCTCACAATCATCTGCTTTATCCTGACTTCTGCGCTTCCCTCCATTCTCTACAAAGGTTCAAGCCCCTCATCGCTTGAGCTGGAGGCGTTTGATTGGCTCTCTGATTCAGAGCCAAATTCAATTATCTTTGCAGACCTTGACGAGGGCAATCTTGTTCCAGCTGTCTCCGGCAGGAAAAACATGATTGACACAAGGTTCCCAATGTCAGCTGACGTTAGGCAGAGGCTTGAGGACCTTGAGGCTGTTTACACGACAAGGAGCCAGATAAGCGCCCTGGAAATCCTTGAAAGGTATGATGTTTCCTATCTTGTGATCACAAAAAAGGCATTATCATCAAGAAACCTCACCGACATAGGGTTTTTCTCTGACGACTGCTATGCCCTGGTGTTTGAGAACAGCGAGGCCCGTGTCTTCAGGTCGCTTTGCAGGGTGAGCTCATGAGATTCATCAATGGCTTTCTCATGGCCCTGCTTGCATTCACAGTGCTTGCAGCCCCGTTTGCAATAAGGCTTATGAACAATGAGAGCCTGATGTTTGGGGATGAGGCATTCTATCATGCAAGGATTGCAGGGCAGATTGCAAAGGGAGAGATTCCGGCTTCTGACACGCTTGTCTTCAACCATAGGCCCTATTTCTTCGGCCCCTATCACATAGTGCTTGCGTATTTCTCGAAAGCAGTGGGAATGGATTTGGCATCCATTATCCTGCCTGTGGCTTTCGGCTTGGTTTCATTCATCCTTTTCTTCCTTATTCTCGGGAAGCTTGGGGTAACAGGAATTTCCCGCAACATTGTCTCTGTCTTGCTAGTCACAAGCCCTGCTTTTGTGTCTGCCTTCACGCAGTCCAATTCGCATTCAATGGCAATTGCTATTTACCTGGCAGGCTTTTACCTGCTCACCTTGAAGAGGGCCCAGGTTTTTGGCCTGGCAGCGCTTTCCACAACAATGCTTTTCGGCTTTATGAATTCCTTCCTCTTGCTTGCATTGCTTTTCGGCCATTATGCAGAGGACAAGAAAAGGAAAATGGTCCTGCTTATGTTCTCGGCCTTAGCAGTTTTGGGCTCAATGCTTTATTACATATTCATCCTCTCGCCCCCTGTCGGGGTTTTCTCGTCCGTTGTTTCGGACCTTGGGGGAACTGGCTTCGGGATATTCACATTTATTTTGCTGGCCACTGGGCTTGTGTTTTCCTGGAAAAAGAGGCTTGACTTTTTCCTTCCCTATTTCCTTTTCCTTATTCTGCTCGCAGCGTTTTTTGCAGGCTCGCAATATGCTGTCTTCTACATGTCATTCATAGTTGCCATATTTGCAGGCCAGGGCCTCATCAAGGTAGTCAATCTCCACTGGCAGCTTCCTGTCGTCAAGAGCCTCACAATCCTCATCATTGTCTGCGGGCTAACTTTCTCTGCAGTATCGTATTTCAGCAGGCTGGGAAGCTTTGGCCCTGACCAGGAGACAATACAGGCGCTTTCATGGCTGGAGAAGCAGCCACAGGGGCTTGTCTTTTCCCACTACTCAAACGGCTTTTGGATAGAGTATTTCGCAGGCAAGCCTGTCCTGCTTGACGGGTTCCTTGTTTCAGAGCAGAGAAACAGGTTTATTGATTCCAGGGATATTTTCCAGTCAAGGAGCATAAAGAGCACGAGAAGGCTGCTTGACCGCTACAATGTGGAATACATCCTTATTGACCAGTCCATGAAAAAAGGCAAGGTGTGGAGCAAGGATGACGAAGGGCTGCTTTTCCTTTTCAGGAGCAACGAGACTTTCACAAGATTATACAACAATTCCCATGTCGAGGTTTGGAAATACTTACCCGAAAAGGCCGAGGTCAGAGGATAATTTCACAAGAGAGAAAAGCAAGGGAAGCATTCCAAGAGCGCATCCAATTACTGCAAGGAAAAGATACCTTTTTTCTTTGCCTTTTTTCCTGAATTCGATTATTGCTTTTGCCCCCAGGTATGCTGCCAGCGGGCCAAAAACAAAATTAAACAGGGGCACCCAAAACAGAAGCCCAAAAAATAATGACCAAAGGGAGAGGCTTTTGTATTCCACCAGAAATCACTTCAGCGAGTTGCTCTTTGTCAGCATATACCATTCCATTGGCCGCTTTGTGAATGCCTTTACAACGCCGATATTCACATGGTATGTAACTATCAGTCCATAGCTGAATGAGGCAATTATCATTTTAATGATTGACCTGGCCTTGGCTGCCTTGAGCACAGCCACGATTGACGCTATTATAAGCCCGCTTGTCAGGAGAGTGTTCCTTCCTGTCTCTGTTAAGAATTTCAGGATGTCAATTTGAGCTGGCGGATGTGTTATTACAGTCAGGGCGCCCACCACGAAAAGGCTGGCGAGCAATAAGGTAAGGAGGTAGCCTGAGCATATTAGGCTGATGTAAAGCTTCTCCTGGAACGGGATTCTCCTGCTTGTCAGGATGTCTTTTGCGTGCTTGTTGTATGATGTTATTACGCCGTATGCCCATCTCATCTGCTGCCTGTAGAGGTCTTTCGGAAGGTATGGCACTTCTGAGTCGCACTCAAGCCCGTGCACAAACTCAATCCTGTGCCCGTTCTTGAGCAGCCTCAATGAGTACTCTATGTCTTCTGTCAGGTTTCCATGGTCCCATCCCCCAAGCTCAATGAGGGTGTCTTTCCTGACTGCCTCGGCCGAGCCGCACAGGAATGCCAGCTTCCTTTGCTTGAACATGAATGGCAAAGTTACTGATTGGAAGACCTCAACTATTGTTGAGCCCAGTATTGAGACCAGGTTTTGCTCTGCATTGATGAAGTTCCATTTTGACTGGACTCCTGCAACTCGTTTATCCCTCAGAAAAGGCGCAACTATTTTCCTTAGGAAATCCTTTTTGGGGATGAAGTCAGAGTCAAAAATCACTATTATCTCGCCTTTCGAGTGCTTCAGCATGTTGTTCAGGTTGCCTGACTTGAACCCAAGGTTGTTTCCCCTTCTAAGGACTTTTATCCTGCTGTGCCTCTCTGCAAACTCATCAATCCTTGCAGAGACATAATTGTTGTTGCTGTCGTCTCCTATGATTATCTCAAGCTTTTCTTCCGGAAAGTCAAGCTCAAGGCACTTCTCAGCGCATCTCAGCGCCACAATCTCGTTGTATGTCGGTATTTGCACTGTAACGCTCGGAAGATTGCCCTTTGCTGCCTCTACCTTGTCCTTTTCCCTGTTGAGAAGGATGTAAATGGACATTACCAGGTAAAGGATGGACATTAATGTTGCAAAGGCAAGAAGCACATTGAAGATGCCGTTGAAAATGGAATGGAGCCAGTCAAGGAAAGTCCTTCCCCAGGAGTTGTACTGCAGGAAGAAATAATCCACTGTTTGCTTTACGTATTGCAATTCCATTTATCTTGCCACCCTTAGCAGCCTCTTCGCTATGCTCAGGCAGATTATCCCGTTAAGCAGCATTGTATAGGGAAAATAGAACAGGATTGCGAGCATGTTTTTAAGGTTTAGCCTTTCCTTGAACATATTCAGCGATGCAAGGATAAGCGCTGTGCTTATTATTCCTGAGGCTATCCCAAGCGCCGTGTAGTAGCTGATTGTCCAGACTCCTATTTTTGTCAGCATGTAAACAATTCCTATGAGGCTGAACCATCTCACAATGTAAAACGCAACTGCCGCAATGCTTCCCGAGTTATACGGAAGCCAGTAGAACACAAGGAATGCTATTACTGGAAGGCACAAAAGCGAATAAATAATCCCGAAATACTGCGTGAAGCCCAGGAACATGCTTGTAGGCGAGGACAGCCTGACAGCTCCCTTTTTCCTCACTGCCTGAAGCCCCCCAATGCTCCATCTGTATCTCTGGAGGAACAATTCTTTTACAGACTCGGGCACATACGTGTATCCTGTCGCTGTCCTTACATTCATTGTCCTGAAGCCTGCATTGGATATTTGCAGGGCAATGTCCATGTCCTCTGCAAGCACCTTGTTGAACCTTCCTGCCTTTTCCAGCGCTTCCTTCCTGTACGCTGCCACTGCGCCAAAGAACCACATGCTGTTCCCAAAGACCTTTGAGAAGCTGTTGCTGACAAGGTTGTTGTTGTGGTATTCAATGTTCTGGAACCATCCCAAAATTGATGACTTGTTCTTCACCTTGCAGTTGGCTGTTGTCGCGCCAATTCTCTTGTCTGAGAAAGGCCTGACAAGCTCGGAAATGCAGTCCTTGTCAAGGACCATGTCAGCATCAACAGTGACTATGATGCCATTTGACGCTGCTTTTATCCCCGAGTTTAGCGCTTCTGACTTTCCATTGTGCCTGCTCATCATTATTTTCACTCCATTGCTTTTGGCGATTTCAGCAGTCCTGTCTGTTGAGCCGTCATCAACAACAATCACTTCCATTTTTTCCTTCGGATAGCTGCTGCTTGCAATGGATTTAAGGCACTCTCCAATGAATTTTTCCTCATTGTAAGCAGGGACAACTATGGTTATTTTCGGCTCAAAACCAGATGCTTTGCGCTCGCCCTTGAAAAGCGACATAATGAACACAACAGCAACGATTAATAGGAATGTGAAAAGGATGCCAAAAAGCAGCCCCGCGAGTAACAGCACAGGATTTTCCATTGCCGTCAGCACGTCTGCAGGCTTTTTAAATATTTCGCTATTAAACGAACAGCTTTTTCGCGCTTTTTGCGAGAATTTTTATCTTCCCAATAGTTTCACATGTGGATGGACAGGGATTACTTAGTTGCAGTGTCTGTTTGCCTCCTGTTTGCCCTCACACAGCTTCCAATTATCGGGAGCTCTTTTTTGATGTGGGACGAGTCTGCATACATCGGGATGGGCAAGCATATCTTTTCCCATGGCAATTCAGGGCTTTGGGAGCCTATAAGGCCCCTGCTCTTTCCTTTTTTCCTTGGATTCCTTTGGAAGATTGGCGCCAGCCTTTTCACATTCAGGATTTTTGCAGTTGCAATGGCTGCTGGCGTGATAATAGCAACTTATCTTCTGTCCAGGAGGATAATGAGCCCTGCATTTTCTTCAGCTGCAGCCCTTATGCTGGCATTTTCCCCGATTTTCTTCTCAAACAGCAGCCTTGTGCTGACTGATGTGCCTTCTGCATTCCTTGCCCTGATGGCAGCTTACTTTTTCCTAAGGGACAAGTTCACATTGGCAGGCATATTTGCCTCTGCAGCCTTCATGGCACGTTTTCCGCATTTCCTTGTCCTTGCAGCCATGGTTGCAGTTCTTTTCATGGAGCGCAGGCACGGCCAAATAAAATCACTTCTTGCTCCCTTTGCAATCGCAATGGCAGGATTCCTTGCAATCAACACGGTGATTTACAGGGATATTTTGTCTGCTGTTCTTCCTTTCACTTCTGCAATCCAGCACCAGGGCAATCTTGTTTATTCCGTGACAGGAATTGAAGGCATCTTTTATTATTTGAACGTGACAGCCCAAAACAGTTTTTTGCTCCTGTTTTTCCTTCCCGGCGCATTCTTCCTTTTCAGGGAAAAAAGAAAGGAGTCGCTTTTCGCCATTGCAGGGCTTTTTTACCTCGCTTACTTCACTGTAATTCCGAACAAGCAGGAAAGGTTCATAATTGCATTTCTGCCATTCCTGTGCATCCTTTCGGCTTTCTGGATGAGCAGGTCTTTTCTTTTTGTCAGGAAGGCATGGGTTCCTGCAAAGGTGGCTTTTTCCCTGTCCTTCGGCTTCCTTGTTGTTGCAGCTGCCATTTCAGCAGCCTACACAGACTATGGCCATTTCAAATGGCTCGGAACTCAGCAGAATGCCGAAGTCCAGCAGCTTTACAGCTCAATTCCCAATGGAACAATTCTCACAACAGACCCCCGTATAGCAGTATATTCAGACAGCAGGATTCTGACTTTTTATGACAATCCCGACAATTCACAATCCGAATACAGGATGTTGAGGCCGCAGTCTGGCTACATAATATACACTCCCGATTATTACCCGTGCGGCAAGTTCGGGAAAGAGTGCGAGGGCAAAAAGCTGCTGCTCCAGGCCAGAATACTGTCGGAAAACAAGCTGGTTGAAAACAGGACAATAAACCACAGCAATTACTATCTGCTAAAAGTCACTTGAACAAGGACCTGAAAAAAATCAGTATGTGCTTTGCCCTTATCTTTGACTCCCCCCCTTTCCTGAGCCCGAAGTCATACTGGATTTCAGAATAGCTTGCCTTTGGGCTGCTCTTCACCAAATCAAAGAAAACTTTGTATCCTTGCAGCTCAAACCTGCCTTTGGCAATGGCTTTCCGGAACACCTCGGATTTTGCCCCGAAGAAGCCTGAAAGAGGGTCAGAGACTTTTCTCCCAAGCCTTAGCCTTGCCATCAAAGTGGCTGCTTTTGATATCAGCTTCCTGTTGATTGGCCATTTCACAAGCACTTTCTTCCTTGCTGCCCCAACAATGTCAAATTTCCTGAGCTTCTCTGCTATTTCGCCAATTTTCTCGGGCGGGTGCTGCAAGTCCCCGTCAATCACAATTATGTAACTTGTTTTTGCTAGTTTCACTGCGTCCAATACGCTTGCAGTCAGCCCTTTGACTCTCTCATCTCTCCTGTCTAGAAGCATTACCTTGCTGTTCCTTAAAGAGTGGCTTTTTACAATTGTTTGCGTGTTGTCACTGCTCCCGTCATCGGCAACTATGATGCTTATTCCCTTGTATTTTTCCAGTACCAGCGAAATGAGAGCCCCAATTGACTTGCCTTCATTCAGCGTTGGAACAATTACAGTTATTTCAGAATATATGTTCATCTTTTCTTTACCTTGACAAAGTCCCCAAGAGTCAATTCAGCTGATTTTGCCTTTGGCACAGGAACTTCATTGTCGCTCTCCTCAATCAGCTTGATTTTCAGGAGTTTCTCAAGCTTCCTCGCCAGGTCCATGCTTGGCTCAATGTGGCCTGTCTCTATCTTGTGGATTAATGATTCCTTCTCGCTGAGCTTCTGGGCAAAGTCTTTCTGGCTCAGTCCAAGCGATTCCCTTTTCTGCTTAATCAGCCTGCTGTATTCAGAAACTATTGCAATGTTCTTTTCCTTCTTTTCAGGGGCTTTCTCCTTCCTTTCAGCCTGCTGCGGCCGTATCCTTTCCTTCACTCTTCCGTACTTGCTGCATTTCTGGCAGACTATCACTTCTGCCCCTTCAACCATAGCCCTGAACATCTCCCCTTCCTTTCCGCACATGTCGCAGTTCATGCTAAAGGAAATCATTGATATTGGTTTTTAATGGTTTTGAAATATGGAACAAGAAGCTAAATAGAATTTTCAACGCCACTTTGCAGCAATAAATGCGCAAATTATAAATATAAAAGGGTGTTTCCTAATGACTAGCCAAAATGGTTTTGCAACTTAATATTCCCGTAATTGAGTACAAGGAGTTTTATGGCCCTAATACTAAGCAGATGCCTTTGCTTATTGCTGAAGGCAGAATCCTGTTATCTGCTGCTGGCCTTA
>CAYJXD010000003.1:25021-31601 GCA_964374085.1 uncultured Methanosarcinales archaeon | reverse complement strand
CTAAGAATTATTAGCTCCTTACCCTTGGGGAATTTGACGAGGTTTTCCTTTCCTTCATCCCGTCGTAGAACTTTGCGCTTGCTGCCGGCAATGAAAACTTCCCGAGTATCGAGAGCTTTGACTTTATTGTGTAGGAGAAAACCCTTTCCTCTGACTTCTCGAGCTTGTCCAGCTCCCATCTTATCACTGTGCCCTCCCTTGTCTGCATTGTCTTTGACGGCTTGAGGCTTCCGATTTCGCTTTCCTTTGCAATGTTCGCAATCACCGGCACCCTGTCAGCTACTGACAATCTGTCATATCCTTTTGATCCCCTGTTCTTGGCGTGCAGTATGATTTTTATGTCTGTTATTCCCTCTTCCTCATATCCTATCACCGCTGCCTCTTTCCTTATTGACACAGGGCTCCTGAAAACATAGTAAAGCACTGTGAGCAGCAATGCCAGCACGAGCGCATAGAACAGCGGCCTGTAGTTCTCGGTCACTCTCACTGTGACTTTTTCCCCTGGCTTCAGGGCAATGTCCCACGAGTAGTAAGTGCCTTCAGGCTTGTTGATTACGTAAGGCTTTGGCTCTGTTGATGTGAATAATTGCGGGAATGGGTCTGTCTTCTTCTCATAGGTCTTGTAGGCTATTGTGTTTCCCTTGTTTGCAAAAGGCACTTCATAAACTGTTTTAAGGAACTGGCTTGTTGTTTCCCTTTTCCCCTCTACTATGTCAGAGTATCCTATAATCTCGTAGTTGACCTTGATGTCAGGCAGCAGCTTTTGCGCTTTATCTGGATCGCGGGAATCCATTGTGAATGACCACGTCATTGTTCCCTTTTCAGGAGGGGTCATGGGGCCTAGGCTCAGGTTGCGGCTTATTACATTTCTTTTCAGCGGCCCGAGATCAGTTAAAACTGTCGCCTTCAGGTGGCTGCTGGACCCGTCTATCTGAAGGTCATTTATTGTTCTTGGGTTCCTGTTTGACAGGGTTATCTTGATTGGAATGGGGTTTCTTGGGTCTATTTTTACAGGCATGTCAACTGTCTTCACGACTGTTGGGATATATTCCTTCACTTCAGGCACTGGAGGCCTTATTGACAATGTCAATGACTGGGTTATTTTCTGGCCGCTGTTCAATCCTTCCATTTCAATCTCAACCAGGTACTGGCCGACAGGTATTGGCTGTATCGGGCTCACAAGAAGCGTGATTGCCTTTGATTCCCTTGCTGGTATCTCAACCCCGCTGAAATAATCGCGGAGCGGCTTTGACTGGACACTCCAGAAAATCTCCGGGGCCCTGATCCTTATTGTCTCGTCATATGGCTCGTTGTTTGTTATGGTTATTTCATACTCAGCCTGCTCATTGACTTTGATCGAGTCCTTCACAGGGTTCACCGAAGTTGAGAATCCCTGGGCAAAGGCAGCTGCCGAAAGCAAAACCAAGAAAACTATAACTGCTCCAGCAAACGCCCCTCTTTTCATGAGCTTCCCTTCCCAATCCTTATTTATATAGTTTTCTATGGGAGCTTATTCGATTGACATTATTGTCTTTTTTGATCAGGCTGATTTTTGGCATGCTTTTCCTCAGCCTTGTAAAGCCTGTCAAAATGCTCCTGCTTGATGAATGCCTTTGTTTTCAGCTTTTTCATGCTCTCTTCCAGGTCTATAAGTATCCACCTGCTCTTTTTTCTCATTCTTATGGCCTCGTTCACTATTTTCTCCCAGTCAATATTTTTTTCCATCTGGACAATGGCCTCTATATCCTCAAAGTCCTTTTCCCTGCTTGTCACCGATTTCAGGATTATCAGGAGCTCTTTGGGCGCTGTGAATAATGTCAGCTCTTTTTTTCCAATATAATCATGCCTTTGTATGAAATCCTTGAATTCAATTTCAAAGCCAAGCACGTCATTTGCAAAAAGGTCAAATCTTTCCTGCCCTCTTGAGTAAATCAGGGGAATGTTCTTTCTTTTCAGCTTTTCATCCTGGTATATGGCCCTTGATGAAGTTTGCGAATACCCTAGTTTTTCTATTGCCCGGATGAACGTTTTCCTGTTTTCTTCGCTCTTGAAAACCAGGTCTATGTCCTTTGTGGTGGCTTTGTAGCCCATGAACATCATGGCAGTGCCGCCCACTGCAAGGCATTCTATTGATTCATCCAGATAATCCGCTATGAGCCTGAATAGCTCTTCCTGGTCCTTGACGTTTATCAATTCACATACCTCTGTGGCATTCGCCTGGTTTTTATCGACTCCCTTGCTTTCTTGTATAGGGCGATTACATGGTTTTTCAGGCCGTATTTTTTTGCCAGGCCGAATAGCATCTTCCAGTTATTTACGTGCCTGAATAAGAAGGCTGTTGCCTCCATTGTCCTTGAATCCCCGATTCTTATCCCGTCAACTATGGCGCGCTCTATTGTATATTTCCCGCTTACGTAATGCTCAAATCTTGGCTGGAGCTTTTCAGGGCTGTATTTGTTCACAACATCGTAGAACCCGTTTGTCTTCCTTTTCGGCAGCTTGTGAACCGTGTATATCCTTTTCTGCCTTCCTCCTCCGCTTGTTTCCACCAGCCCTTTCCTTTTCAGCTTTGAAAGCAGGTTTATTGCCGATTGCCTGCTTATCCCGCGCTCGCCTGCAAACCGCTCAGCAGTGTACTTTCCTTCTTTTAGCTCCATTCTCATTATCCATATGAACTAATATATAAATCTTTCTATTTTTTTGTTATGCATAAACCTGAATTAATAGTGGGACTGCCCGGATTTGAACCGGGATTGCCACAACCCCAATGTGGAGTGATAACCAAGTTACACTACAGCCCCAACTTGTTGGGGGTGGAGTGTTAGTCATGATAATGACTTTACACTACAGCCCCGAATGAAATGAAGGGGATGTATGTGTTAGTCACAGCAGTGACTTTACACTACAGCCCCAATAGAATTCAGTCTTGGAATCCTGTTTAAAATTATTTGTTTTTTACTCTTTTGCCATTGGCTTGTCAGACACTCTTAGCACGTCTCCTTGGGTTGAGACATACATCAGCGGAGCATCATTGCCATTGCTATAGATGCGGCTGTTAACCATGCTCTGGAGCACATGTATTCCTGGTCTTGGGTTTGGCTTAACAATGTCAAGTTTAAGGCCTGGAATCTCCCTGTCCAGGTCAATGAGAGCGAAAATATCATCTGCCTTTGGCACGATGACAGGGCAGCTTGGCTCGTAAAGGTAATCTATCAACTGGTTCAGCGTTGTCATTTTATGCAATGACCCTGCTCATTCCGTCATCCTTCTCTATCCTTATCACGTGGTCAACAAAGCTTTCTATCTTGCTTTCGTGGCTGACTATTATTGTCTGGGCAATGTTCAGCTGGGCAAGCACATCCCTGACTCTTTCCAGCTGCTCGCTGCTGAACCCGTCAGTGGGCTCGTCAAGTATTATCAAGTCCTTAGTCCTTATGCCTGTCGAAAAGTCGTTTATGACCTTGTTGAGCGCAAGTCGATAAGCAAGGGCGCAGCTTGTGCGTTCGCCCCCTGAAAGGTTGTCAAACAAAAGCTCGTAGCCGTTCTGCTCAATTATTGGAGTGAACTCCTCGTTCAGCCTGATGCTCATGTTCTCATCTTCCATCAGGACAGAGAACCATGCCTGGAGGAAGGAATTGAACTCATTATGAACGCGGAGCATTACCTGCCTTTCAATGGCATCAACCATGCCTGTGAAGTGCTCGTCCAGCCAGTAGGTTAATTTCTTCAGCTTCTCTGCCTCTGCTCGCAAGGAGTTTTTCTTTTCTATGTCCAGCGCCAGGGAGGTAATTTGTTTATTGACGGACAGCATGCTTGAATTCAGCGAGCTTTTCTGCATGAGCAGTTCCTTTTCCTTCCTAAAAATCTCCTCAAGCTCTTTCCTTGCAGCCTTGATTTCATCTTCAACGCCCCTGAGCTCAATTGCCTGCTCTGTGAGGTATGCTGCCTCTTTCATCAGCTCTGCTTTCTCCTGTGCAAGCAGTGTTGTCCTCTGGCTCTGGCCTGCCATTGCCTTTTTCCTGTCATTTGCCCTTTCTTTCATGCTGCTGCCCTCTCTCAAGATTCTGTTGAGCCGTCTCATTTCTGCCAGTTCAATCGTGGTTATGTGGATTGCTTCATAAGGCCTTATTTCAAAGCCTAATTCCCCAATTGTTTCCTCGCATGCTGAAAGCTCTGCCTTCAGGGCAGCAAGCATGCTTTCCTTTGACTGGATGTTCTCAATCTCTTTCTTGATTCGGTGCATTGTGTCTTCGTGCGCTTTCCTGACAATGCCTTGCTGCTCTGTGGCTTTATCGGCTGCGCTGATTTTTTCGTTCTCGACAGACTCGATATGCTGCTTGTGGTCTTGGCTTACTGGCTGCCTGCAGGTGGGGCATGTCTCCAGGCTTGTTACTCCTGAAACCAGCTTCCTGCTTGTCTCTGTTATGTATTGGTTCTTCCTAATCTCTGCGTTGATTTTTGAAAGCTCAGACTCGACAGTGCCCAGCTCATCCTTCAGCCTTGCCTTTGACGAAATCTGCTCAGTCAACCTTTCTGATTCTTTTCGTGCGGAAAAAACAAGCATTGAGAACTTTTCATTCATCCCTTCGGCAGCAGATATTTTTTGCTCAATTTCCTTTATCTCCGATTCAGCCCTTGAAATCTCTGCTTCGCCTTCCTTTATCAGCCTGTCCCTTTCCTTTATCCTTGCATTCGCAACTTCAAGGTTCTTCCTTAGCTCTGACAGAGCCCTTGATTTCTCCTCTATGCCTTCGTTGGCTGCTTTTTTCGTTGTTATTTCATTCTCCAACAATTCAATCCTTGGCAAAAGCTCTGCAATGCATGATTCAATCACCCTCAACTCGCCCTCCAGCTCATTCTTCCTTCTTTCGCAGTCAGGCAGGTCGTCTGTCTTTGCGCCCAGCAGCTTTGCTTTCTCCCTTATCGCCCTCAGGGCAATCACTGTGTTGTCTTTCACTCTCTTGTATTTGTCAATCTGGAAAACCTTCCGAAGGGTGTCAAGCCTGTTCATGTTGTTCTCAAGCAGGATTAGCTTCATCTCTTCCTGCGGAGTGTAGACAGTATACCTGTAAATCAGCGACTTTGACTTTGTGAGAAGCTCTTTCGGATATCCGAGCAGTTCAAGAACCCTTGCCTTCAGCTCAACAGCAGTCCCTTCATGCTTTTGCCCGTCCATTATTATGTACCCGTAGTCCTGCCGGACAGAGTCCTTTATTTTTTTAAGCGTCCTCTTGACTATTATTTCCCTGCCTTCAATGGCCATCTTAAGCTCTGCCTCTGCCTGGGCTTTTCCATTCCTCAGCAGTGCGTTTCCGTCAACTTCAGATGTCAGCCCAAAAAGGCAGAACTCAATCGAAAGCAGTATTGTTGACTTTCCGCTTCCAATGTCCCCGGACAGCATCACGCTTCCTGTGGGGAACTCTATCGTGGCGTCAGAATAGCTCCTTATATTGTTTAGCTTCACCTGCTTTATTATCATGGAGCAAAAGAGTGGCTGATTTTATAAAAAGTTTGTTGGAAAGAACTATTGGCTTTAGGCATCCCTGAACTTCTTGAGCCTGTCCTTCAGCTCTTCAATCACTGGCACAGGTGTCGGGTCAGTGTTGTATTCCAGTGCAAGGTAATATGAAACATACATCCCGGTCTGGAGCGCAGTGAACAGCTTTGTAAGGAAAGATTCTCCTTTCAGGACAATTTCTGTCGATTCCACTCCTGCCTTGGAGATTATGTCCTTTGTTATTTCCATCCTTGCCCTTATCCTGTCAAAGTCAAGCTCGTCCTTCAGGAAGACAGCATAGTATTTTGCCTGCAAATTCTTGAAGGCGTTTATCTCGTTGTGGTTCATCTCAGGGAAAGTGTTGCTGAATGCATGCGCTTTAGAGCACTCATTTATCAGTATCTTCCAGATGTAGGCTGCTATTGCCATCTGGGCTGATGAATATATCAGCGGAACTTTTCCAGCGAGCTTTGACGCAAGCCTTTTTGCCTGCTCCTTTATCTTTGCCGATTTCATGAAATTGACTGCCTTGCTGATGTCGTGCCTTGGGTCTTTCACATAGCCTGAGCCTGCAAGTATCATCAGTATTGGCACAAACATGTAGCCAAGCGCAAGCCTTGGCTGGATTCCCGAGGGCACAACAACCAGTGGAAGGCTGTGCTGCTCTGCCATTGCCCTCAGCTTCCCGCCAGAAGTTATGACAATTGCCCTTGCCCCTTTTCTCAGAGCGTGCTTCAGCGCAGAGACAGTTTCCTCTGTGTTGCCTGAATAGGATATGGCGAAAAGAAGTGTCTTGCTGCTCGTGTATTCAGGAAGGAAATAATCTCTCACTACATAAACAGGAATCTTCAATCCAGAACTCTGGGCATATGCCTTGAGCATGTCTCCAGGATGCCCTGACCCGCCCATGCCTGCAATCATTATGCTTGAAATCTCTCCAGAAACCTTTATTCTTTCAGCCAGCTCCTCTGCCTCTGAAAGCTGCTCTGGGAATTCATCCACTACTTTCAGCATGTTGTGCTTGTCAACTTCGCTTCCCATGCGTTGCGGCTTGCTTGGGTTTTATATAAATTTTGTGAGATG
>CAYJXD010000003.1:23467-24921 GCA_964374085.1 uncultured Methanosarcinales archaeon | reverse complement strand
TATATAAATTTTGTGAGATGAGAATGCCTGATATTATCTCGAAACCCTGCACTCAAGGCTTTTATACCCTGCGTCCTCAATCCTTCCAAAGGCAGCCTCGAGGACATTTATCAATGGTGTTGTTGTCCTGGAATAAGTCGCAGTTACCGTTTCCCCTGGCTTAACATCAGCAAGGGTTGGGGAGCTGGTTAGGTTGGTGGGCAAGAACCTAGGCTGTCCCATTTGATTTTGCCCGGCAATCGAGATGCTTTGCCCATTCCTATAGGATTCCATTACCTTCACAGTTTCTTCTTTTCTTTCTGTGCTTAGTGGGTAATATGCAAGGCCAATGACAACCGCAAGGGTTCCGAACAAAGCGCTATAGAAGGACCTGTCAGATACCATGATTATATTAGTGGTTGCCTGTTAATAAATTTTATCCTGCTAATAAATTTTATTGCACTAAAACAAATGGAAAAGATTATAAATAAATGGATGTTCGTCCCTTTCCTGATGCCTAAATACGCAATTTCACTGTTCATGGTTCCTTCTGAAGAAGGCTATGAAGGCTGTATGTATGGGATTTCAAGGTCTGCAGATGGAAAGGAAACTTCAGGATCACTTGGCTTTAGCAGGGCGGATATTCATTATATTCGGAGGGTAGCAAAAGAAAGGGGAAGAGGGCTGGCCGAACCTGCACCAGTTTTAAATGAAGTGCCAGCACATTTTAAGCACCTAGGAGCTAAACCACTTGATCAAAGAGAGTTTGATCGTGTAATTGTTGCTCTTGGCGGACGATAGTTTTTGATTCTAAACAGAAATCACTGCCTTTCTGGAAAACACAGTTTCATCAATTGAATTTGGACAGCAACTTTTATAAATACCTCGAATTTTCGTCCTCTTATGGGAATGTATCATCACATTGCAAGGCTGTGGAGCAATCCTACTCAGGAAGAAAGGATTTTGCTGAGGAAAAGGCTTGTGGAGTGGAGGGCAGAAGCTGCGACTATCAGGATTCCAAAGCCAACAAGGCTGGACAGGGCAAGGGCTGCAGGTTACAGGGCAAAGCCTGGAATCATTATGGTGAGGCAGAGAGTTGATAGGGGCGGCAGGCAAAGGCCTGACATCAGGGCTGGAAGAAGGTCAAAGCACACAAGGCAGCTCAAGATTCTCTCGATGAATTACCAGACTGTCGCTGAAAGAAGGGCTGCGACAAAATTCCCAAACATGGAAGTCCTTAACTCTTATTTTGTCGGCAAGGACGGGACGCATTACTGGTATGAAGTGATTATGGCAGACAAGATGCACCCTGTTATAATGGCTGATTCCCAACTTTCATGGCTTTCAAGGCCTTCAAATAACAGGAGAGTGTTCCGAGGCATAACGTCTGCAGCAAGGCGAAGCCGAGGCCTTATGAACAAGGGCAAGGGCGCAGAAAAGATAAGGCCATCCCAAAGGGCTCATAACAGGACTGC
>CAYJXD010000003.1:0-23367 GCA_964374085.1 uncultured Methanosarcinales archaeon | reverse complement strand
AGGGCAAGGGCGCAGAAAAGATAAGGCCATCCCAAAGGGCTCATAACAGGACTGCCAAGTAAAATTTATTTTTTCTAGAATTATTATCTGTATGCTATTACTTTTGGTCTTCTTCCAGGATGTGTTACTGACGCAGCCCCTTTCAATGCTTTAATAGGGGCCCCAAAATAAGCAGTTATAGATGCGTTCTCAAGAATCCTTCTCCTACCTGCTCTAGTGTCTGGGTCGAAAGCACTGCTAGCAACAATTTCAGCAGCCCTTTTCGCATGTTCAACAACTCTGTCGATTGATTCAAAGGCTAGTTGCTCGTTATACATGTGAAATGCAAGCTCGATCCTTTTGCTAATTGGAAGATCAGCTTCGCCTTCGGCAAGTGCAACAGATGTAGGTTGGCCTTCAGTCATTCTCAAAAGGGCAAGGTAGCCGTCAACTTGCTTTTGGGCGTCAAGTTTTGAGTGAATTGGCACTATTTTTTCTGGATAGAAAAGGTTTGCAGTGGCCAAAGCAACTTTTCCTTCAAGGTAGCTTTCAGGGTTCACTTTAATTGCTGGAATCGCCTGCCCATATGCAACAAATATCCTTGAACCGCTCTGGCTCTCGTATGGTATTACCATAACTACCTTTTCTGCAAGGTCGTCGGTTCGTTCATCTGGGTTGAAAACTTTTAGTGTTAGAGTGCCCCTTTTAGGGTGGGTGGCTGATAGCTGCTTCATGGTGGCGGTTAATCTGCAAGTATATAAAAAGTTAATTCTGTCAGTTCACAAAATTTATATACATCTTTAGCTCTTTTATTGTTCAGGTATTATCATGAAGCTCACCTGCACAAGCTGCAACTACCAGTACACCCCGAAGAACCCGAAGATTCCGGACCGCTGCCCTTACTGCAGCAAGCCTGGGACTGTTGAGAAGGTCAAGGAGATGCAGGAGTGGATTGACGAGTTTGACGGCAAGGATGGGGACTAGGCTTTCCCTTCTTTTTCTGCTTTCAGCAGGTCATGGATTGAGGCAATTGCGACTTCTATCTGGTCATCAGAAGGCCTTTTTGTGGTTATCTTCTGGAGCATCAGGCCCGGGAAGACAACTATGCTGAAGAAGAAGTTTTTCCTGTGCTTGTCGCTGAACTTCAGCAATTCATATGACAGGCCTGCAATTGCAGGCAGCAAAATTATTCTTGACCCGAACCTTATGAGCCAGCTCTCGCTGGTTATCAGTGAGAAGACAACAACGCTGAGCAGCAGCACGAACAGCAGGAAGCTAGTGCCGCACCTTGGGTGCATTGTCTCAAACTTCCTCACTTCCCTTACAGATATTTTCTTTCCAGCCTCGTAGCAGTGTATTGCCATGTGCTCTGCGCCGTGGTATTGGAACATCCTCTTGACGTCAGGGAAAAATGATATGGCAATCAGGTATACAAGGAACACCGCAGCCCTTAAAATCCCGTCAACCAGGTTGAAAATAAAGCTCTTGTCTTCTGTTACCAGTGTTGAAAGGTAGAATGGCAGCGCCACAAAAAGCAAAAGCGCGAAAATGATTGAAACAGCAACAGTGAGGAACACTTCTTTCTTGCCCAGCTTCTCATCCTCTCCCGCGGCTTCGTTTGCCGAGTGGATGATTGCCTTGAACCCGATATTCAGCGTTTCCCACAGCGCAAGTATTCCCCTGATGAAGAAAACCTTCCTGAGCTTTTTTGCGCCGCTTATTTTTTCCCTTTTGACAGAAATGCTCTTGTCAGGTTTCCTGACAGCTATTGAATAATGGTTAGGCCCCCTTATCAGCACTCCTTCAATCACAGCCTGCCCGCCGATGCTCAGCTTTTCCATGAATCAAGAAATCTTGAGGGCTGTTTAAAAATTTATCCTTGGCCAGGGCTCTGTCCTGAGAGTCGTTAAGAGTGTTCTTTGTTAGTGATGGCGGACGCAGGCGCTCCTCTGTGATAATTATGAGTGGAGCAGCAGCCTCGCCGCTAATTTTAAGGTAAATTGAGATTCCGGACAAAGCCTTCTGATTGCAAAGGTTTAAATACCCGTGATCCCGGTATATGGTCATGCCTGAAGCCAACGTAAATATTCTTGCTGTTCTCGTTGCTGCTGTTGCCAGCATGGCTCTTGGCTTTCTCTGGTACGGCGTCCTGTTTGTGAAGTTCTGGATGAAGGAGATGGGGGCATCTGTTAAGAAGCTTAAAAAGGAAAAATCAATTAGGCCTATGGTGATTAACTCGCTGTTCACTTTGGTCATGGCTTATGTCCTTGCGCATTTTGTTGATTATCTTGGGGTTGTTGATGTGATGGGCGCATTGCAGGCAGCTGCCTGGCTCTGGCTTGGCTTTGTTGTGACAACAAACATCGCAGGCTACCTTTATGAGGGCAAGAAACTGAGCCTCTATCTGCTTTACATGGCCTATCAGCTTGTTAGCTTGGCCTTGATGGCAATAATCCTTGTTCTCTGGGTTTAGATTAGAAAAAAATATAAAGAAACCTGCTGAGCTTTCAGTTATGACAGAGCTTCTTTACTCCAGGGATTGCAACCTTAAGGAATTTGACGCAACTGTAGTTGCTGTGAATGGGAGGGAAATAGAGCTGGACAGGACAGCTTTCTATCCAAACTCAGGCGGCCAGCCTGATGATACAGGCATTCTAACTGTTGGAAGCCAGGACTACATAGTCTCTTTAGTCCAGAAGGACAAGGGCAGAGTTATCCATCATGTTGACAGGCTCGGGATAAGGGAAGGGGACGAGGTTCATGGCCAGATTGACTGGGTGAGGAGATTCATTCACATGAGATACCACACAGCCTGCCATGTCCTGTCTGGAGTGGTTTTGGGCCAGTCAGGCGCAGAGATTACAGGAAACCAGATTGACATTGACCGCACAAGGATTGATTTCAGCCTTGAGAATTTTGACAGGGCAATGCTTCCTGAATTTGAGCAGAAGGTGAACAAGGTCCTTAAGGAAAACCACCCTGTGAAGATAAAGTTCCTCTCAAAAGAGGAGGCAAAGAAAATCCCAAACGTGACAAAGCTTGCAATGGGCCTTCCGGATGCAATAACACAGATAAGGATTATCTCTGTTGAGGGCTTTGAGCAGGAAGCGTGCGGCGGAACCCATGTATCAAGCACAGGGGATGTTGGGGAAATTGAGATTCTCGGCTCAGAGAACAAGGGCAGGAATAACAGGAGGATTTATTTCAGGCTAAGGGGAGAAGATGCTTAAGGATTTTTTCCTTCCTTTTTTCACAGTGGCTCTTTCAGAGCTTGGCGACAAGACGCAGCTTGCTGTCCTGTCCTTGTCAACAAGGGCAAGGAGCAGGCTGCTTCTTTTTGCGGCAGTGATGGTTGCTTTCATCATTGTGGATGGCCTGGCTGTTGTTTTCGGCTCACTGGCCGCAAAAATTATTCCGTTCCACTTGGTCAAGGTCATCGCAGGCATTGTATTCGTTGCATATGGTGCCTATATCCTTATCCTCAGCGATGGGAATGAAAAAAAAGTGGACATGAAGACAGCTTTCCTTTCAGTCATGGGAATGATTATCCTGCTTGAGATGGGCGACAAGAGCCAGATAGCGGCAGTCCTGTTCGCAGCCGAATTCAATCCATGGCTTGTGTTTCTTGGCGTTGAGCTTGCCTTGGCAATTCTTTCAATCATGGCAATCCTGCTAGGAGCTCAGCTGAAGCGAATAGTCAAGGCAGAAACACTGAAGTATGTTTCAGGGATTATCTTCATCGCCGTGGGAATAATAAGCCTCCTGTAGCTATTCAAGAAATTCAATGTGTTCTATCTTTTCAAAGTGCTTGTCCCCTGTAAGCAAATTTGACTTTGAGCTTATGGCCGTTGCATACATGACTGCATCGACAAGGGGCAGCTTGTGTTTCAGGCGTTGTTCTGCTGCCAGGAGCGCAATTTCTCCTGAAACATCAGCAATAGTGCACCTTGAAATCACAAACTTTATCCTGGGCGCGGCATCCTGCCCTTCCCTTTCATATCTTATCCTTATTTCAGCAAGGCACAAGGAAGAAACAACTATCTCTTCATCGCTTTCGACAATTGCCTTTGGGACTTTTCCTTTCGAAGAACCTTCGAAGTATTCTATCCAGGCATAAGTGTCAAAAACGATCATGGTGCTCTCTTTCAAACGGCTTTAGCCTCAGGCCTTTGTCAGCGCCAAACATGCTCTTTTGCCCGGTTTTTATGAGTTCCCGGAAAAGAACTTCATTAACCCCTTCTGACAGGTTTCTTTTCCCAAATTCTGCAACAAGCCTTTGATGCACATCTTTTCTTAGCAGCAAGGTGGTTTTTATCATTCTCATAGCCATCACCGTATACGGTTACGGCATACTTATATTTAAATATTTCTATTATGGCGACTGAAATGGCCACTGGACACTGGACACCTGCCGGCGAAAAGTATATTTATTCCGCGGCTCAAGAATTAGCCATGATTAGGAACAGTTTCATCCTTCTTGACAGGATTGGGCATGAAAGGGAAAAGTCAATCTGGCAGTCAAATGTCAATGACTGGCAGGATTTTATCTCTGCAAGAAAGGTCAAGCATGTATCCTCCAAAAGCAAGCCTTACTATGACAGGCAGCTTGCCAAGGCAAAGGAGCAGCTTTTGTCTGACAACTCATCTTACTTCTCAAAGAGAATCCCTGTCTCTGAGCATTGGAGGATGTATGACTGGTTCAGGGACCAGGCTGTTTTCCTTGATATAGAAACAACAGGGCTTGACAATGGGGCTGGGTTGACTGTTGTCGGCCTGTATGATGGATACGAGTGCAGGACAATGGTCAGGGGAATAAACCTGGACTTCAGGGCCCTGTCAGAGGAGCTTTCCAAATACAAGATGATAGTCTCTTTCAACGGCTTGAGCTTTGACATCCCTTTCATCAGGCGCGTTGCAAAAGTTCCTGATATCCCCCATTATGACCTGCGCTTTGCCTGCCAGCGCCTGGGTTTAAGGGGAGGCCTGAAGGCAATTGAGCGTGATTTGGGAATTGAAAGGAAGAACAGCATAGTTGCATCATTGAGCGGAGGCGATGCAGCTGAGCTGTGGAGGATGTACAGGGGTTCAGGTGATGAGTACTACCTTAACTTGCTGATAGAGTACAATGAGGAGGACATCGTTAACTTGAAGGAGATAGCTGATTATGCTTATTCTGAGCTCAAGTCAAGGACTCTAAACTCTTGACATCCTCCAGAGATTCTCAAAGTGCTTCTTGTAGACTTCAACCATATACTTGTCCTTGCTCACTATGACCCTGAGCTTTCCTTCGGTGTAAAGGAACATCACTATGGTCTTTTTTGAGATTGCGATGCAGGCAGGCCCGCAAACTGTGCGGTCAAGGTATCTTATTGCAAAGCCTTCCCATTGGGAAGTCCTTGCCTTGAAATACTCCCTTGAGACCTTGTCATCGTATGATATGAATTTCTTCGCGCTCTTGCAAATCTCCGGTCTGGGCGAAGCAACCCTTTTTACTGAAGCTCCCTCCAGGCAGCAACGATTTGCTCTTTGACGTTCCCCTCTCTCCAGAAGGATTCCGTGGATTCCAAAACATGCCATTCAATCCCTTCTGCCATATATTGTCTGCTGTAATCCACAACTGCCACGCATTTGCTTCCAGTCGTTAGAATTAACTCATATGTTTTGTCATCTCTGTTTTGGGGGAAGCCCTCTCTAAAGGGAAAACCGTCCTCGATGAACCCGCCACTATAATCCGCGTATTTCAGCCAGTTTGGGCTTTGTTGCGCCATTCTTGAAGTGGTTTGTCAGCTTGTTTTTAAATGTTAATCTTTGAGCTCTTGTAAACTTCAGGCTTGTATGCAGGAATTCTCCTTATTTCCGGATTGATTCCCCTTTGCCTAAGCTTCTCAAGAAGGTTCTCTGTGAACGCCCTCTGGTCATACCCAAGGCATATCACATCTGGCTTTTCATCAACCACAACCTTGAGCTTGTCTCCTGGGTTTCCAACAGCAACTTTGTCTGCGATTCCCAATGATTCAACCAACTTTTTCCTTTCAGCAGCACTGTATTTCGGAGTCTTTCCCTTGACTTTTTCCACAGTCTCATCAAGTGCAATGACAACCACAAGATAGTCGCCAAGCTTCTTGGCTTCCTGCAAATAGTATTCATGGCCTTTATGGATGCCGTCAAATGTCCCGAATGTCATTGTTTTTTTCATTTTGCTTTTTGCGGAGTGCGGCTCAAGCGAGTCGATATCCAGAGCCGGTAACGTCACTGCTATTTATTAAGGCAATTTATTAAGGCAATTAATTTATTCAAATGCCGTCAATTAGCAAGATTTTTAAATAGTTTGCCATTCTGCCTTCATATGGCAAAGCTGAGGAAAAGCGTAGCTTACAGGACAATTGAAAGGCCTTACACGAGGATTTCAAAGTTCAAGGCAAAGTCTTTCATAAGGATGACGCCCAGCATAAAGATTACAAGGTTTGACATGGGCGAGCCCCAGAAGGAGTACCAGTTCACAGTCAAGCTCATACCGAAGGCCAGCATCCAGATTAGGCAGGAGGCTATTGAATCAGCACGAATGACAAGTCTAAGGCACCTTGAGCTGGCTCTTGGCAAGTCAGGCTACCATTTCCAGATAAAGACCTTTCCATTCCATATTCTCAGGGAAAATCCCCTTGCTTCGGGAGCTGGAGCTGACAGGATGAGCACTGGCATGCAGAAGTCTTTCGGCAAGCCTATTGGCGTTTCAGCCCAGGTAAAAAAAGGGAAGGCAATCTTTGAATGCAGCGTCAACAAGGAAAATGTCCAGCTCGCAAAAGAGGCAATGCACAAGGCATCGACAAAGATGCCGTGCGGTTTCGCTGTGCAGATAGTTCCGAACAGCGCTTAGCCCAACAGCTCGGCAAGCTCCTTTATTCCTGTTTTTTTCTCGGCGGAAATTATGACTTTCGTGTATTTTCTTAGCTCCTTGAAATCGCGCTCATCTGTAATTAAGTCAGACTTGTTCATCGCTATTATCGTGGGAATCCTGAAATTCTCCTCAACGCTCCTGAGAAGCTGTATCTGCTCATCATAGCTGTATCCGCTGCTTTCAGTGGGGTCAAGGACAAAAATAATTTTGTTGGCAAGGTGCTTCAGTGCAAGTATCGCCTGCAGCTCTATCTTGTTTCTCCTGTTAAGCGGCCTGTCAAGAAGCCCAGGAGTGTCTATCATCTGCATTTTCTTCCCGCCTATCTCTGCATACCCTATCATCAATGACTGTGTTGTGAATGGGTAAGAGGCAATTTTCGGCTCTGAGCCTGTCAATGCCCTCAGCAATGTCGTTTTGCCCACATTCGGGAAGCCTGCAATGACTATTGTCGGCAAGTCAGTCTTTATTGCAGGGAACTTCTTCATCATCCTCCTTGCTGACTCAAGGAACAGGAAAGCGTCCTTGACCTGCTTCAATGCAGAGCTTACCCTTCCGTAATAGCTTTTCTTGTGGACATAAAGCGATTTGGGGTCTTTGGAGTTCCTTATCCTGCTGTAGCTCATTCTGAAAAACTTCATCGCCTGGCTATCAGCCCACTTTATCGCGCCTATTGACTTCTTCAGCTTGTCAATGTCTATCGTGCATCTCGTCAGCTCCCTGTAGAATGGGGGAAGCTCATCAATCATCGGGAAGCCTTCAGTGATGGCGTTCAAATGACCGTGAAGGGTCTTGCTGGCTGCCTTTATCCTTTCTGATTCTATTACTGATGTTCTCCTCAGCCTGTCATCTCCCCTGACATTTTCCCTTGTCTTCACTGCCTGTTTCTTGCCGCTCCTGAAGGCAATGTCTAGGTAGAAATCAGCATTCTCAACTTTTTGAAGCCCCTGGAAGTTCATAAGAGAGTTGAAAGGAAAGCATTATAAAAATGTATGTTTCAACGCATATGATGGCAAGGGCAGGAATTGCTGTTAAGAAATATGCATTGGCAGTTGCAATCGCAATAGTCTTGAACCTCTTCATCAATTATGGAATTGCCACTTTCTACAAGGAGCCAAAGTATGAGCAGTATTGCAACAATTCAAGGTATCCTGAGAGGGCAGTTCCTGCATTTTATGGCAAGCCATTTCCCGAGCAGCTCAACTGCACAGAATTGGTTGTGCCAACAAACGACTCGTCTGACTGCTATTCAAAAAAAGGCAATCTGCAGTTCCTCTACAACAATTCAGGCTGTGCCTACAGCTGGTATTGCGAGACCTGCCATGTCGGGTTTGAGGATGGCCTTAACAAGTACAACAGCAATGTGTTCATTTTCCTTGTGATAATTGGAGTCATTGCAGTCATTGCAGGCATCCTGATAGGAGTTGAGTCTGTTGGCACTGGCTTCCTGCTTGGAGGAATACTCAGCATAATAATCGGGACAGTGAGGAACTGGAGCAACCTGACTGACATCATAAGGTTCCTTCTCCTCGGAGGAATCCTTGCCCTCCTTATAGTAATCGGCTACAAGAAGGTGAGGGACTGATGAAAATCCGTTTGTGCCCGACTTGCGGCTCGGCAGACATCCACCTGTACATGGGCAGCCAGCTTGGCATGCAATACCAGTGCCTTACATGCGGGTATATAGGCGCATTGGTCATAGAGCAGGATGTCGAGAAGAAGTTTGGCGGATGATAATTTACAAACGTTTATCATTGTAATCGTTTTGCTTTTTTCATTAAACAAATGAATTGTTTTATTGGAATAATATCGTTGTTTGTTTACCAAGCCAATAATAAATTATTTAAACATCATCGGCAGTGATGCCCATTATCAGATTCTTTGGAGGGGATGAACATGGACATTGGAGATTTGGCAGCAAAAGTGGTAAGATTTTTGGCAGAACCGGCGAAGCCTGCAATTACTACTTTTTATATTCCATTAGCCCGGCCTGTTTCGCCAATTAATTCTGACGGGAAAAGTTCAGGTTCTAATAGCAAAAGTTCAGGAATTGAAATCCTGGCTTTGGGCTTTGAGGCCCATACATCTGCAGAGGCTGCGGGCATGGCAGAAAGCCTTGCAGGGCAATATTCTGTCATTCACGATGGAAAGCAAGTCGTATATGAAATTCCAAGTGATTCATTGGCTGGAGCGCCAACTTTAGTAAACAGTTATGGAAAGGCTCTTGTATTGGGCTCTGGCAAAGTGCAGAACAGATATTCCTGAGTGATTTTTTTGGAGGTGTGTTGATGAGTAATTACAGAGGCTATTTTCCGGGAATAAGCACTTGGTATCTATGAGCCACTTTGTTCTTGCAGCCCTTCCCAAGTCTCTTTCAATCCCTGCCTGAGGGGAGTGTATTTTATTTTCAGGCCTTTCCTGCTCTTTGACACGTCGCTGTGCATCTCCCAGTCTTCAAAGGGGAAGTCAGGCGTCATTCCGTATGAGACTTTTGGCTCTTTGCCAACTATCTCTCCAATCATCTCAACCAGTTCGCCGTAAGTTATTTTTTCTTCGCCGCATATGTTGTATGCCTCGCCAAGGGCTTTCTGGTTGCCAGCCGCAGCAGCAAGCGCGCTTGCCACATTATGCACGTAGACAAACTGGGAAACAGGGTTGCTTTTTGGAATCCTGATTGCCTGCCCCGAGTCAACTTGCCTGAACAGCTTGTCCATCCTATCAGTATAGTCATTCGGCCCGTAAACATAAGTGGGCCTTATTATTGTATAGGGCATTTTGTCCTGGGCAAACAAGACATTCTCGCACTCTGCCTTTTCCTCGCCATAGCTTTCAAATGGATTCCTGCCGTTCCTTGCAGAATTCTCCGCGTAAGGCAGCTTATCGCCTTTATTATAGACAGCAACCGTGCTCAAGAGGATGTATTGCCTTATCTTCCCTGTGAATGCCTCAAGTGAAATCTTCACTTGCTCTGGCTTGTATGCGCAGTTGTCAAACACAAAGTCAAACTCCCTTTTTGACACTTCAGAAATAAACTTCTTCTTGTCATCCCTGTCGCAAATTATCTCCTCAACCCTGCTCCCGAAAACTCCCTTGTTGCTTCCCCTGTTGAGTATTGAGACTTTGCATTTCAATCCAAGCAGTTTCTGGACAAGAAAATAGCCTATGAACCTGTTGCCGCCGATGACAAGGGCTTTCATGCCCATTTCAGGTGTTGAGGTTGCTTAAATCATTTTTGTTGGTTTGCCGCATTTGGCTTTAAAGGGGGATTAGCTGGTAAACTTTTTATAAAAAAGCATATCTGCGTGAGAAATGACCCTTGAGGGCAAGATTCTTGTTGACCCGCACTGCCACCTCACTTTTATGCCTTCCACTGAGGCTTTTTTCAGGAAGGCAAGCAAGGGAATCTACGGATATGCCTGGACTTGGGCAAATCCTTGGGTGGCAAAGTTTGAGGATATTGTTGAAATGCCCAGGCAGAAATATGGCGGGATAAAGGTAATAGACAGGAGATTTGCTGAAATCAGGTATAAGGATGACATTGGGGGAATTATAAATGTGCAGGAAGTAAGGACTCCGGTTTTTCATTTTCTTTCGATTGGATGCACAAGCTATGCTCCTGCAATTGTTGATGACCCTTTTGAGGCTGTTGACCTGATAGAAAAAAGCAACGGCATACCCACCCTTAACCATCCCTATCTTTTAGGCCACAGGATTGATGAAAGCAACGCAATGCTCAGGGATGGGCTTTACCAGAGGGTGGCTGCTGTTGAGGTGCATAATGCCCAGCTGGTTGCATGGCTGTCTGAGGGCAATTTGCTGGCTAAAAAGAGGGCCGACGAATTGGGAGTTGTGGGGATAGCAGGCTCAGACGCGCACTCGTTCATTTGGCAGATGGGAGCCAGCGGATTTTATGTGAATTCTGGAAGCTTTTGCATGGAGAGCCTTGAGCACGACATAAGGACAAAAAACTTTACAGTTAAGGAAGGCTATGTATCACTGCCTGACTTTGCGGCAGGAATAGTGGCGATTAGGCTCAATGGAAGGTTCGGCGGGCTATTCGACAGGTTTAGCTTAAAACCTTAGATATTTCTACATCAAGTATCTCTTGCTGTTGTCCAAGTCCACAAAAGAGTCTGCCTCTTCAATGAGCTTCTTAGAAGTTGTCTTGCCGAAAGCCATCACTTCAACCCTGCACCCAAGCGCCCTTCTCAGGTGCTGGAGCAATGGGAGGAAATCCCCGTCTCCTGAAACAAGCACTATTGTATCCAGCCTGTGCGCGAGTTCGATAGCATCCATTGCTATGCCAATGTCCCAGTCCCCTTTCTTTGCCCCGCCTATGAATACCTGCAGGTCCTTTGCATTCACTTCAAAGCCAATGTTCTCAAGCGCCTCGAAGAAGTTTGACTCATCCTTCACATCAGCCTTTATCACATAGGCTATTGCCCTTATCAGTTTCCTTCCGCCAACCGCAACCTTCAGTATCTCGCGGAAGTTCACTTTGGTGTTGTACAAGTTTTTCGCAGAATAATACAGGTTCTGCACGTCAACAAAAACGCCGAGTCGCTGTTCCCTGTGTATGTTTGTTACTGGCATGCAATAAAACGATGAGAGCTAATATTTAAATGTATTTGAATGCCCTTCGCCCTCTTCGCGTTCCTCCTCGTCTTCATATTCCTCTTCATCCTCAAGTTCTTTTTCGTCATCGAATTCTTTGCCAAGGCGCATTTCATTCGCCTGCGTGTGCCGTGCTTGAATTCCGGCACGTATTCTTGGCGTTCTCTCTTTTTGGCGGAGCGCCTTCATGCTGATTTTCCTTAGCGAGCTTGCGATGCTTTCATATTTCCCGTTTGGCGCTGGACTTGCATTGTAAATCTGCCTTACAAGCCGGGCTTTCTGTTTTGCAGGCATTATCTTCACTGTTTTGCCTGCTGTGAATTCAAGGTAGTCTGATTCGATGCCGTCGCTGAATATCACCCCTTCCTCAGGCATTTGAGACACAACAGCCAGTGGGCTGTATTCTGTGATTCTTCCTCTCACCAGGCTTGCCCCTGTTATTTTTGAGGGGAATGGGTTCATGGATGTAAACATCAGGTAATCAGAATTTCTTGGAAAGGCTATTTCTTCAGGAGGGCATGGCTCTCCTTTCGTCACCATGTAAGCTCCTGTCATTATCGAGGTCAGCCATCCTGTCGAGCCTGCTCCTGTTGAAACCAGAATTCCGTCAGAGGACTGCATCTCAGATTTTCCGCCGTACTTTATGGAGTATCTGGATGAAACATGAGTCCTTCTTCCAATGTAGAAGTCATTGACAGCAAGAAGAGTCATGCCATCCTCCATTATTGCTTCTGCCATTGTGATTTCCTCAACTCCTGATTTGCCTTCAATCACGTCTGCAATGCATTGTGCAGTCTGCTTTGGAGCGCAGGTTGTGAAAGTGTCATCCATCCTTCCTGGGTCAGGGTTTACAGCTATTATCGGCTGGCCATTTGCGTATTTTGCGGCATTCACAAACAGCCCTGGGTCGCCGACAACAATTATCAGGTCATTCCCGAACTGGTATGTGGCAAGGAGGCTTTTCTCAATGGACTGGCTCCTGATTTTTGAGGGGATTTGGTGAAGGACTTGGCCCAGCCCCTTCACATAGTCATTGTGCTCGTCCTGGTATGAGCTGTATGACTCGCCTCTTGACTCAAGGTAAAACCTGGCTTGGGATGCTGTTCCATGCCTTTGGAGCAATTCCTCAAGCCGGGTTTCCCTTTTCACCACAACAATCCGGTCAAGAGGCATTTTGCTTACCGGGCATTTCTTAGCGCTGTGAGGAGCTCGGTGGTTATGGAAAGGTTCTCGATGTTCTCAGCTCCTTCCCCAATCTTGTAAAGGGCCAGCGCAGCTATCTTGCCTGGTGTCGCGTCATCATACACTGCAAGCGCGATTCTGGCTGCCTCTGCATCGAATTGTGCCTTTGCTTTCTCGTTATTCCCTTGAAGGTCAACAAGCTGCTTTCTCTGCTTTTCAAGGTCTATCTCATTCCTGAGCTCATTTCTCTTGATGGCTTTTTCCTGCGCAACTGCTTCTGCCCTCCTTTCAAATGTTGCCTTGTCTGCCTTCTGCAGCAGCCCTTCCCTGTATGTTGCGCCCAGAGCTTTTGCTATGTCTGGCTGCGCTTGGGGGGCATTGAAGTAAATTGTCTTCACTTCAATCCCAAGGTCCCTGATTACTGGTGATTCTTGCAGTCCAGCCATTACCTGCTCAGATAGCTTCTCGCTCATTCCAAGAAGCGCTTCAAGGTCAGTGCTCTGCACAACCCTTCTCGCTCCAGCCCTTGCAATCTCAAGCACATGGTCTGGCAGCTTTCGGGGGTCTTCTGAAAGATATGCTTTTGTCCTCGGATTTATTGCAAAGTTATATTCCCCAAGGACTTTTTGCGGGTCTGCAACCCTGTAGAGCAGGCCTCCTTGAAGGGTTAATTCCTGGTTGTCTTTTGAGGTTTCCTTGAATCCAAAGGGCTTCTCTGTCAGCGTTATCCCGACAAGCTCTATGCTTGTCCTCAGCGGGACATAAATCCTGCTGATTCCAGGGCCTTCCTTCACTGTTTTTCCGCCAACGCTAAGCCTTGCATATTCAGTAGGTTCTGCACGAAAATACCCAAAAATCATTTTCATCATCCTCCATCGGTTTTTTCTGCCTCTTTTCTGCTTCCATTGAAGCTTATATGTCAGGCAAGAATATAAATTTTTAAACGATTTTTTTTACAAAATAAAGAAAAATTTATAAGTAAAAGCGTATTATGTAAAAATCATGAGTAAATTATTCGGAAAGCTGGACAAGGTTGACCAGAAGCTGCTGGCTGAGCTTGATAAGGGCTCAAGGCTTCCTGCAAACAGGATTGCAAAGAAGCTCCATGTTTCCCGGGAAGTGGCAGATTACAGAATCAAGAGGCTTGTCACCCAGAAAGTCATCCGGAGCTTCATAACCCACATACACGCTGAGAAATATGGGTTCAGCAACTATGAAGTCTATTTCAAGATAAAAGGCATGGACAAGAAGAAGGAAGAGGAGCTGATAAAGGCATTCTGCAGCAATCCAAGCGTCTATTGGGTTGCTTCTTGCGGCGGAGCTTACGATCTTGTTGTCCAAATGGCTGAAAAGGACATTTACAGGCTTAACGCAGTCCTGCAGGGATTTCTCCAGCTATATGACTCTTTCTTTGTGTCAAAGGACATAACCATAATCACCAGGATTTACCATTCAAAGAAGAAATTCCTGTCCAGGGATTCAGAATATTTTGCGCCTGTGGTTTATGGCATTGAGAAAGGCAGCCTTTCCCTTGATGAGAAGGACAGGGAGATCTTAAGATGGCTGTCAAACAATGCGCGCGCTGACCTGGCTGTATTGGCAAGGAAAACAGGAATGGCAGCAAGCGCAATAGGCTACAGGATAAGGCAGCTTGAGAAGCAGGGCGTGATTGGAGGGTATAGCTGCACCATTAACGCGCCAATGCTGAATCTTGTCTATTGCAAAATAATGCTGAGGCTTCATTTTGGAAACCGCGAAATGGAAAAGGCGCTTCACAACTTTTGCCTCATGCATCCAAACATAACTAAATTCATCTATTGCATTGGCCATTGGGATTTTGAGATTGATGTCATGACCCCAAGCATAAAGGAATTCAATGACCTTCTGAGGGAAATAAGGAATCGGTTTTCAGGGATAATGCGGGATTACGAATACATAACAATTTCAGAATCGCACAAGTTTGTCCATTTCCCTGGAGCTTATGAATCCTTGTGAGCTTTGCCTTCACTCTCGGTAAACCTTTATATAATTGAAAGGGTTTTTTCACGGTTAGGGTTTGGGAGCATGCAAATAAGCTTTTATCCTGTTGAGGTGTCATACAAGGTTATGAGGGATTTGCCTGTCATACAAATGTTTGGCAGGCTGTCAGACGGAAATCAGGTTTGCGTTCTTGATGAGTCGTTTGAGCCGTATTTCTGGATGATTAATTCGGTCAAGGAGGACATTGAGCAGGTTTCAGCGGCGAGGAATGAATATGCTGTCCGCATAAAGAGAGTGGAGCAGCACAAGAAGAAGTTTGTCGGCCAGGAAGTGAATGCCCTCAAGGTATTCTGCTTCCTCCCGTCGGATGTTCCTGTCTTGAGGGAGGCTGCTTCTGCTTTCGGAAAAGTCCTTGAGGCAGACATCCCGTTTGAGCGGCGCTACCTGATTGACCGGGGCATTTCTCCGCTGTCATTGTGCTCAGCAGAAGGCGAGTTCATGCTTGATTCAAGGTCTAAGGTTCCGGTTTTCAGGGCTGAAAAAGTATGGAAGGAAAGCGAGGATATCCTTCAGGAGCTGAAAGTCCTGGCTTTTGACATTGAGACGCACAGCCAGTTCGGAACAGCAATAGTGCTTGGCGAGCAGCCAATCATAATGCTTGCATTGTCAGGGAATGGCTTCAGGAAAGTCCTGACATGGAAGCGTTTTGCGACTAATCTTGACTTTGTTGAGTTTGTGGAAAGCGAGGCTGAATTATTGAAGAGATTCAAGGAATTGTTTGAGCAGTTTTCTCCTGACGTTGTTGCAGGCTATTTTTCAGATGGGTTTGATTTCCCTTACCTTAGCGCCCGCGCGGCAAAGCACAACATAAATCTTGACATTGGTCTTGATTTTTCCCAGCCAAGGATAGTGAAGAAGCCTTCTGTAAGCATTGCAGAGGTTGCAGGCATTGCCCATTTTGACGTGTTCAAGTTTGTCAGGAGGATTTTCGGCAGGTCGCTCCAGACCCCTGTTTTTGACCTTGACTCTGTTGCAATGGAAGTCCTTTCCGAGGGCAAGGACAATGTAGACCTTTCCGCCCTTTACCACGCATGGAACAACAATGATGGCCTGGAGTCATTTTGCAAGTACAATTTGCAGGATGCCCAGCTTGTGCTGAAGCTGGCTGAAAAGATGCTTCCAAACCTTGTTGAATTGGTTAATGTTGTTGGCCTTTCAATCAATGATGTGAGCAGGATGAGCTTCTCCCAGCTTGTTGAATGGTATCTTCTCAATGAGGCAAAGAACTTCAATGAAATCGCCCCAAACCGCCCGGCATATGTTGAGTCCAGGGAAAGGATAGGGAGCACTTTTGAGGGCGCATATGTTTATGAGCCAACCCCAGGCCTCTATGAGGGCATTGCCGTTTTTGACTTCAGGAGCCTGTATCCAACAATTATTTCGGCGCATAATGTGAGCCCTGACATGATGAACTGTGCTTGCTGTCCTGATTCTGAGCTTGTGCCTGGGGCGCAGAGGTGGTTCTGCAGGAAAAGAAAAGGCTTTATTTCAACTGTGATTGAAAACCTTGTGAAGCGGAGGATGAGGATAAAGGAGATAATGCGCTCGTCAGACTCGAGCATAATGCTGAAGGCAAGGTCAGAGGCGCTAAAGACCATTGCAAACTCAATCTATGGGTATTTTGGCTTTTTCGGGGCGAGATGGTATAGTGTTGAGTGCGCAAAGAGCATAACTGCATACGGAAGGAAATACATAATGGACGTCATCTCAAATGCAAAGGCCGAGGGATTCGGAGTCCTTTACTCTGACACTGACTCAATCTTCCTCTCCCTTTCAGGGAAGTCGAGCCATGAGGCTGAGTCTTTTGTTACCGAAATAAACAGGCATCTTCCGGGATTGATGGAGCTTGACTATGAGGGTTTCTATCCTTCGGGATTGTTTGTAGGCACAAAGGACAAGGGGCTGGGTGCAAAGAAGAAATACGCCCTCCTAACTGAGTCTGGCAGCCTCAAGATAAGGGGATTTGAGACAGTCAGGAGAAATCTTTCCCGGATTTCAAAGGAAGTGCAGGAAAAAGTCTTGACAATGGTCCTGAAGGAGAAGAATGATGAGTCTGCCAGGGAATATGTCAGGGGAATAATTGAGCAGATGAGGAACAAAGAGCTTCCGGTTGAGAAGATGGTGATAAACACCCAGCTTCAGAAGGAGATAGCGAGCTATGACTCAATCTCGCCCCATGTTGCAGTTGCGCAAAGGATGAGGCAGCTTGGCAGGAAGGTTGGCATAGGCTCAATGATAAGCTATGTTGTAGTCAAGGGGAAAGACAGGATTAGGGACAGGGCAAGGCTTCCCGAGGAAGTGAAGGAAGGAGAATACGACCCTGAATATTACATCCAGAACCAGATTCTTCCTTCTGTGGGAAAGATTTTTGATGTCTTCGGCACAAACATACAGGATTTCATAGAGCCAAAGGTCCAGAGCAAGCTGGACAGCTTCTTTGCAGCATGAAAATCTTCGCAGACTTACATGTCCATAGCAAGTATGCCAGGGCGACAGGAAAGGACCTTGACCTTGAAAACCTTGAGAAGTATGCAGGGATAAAGGGCATTAATCTTCTTGGCACAGGGGATTTTACCCATCCTAAATGGATTCAGGAAATAAAGGCAAAGCTTGCTGAGGACGAAACCGGAATCCTCAGGAGCAAAACAGGGTTTCCTTTCATTTTGCAGACAGAAATCTCACTTGTTTACACGCAAGGAGGAAAGGGAAGGAGAGTCCACCACCTGATTTTTGCGCCAAGCCTTGATGTTGTGAATCAGATAACTGAATTCCTCCTGAAAAAGGGGCGGGTTGATTATGACGGGAGGCCGATCTTTGGGATGAGCAGCATTGAGCTCGTTGACAGCTTGATGTCAATCTCGGAAAAATGCATGATAATACCTGCGCATTTGTGGACTCCGTATTTTGGCGCAATGGGATCAGAGTCTGGCTTTGACAGCATTGAAGAATGTTTTGGCGATAGAAGCAGGCGCATATACGCAGTGGAAACAGGCTTATCCAGCGATCCTGCAATGAACTGGAGATTGTCAAGGCTTGACAAATACGCCCAAGTATCCTTTTCCGACCTGCACAGCCACTGGCCATGGAGGATGGGAAGGGAGTGCACAATCCTTGACATTGACTTGAGCTATGACAATCTATTGAAGGCAATAAAGACAAAGGAGGGTTTGGCAGGTACAGTGGAAGTAGACCCTAACTACGGCAAATACCATTTTGACGGGCACAGGAACTGCGGCTTCTCCGCAAGTCCATCAGAGTCAAAGAGCCTTAACAACATCTGCCCAAAATGCAAAAGAAAGCTGACGATTGGAGTCCTCAACCGCGTGGAAGAGCTTGCAGACAGGCCTGAAGGTTTTGTTCCGGAAAATGCGATTCCCTTTCATTCGCTGATGCCATTGTCTGAGATCATAGCAGAATTGAATGGATGGCCTGTCCATTCGCCAAAGACATGGAAGGTTTTCAATGAGCTCATTGCAAGGTTTGGGAACGAGTTCAATGTGCTATTGAATGCAGAAAGGGAAGAGATTGCAAAAGTCGCAAGCCAGGAGCTTTCGTCTGCAATCATCTCCAGCAGGGAAGGAAAGCTGAAAGTCCTGCCTGGGTTTGACGGCGAGTATGGAAGGCCTGTTTTTGACGGCAGGAAAATAAAATCACTCCCCGAGGCCAAGCCAGCTGTTGCCCAGAAGGGATTGACAGACTTCTTCTAGTCTTTCCAGGCAACTATTCCAAGAACTATAAGGTTTATTATGGGGAATATCATTAGCAGTGCAAGCAGATCATGCTTTTTATGGGAATCGCTTGCATATAAGCTTTTCTGCAGTCAGCAGCACCCGCAGCCTGACATGTCTTTCTTCATCTTGCCCATCTTCTTTGGAGCAGCCTTCTTTGATTTTTCCTTTGCCTTAGCCATTATATCACCCCTTCTTGGTTTACCTTGCCTTGTTTAAATATTTTTTCCCAATCAGGATTAGGATGCCGATTGCAGCTGACAAAGCTGCCAGAACAGCTGCCCCTAGGACTATGTCATAGGCAAACTTCCTGAAGAAAGCCTCTGGGAAAAGCCGTATCAGCATTTCGCTTTCAGAAAAGATGTATGTTCCGGGCTTGAAGAACAGCCTGTGAAATGCATTAAACAGTTGGGGGAAATAGCTGTTGGCCATGTAAAGCGCTGTTGAAATGAAAATAACAATTCCCCCTGAAACTAGCAGTGCCTTGGCGATTTCCCGGAGTTGCCGCCTGAATGCAAAAAGCCCCAAGACAGCCATGAAGCACAGAATGTAAAAATAGGAGATTGTCGCGTTAACCAGCTGCTTTACATCCTCAAGATGCTCTTCTTCGCGGCTGTTGAAGCTCCCCTTTTCAAGGCCAGTCTCGCCCTTGAAATACGCAATAAGGTTGCCTGCTGTTGAATCAGCATCCTGGACTCTTTGATAGGTGCCGGATTCCTGGAAAGCCTCGCCATAATATTGCTGGTTGAAGACAAGCATCCTGAAGCTGCCGAGGAAAAAGGCCTGCACCAGGACAAGGATAAGAATTCCCTTTAGCACAGTGGACTTTGGCATGGCAGAAATAGTGAATCATGGGAAACTATTTATATTAATTGGCTTTAGATGTTCTGTGATGGTTAAAAAGAAGTCTGTGGCAAGGAAGCCAGGCGCTTCCAGCAAGCGTGCTGGGCAAGTTTCAGCAAGGTCTTCTGTGAAAGTGCTCTCATGGGCCAGTCCCATTCCTGTGGCAAAGTTCCAGGCAGTCTTTGGCGCGGTTATCGGGCTTTTTATGGGGCCTTTTTTTGCGCTAATGTCTTTTACTGGCGAGCCACCGTTCCAGTCCTTTGACCTGGGGGTTTGGTGGATATTTGCAATTCCGGTTCTTTTTGCGGTTTTGTCATTTTTGCTGGGTTTAATCGGCGTTTATCTTTACAACGTCTCTGCATCAGTTGTTGGCGGAATGGCGGTTGAATTTCAAGATGCTGCTTTGTCTTCCGTCAGGCGGCTTGGGGTTTTGTCACTGGCAAAGATAAATGCGTTTCAGTTTCTTATTTTTGGGGTTCTGTTTGGGGTTCTTTTTTTCGCAGCAAGCGTCCTAGGGTCTGGTTTTGGCATAGGTTCCCTGCTGTTTTTGATTCTTGTTCCTTTGCTGGCAGCGCTTTTCGGGTTTGTTAATGGCGCATTGTCAGCCTTCTTTTACAACATACCCGCAAGGTTTGTCGGCGGCGTCAAGACAGATTTTCAGGCTTCTGGAGGAAAGCATGTGCTTGCGAGGATTGGCGTCCTGTCTGCAGGGCTGGTTAATATGGTGATGACTTCCTTTGGGGGCCTTCTTGTGGGCTTTGTCTATATGGCCATTATTATGTTTTATCTTTCCTTGTTGTCTCCGGGTGCAATAATTATTGGTTTTTTTGTAGGCTTGCTGGCCCTGGTGTTCATTGTTCTAACGAATGCCGCTTCAGGCTTTGTTGTAGGTGTTATGTTAGCTGCACTTTACAATCTGATGGCAAAAAAGCTGGGTGGCTTTAAGGTGAGCTTCAAGTAGCTTATTCTTATAGGAATATTTTGTTCAGCAAGCTTTTTAATTGCCGTGTCTGGTCCAGTGATATGCGAGGCGTATTCAATGGTTCAGGTTAAATTCATAACATCAGAGTCAGTGACAGAAGGGCACCCTGACAAGTTGGCAGACCAAATAAGTGACGCTATTCTTGATAATTTGATTTCTCAAGACCCCATGTCAAGGGTTGCAGTTGAATGCTTGACAACAACCGGCCTTGTAATTGTTGCGGGTGAAGTAACCACTAAAGGATATGCTGATGTTCAAGGAATTGTAAGAAGAACCCTTAAAGAAATAGGCTACACTAACCCGTCCTTCGGCATAGACCATGAGGATGCAGGCGTTCTAGTTTCCATTCACGGCCAGAGCCCTGACATAGCGCAGGGCGTGGATGAAAAGGCAGGGAAGGAGCAGGGCGCAGGCGACCAGGGAATGATGTATGGTTTCGCGACAAACGAGACCCCTGAGCTGATGCCGCTTCCGATAATGCTGGCACATAAGCTTACAAGAAAGCTTGCTGAAGTCAGGAAGTCAGGCGAAGTGAAGCATATAGGCCCTGACGGCAAGTCGCAGGTTTCTGTTGAATACCATGATGGCGTTCCTAAAAGAGCCAGCGCAGTTGTGATTGCTTGCCAGCACACAGATGAGCACACGACTAAGGACGGCCAGACTTCAGAGGCGTTCAGGGACGAAATAAAGGAGAAGGTCATCAAGCCAGTGCTCGGAAAGTTCCTGGACTCAAGCACAAATATTCACATCAACGCTACTGGAAAGTTTGTCATCGGAGGGCCAGAAGGCGACACAGGCGTTACTGGAAGGAAAATCATTGTTGACACTTATGGCGGAGTGGGAAGGCATGGCGGAGGCGCTTTTTCTGGGAAAGACCCTAGCAAGGTTGACAGGAGTGGAGCTTACGCGGCAAGGTATGTTGCAAAGAACATCGTCGCAGCCGGTCTTGCAGATAAGTGCGAAGTTGGCATTTCGTATGCAATCGGCGTGGCAGAGCCCACATCCATCAATGTCGAAACATTTGGCACTGCAAAAATTCCTGAGGAAAGGATTTCAGAGCTGGTGAAAAAGCATTTCAAGCTAACCCCAAGGGGCATAATTGAAAGCCTTGACCTTAGGAGGCCGATATACAGGAAGACAGCTGCCTATGGCCATTTCGGCAGGAACGAGCCCGAGTTCACGTGGGAGAGAACAGATAAGGCTGACTTGCTCAGGAAAGAGGCAGGCATTTAGCAGGCCTGCTGGTTTTTATAATGCATTATTCTATACTGTATATACGGTTTAAATAATACTTATTTATAGGTGCAGGCATTCCCATCTTTCTTCAGTGTTTGTTCTTTTTTAGGAAAAAAGGTGCGTGGTCTAAAAGGGAACAAGAGGGGGTGGAATGAATGAGGTGGTTTAGGAACATAGAGAGGGAAGACGACTTGTGGCTGCTATCAAGCGAGATTGAGGAGCTGGATGATGACGAGATTTCTCTTCGTGAAGCTGCATTCATGGAGGGATATGAGCAGGCAGAGGCAATTGACTTCATCAATCCTGATATCCTGGAAGACTGGGATTACTGGGACTAGAAGAGCAGGGCTGCGCCGACAGCGCCCGGCATTTTGAGCCTTGATTTTTCTATTTTGAGGGGCTTCTGCCCGCTGATTTTGTGCTTTTGTGCAGCTTTTCTTATCCTGCTGTAAAAGGGGAGGTTTGAAACGCCTCCGCCAAGGACAATGATTTCAGGGTCAAAAATCGCGCTAATGTTTGCCATTGCAATTCCCATTTTTTCAATGGTTTCATTTATTGTTTGCTTTGCAGCATGTTCATTTGAAAAATAAATCTTCTGTGGGTCAGGGTCTTTGATTCTGCCGCCCGAGTCAGTATACCTGTTGACAATCCCTTTCCCTGAGCACCAGCTTTCAAAGTCGCCTTTTCTTCCGCAGCCGCACACGTGTCCAGTCGGGTCTATTATCATGTGCCCTATTTCTCCCGCTGCTCCATTGCCCTTGTATAGCCTGCCATCAATTATTATCCCGGCGCCTATGCCTGTGCCTATAATCAGGCCAATAACATTTTTTTTGCCGCGTCCAAGCCCAAGCCTGCTTTCTGCCAGCGCAAAGCAAGCCGCGTCATTCTCAATAATTGTTTTTTTCCCAAAGCTCTTTTCCATCGCCTGTTTCAGGTTAACTCCAACCAGCTGCTTTATGTTTGGGTTGAAGGTTATGAGTCCTTTGCTTGTTCTCCCTGCAAGGCTTATTCCTATTCCCTTGACATCTTTTTGCATCAGAAGCTTTGCTGCCTGTGTTATGTTCTGGATTGTCCTGCTTTTTTCAGAAAGCGTTGGGAGCTGGCATTCCTTCATTATCTTGTTCCCTTGAAGCAATACGCCTTTTATTGACGTTCCTCCTATGTCAAGGCCAATATGGCTCATAATTGCTTTAAGAAGAAGCTTCCTTAAATAATGAGCGGATTGGGGTGTTGAATGGCTAATGAATGAAAAAGGAGAATGGTGGTTGATGCCTGGAAAAGAGGTGCTAAAACCAGGCATCACCCCCCATTAATTTAATAGTTGTATGGGCGCTTATTACTATTACACGTTATGTAATACTAATATTTAAATCTTTCGATTTTCATCATTCTAAAGGGACAAAATCAGATTTCCTTCCTATGGATTTGCCGGTTATTTCTAAGTTACAGCTTTTGTGCTTCGTGCACCAGTCTTGGCATTGTTTTGCCAGCTTTTCAGAATTATACAAGAAACCGCAGAGGTCGCAGGCGAACATCAGGCAATGTTAAGGGCTTTTTTAAGGGCTGGCTTGTTGTAGCCCACTATTATCTGGCCGCCAACATCTATCACAGGCACTCCCATCTGGCCTGACTTCTCTATCATCTCCTCAGCTGCCTTCCTGTCCAGTCCGACATTGACTTCCTCAAAAGGTATGTTGTTCTCCTTCAGGAACTCTTTTGCCTTGATGCACCAAGGGCATACGCTTGTTGAGTAAACTTTAACTTTCACAGACATGGAATTTCAGCTCTCCGTTGTATTATTTAAAGTTATGGTTTAAAAGGCAATGCCAAGTTAAGTGGGAAAACCTCTAAATAGCCTTTTTTCTTAAGAA
>CAYJXD010000002.1:4310-37824 GCA_964374085.1 uncultured Methanosarcinales archaeon | reverse complement strand
GCAATGCCAATGTAATTCTCTGGGTTTTTCAACATTGATAGCTGCTGTTCAGTCATTTTGGAAAGGTATGGCTTTGCTTCTGGGTCTGAAAACAAAAGCTCTGCAAAGCTGCTGCCTGACGACTGGGATTTCAAAGTCAGCTTCATCACAAACTCATGCGCGTCAGGATGGCCATTTGCCGCGAGAAGGATGTATGCAGGCTCTGCTGAAATCGAGCTGTTTTTTTCAAAGTTTCTATTCATGCTTTCCCTGTCCACAACAACCTTTGCCATGATTTTGTTGAGCCTGTTTGCCGAGAGGGCAAGGGAAGCGATTATCTCGGCTGCAAACCTGCCGCTCGCGGAATTTGTAAGGTCTCGCTGGTGCTCGGATATCTGGTCCATGTATAGTGTTGTCATCCTTGGCATGAAGGCCTTCCACATTGACTTGACGTTCTCAAAATTGATTGGGTTTCTCTTGTGGGGCATTGTGCTTGAGCCAACTTGTTCCTTTCCAAAAGCTTCAGCAACTTCGCTGATTTCAGAGCGCTGCAAGTGCCTCATGTCATCGGCCAAATTCGCGAGCACTCCAAAAGCCGAGACAACAGCGTGCATATAGTCTGCTGCAAATTCCGGCTCAACAATCTGGGTTGAATGGGTTGAAGGCTTCAGGCCAATGCTTTCAAGCAGCTCCCTTTCAAATGCTTCAGGATTGTCAAAGAACAATGAGGATGCGTTGTAGTTGCCGACAGCGCCGGACATTTTGCCCCTTAAATTCGCGGCTGCTGACTTGATGGAAACTATCCTTGACCCAAGCCTGCTTACATATTCAGACAGCGCAAAGCCAAAAGTGATTGGCTCAGCGTGCTGGCCGTGAGTCCTTCCAATCTGGACAGTTGATTTTTCCCTCAAGGCAAGCATTATCAGGGTTTTCTCAAGATGCAGCAATTGGGGAACAAGCAGCTTCTCTGCAGAATCCTTGAACTTCAATGCCTCTGCTGTCCCTATTATGTCTGATGAAGTTGCAGTGAAGTGGATGAATGGCTTTGCCTTGTCAGAAACTTTCTTCCTTATGCAGTTGACAAGGGCGCGGATGTCATGCTTTATCCTTGATTCCTCATCGTAAACCTCGGTTGCAGTCACTTTTGAGCAGGCATCAGCGACTTCATTTGCAATTTCATCGCTGCATATCCCTTTCTTTGCCAGCGCTTCAACTAGTTTCTGCTCAACAAGAAGCTGATACCTTATAGTTGCATTTTCAGAAAGATACTTGTTAATCTCTGGAAAAAGCTCATTATCTGCATAATACCTGTAGTCCAATGGGCTTATGGAATCAAACCTGTCCATTTAGATAGCCTCTCTGTTGAAGGTTTGATTTTATCCTATCCATTACATCGCCCTCGATGGCATCGAAATGGGAGCCTGTTATTTTTTCATATGCTTCAATGTATCTCCTGGCTGCCTCTGCCCGAACATCATCAGGGATTTCAGGAGGAGTTCCATTTCCTGTGTATCCTCTGTCTGCAAGCCACTTCCTGACATATTCCTTGTCAATCCTCCTCTGCTCCTCTCCCTTGCTGAATAATTCCTGATATGTGTCCTTGTACCAGAACCTTGAGCTGTCAGGAGTGTGAATCTCGTCTATCAGGTAAATTTCTCCATTTTCATCCTGGCCAAACTCATACTTGGTGTCAACCAGAATGATGCTGTTCTTTGCAGCAATCCTGGCGCCTTCCTCATACAGCCTTATGCTTGTTTCTGAAATGACATCAAACTCATCAGCATCCATAACTCCTTTCTCGATTATCTCGCTTCGGGAAGTCAATTCGTCATGCTGCCCTTTCTCTGCCTTTGTAGTTGGAGTTACTAAAGGAAAGTCAAGCTTCTGGTCCTTTTTCAATCCTTCAGGCAACTTGTGGCCGCAGTAGTTCCTTATCCCCCTGCTGTAATTATGCCACATTGACGTGGTTGTAACGCCAGTGATGTAACCCCTGACAATAAACTCAACAGGAATAGGAGTTAAGTTCTTCACAACCATTACATTTGGGTCTGGCACTTCAATCACATGATTCGGAACTATTCCCTTTGTCCTTGAAAACCAGAAATTTGAAATCTGGTTCAATACCTGGCCCTTGAACGGGATTGTGCAGAGGACAACATCAAAGGCAGAGAGCCTGTCAGTGGCAACTATTATCCTCTTGTTGCCAACAACATAGTTGTCCCTTACCTTGCCTTCGTATTTCTCGCCGATTCCCAAATCGGTTTTCTCAAGGCAATGCCTTAGCTGCTCCTTAAGCAATTCATCACTAACCATATTCGAGCCTCCTTATTATCCTGGGGGTTATTTCTGAGAGGCATCCAACTATGACATCAGCCAGGGCAAGCTCTTGCCTGGGAAAAGTTGTTGCCACTCCAATGCATTTCATTCCCGCACTCTTGACTGCTTGAATGCCGAAAATAGAATCCTCAATCCCAAGGCAATCACCTGGGCTGACATCCAGGCTCCTTGCCGCTTTCAGATAAATTTCAGGGTTTGGCTTTCCTTTAGTCACATCTGAAGCTGTGATGATGGCCCTGAAGTATTGCTTTAATCCAGTTAGCTCAAGGACAAAATCAGCAGTGTCTCTTGAGCCGGAAGTGGCAAGTGCAATCGGATATCCCATTGATATCAAGTTCCTCAAAAGCAGCTCAGCGTCAGGAAACGGCTTTAGGCGCTCAGCTGCAATCATCCTGTATGCCGCGCTTCTATCCCTAAGCAAGAGTTCCAGTCCCGCTGCTTCCAATTCAATTCCAGCCTCTCTCGCAAGCGCATTTGTAACATCCTTGGCAGACTTGCCTTTGTGCCTAGTTATCTGCTCAATTGTGACAGGAATTCCGTGCCCTAAAAACGCTTCCAAGTAAGCCAGCGTATGGATTGGTTCAGAATCCAGCACCACTCCATCATTGTCAAAAACAAATGCCCTAACCATTCCTCTCCTCCCTGTCTGCTTTCAACACTGCGGCGGCAATTTCGTTCCGGTATTCCAGAAGCTCATTTCTGTTCCCGATTATCTCTGCAGCAGCGATTGCAGCATTGTCTGGCCTGTTAAGGCTTGTCCACAATCCATGCCTGATATCTGCCAGCTTCAAGGCATCCTTTACATCAGCCGACTCTGAAACAGGGCAGTTTATTATCAGGCTGCCATTGCCCTTCAATGCCTTTATCTCATTGAGCTCAACAAACCTTATGTTGATTCCTTCATCATGGATGCTGTATGAGAATTCATACGGCACATTCAATTTTTTGAGCATGTCAGCTGCCTTTTCAGCGTGCTTTATTTTTACGTTAATGTAAACTTTCTTTTCTGCCTTCATTATTTTCGATGCTGCCCTTGCAGCCTCCTCAGCGCAGTCAATTCCAACAGTGAGGACTGGGATTCCGGGAGGCATGTTGATTGTCGAAAGAAGCGCATCAAGCCCGCCGAAGTTATCGCTGCAGGGAACGCCAATGACAGGGCATAAGTTCTTTGCCGCAACCACTCCGGCAAGGTGGGCTGACATCCCTGCGCCTGCTATTATAACAGAATATTCCTTGCCATTGAGGAAAGACTCAAGCTCTTTAGGAGTCTTGTGCGCAGAGAATATCCTCAGGTCATGCTCAACTTTTAACCTTTTCAGTTCAGAGCAAACCCTGTCATATATTGGCTTGTTTGTCTTGCTTGCAAACAAGACGAGAACGCTTCCCATAGCAAAACGGTTAAGAAGTTTCTTTTTTAATGGTTATGCCTAGTAAGGAGCCTTTGCCTTGAGGCCTTTTATTTGCCTGAAATCCTTCAAGTTCCTGGTATAAAGGACGGCATCAACTTTCAGAGCGCTTGCGGCTATAAGGGCGTCAGTCGTAGAAATCGGGCATTCCCTTTTCATTTGCCCGGCATTCCTTGCAATCCAGTTATCAACTTCAACCTTCCTTGCCTGCATTAACAGGGCAAGGACCTTATTTTCCACTTCAGGCTTCCTGCAGTCCTTCCCTGCCAACAGCTCTGTTTCCGTTATTGCCGAAAAGTATACCTCTTTGCCTTCAAGCCATGATGAAAGCAGCTCTGAGCTTTGTCCATAATTGCTAAAGCAATCGATGAAGATATCTGTGTCAATCAGAACCCTTTCCATTTTCTTCTCCTGGATTTTTCAGCTTCATACCTTAAGGACCTTACATAGGACACGGAATCCTTTACAGGTTTCCATATTCCAGTGGCGTTAAGAACAGCTTCCTTTGGAGAAGTCTTTGTTATCTTGACTTCTCCGGTCTTTGAGTCAGCGGCTACGTTGAGAGTGTCGCCTATGCTGATTCCTGCCAAATCCCTCACATCCCTTGGCAGGGTTATCTGGAAGTTCCTGGTAACTTTTGTAGTGGACAATCACATCACCTATGAATCCCTAGTAATTTATTACTATGAACTCATAGTAGTATTTAAGTTTTTCGGAAAGAAGATGTTTATCTTTTCCTTTTAATTTGTTTAGATGGATTGGACAGGCATTCTGGAAAATAAGTATACTTTGATTCATCAAGGATAATAAGCACCTCTGCCCTTTTTAAAACTGCCATAATAATGGGTAGTTTCTCATAGATAATAAATTTTTTGACTTTAATAACGCTTAAAAAGCAGCACAGATTCTCTTCCCAAATGAAGCTAACTTCGCCTGCTGAATTAAATGGATTTTGGTCTGCACCAGTTTCTGAAGTGCAGGGATTTAGCGCAAGCAACATCAAGAGGCTGGAAGGAATAGAAACAATAGTGTTATCCGCTCATGGCCAAAGGCTCCCATATTATTTGGCCAGGCAGCACCAATTTGGGAATAAGAGTATTGAGGAGCTTGAAAAGGAACTTGGGATAGAAAGAAGGACAATTGAGCATTTCTTCCTTTACTTTGGAATTCCAAGGTTAACTGCGAGCGAAGCGTCTGCCAGAAACGTTGAGCTAGGAATAGGGTTTTATGGCTTATCTCCTGAAAAGGTTGAAGAGGCAAGGCAAAGGGGTCTTAGCGCCATTAGAGCAGGAAATCTAAATGTGACAAAGGTTGCTCCGGAAGTTAGAAGGGCCAATGCAAGCAAAGCAGGAAAAAGAAGTGCAGAGTTAGGCGCTGGAGTGCATGGATTTTCTGAAGAAAAAAGAAAGAAGGTGTCTTCAAATGCAGGAACTGTGGCTCGTGAAAAAAAGAAGGGTATTTTTGGCACTAATGATGAAGGTGTGAGATATTGCGTTCTAGGAGGGCGTGCATCATATGATCAAAAAGCAGGGGTGCATGGGCTTAGCCATGAGAAAAGAAGTGCAATATCTGCAGAGGCAGGAAAAATTGGAGGCCAGGCTGCATATGCTGCAAGGACAACTATTTTTACATATTCTCCTCAAAGAAAACATGAAATTGGAGTTAGCGGCGGGAAATCATCTGCAGCAAAACATGCGGGAATACACGACCCTGAAAACAGGCAAAAATATTTAGATACAATAAGCGGAAGAAGGGCTGATGTGCCTTATGTTGCAAAATCGATGTGGGAGGCAAACATTTACAGGATGCTTAGGTGCCTGGGTTTTTCCATAACACCAGACGTGACCGTAACACTCAATGTTGATGAAAGAAGAAAAAACCTTTTTAGAGGGCTGACAGTTGATTTTAATCTTGATTTTTCAGCAAGAAGCAGCAAGGGAAATGAATATTGGCTTGAAATTATGGCACACCCTTCCGAAGGTGCTGATGGAATTGAAAAAATACTTATGTTCAGAGAGCAATTCCCAGATAGGAAGCTTATTGTTGTGACTTCAGGCAAATTTGATTACGATTTCGGGGTTTCAACAAGGAATTATTACACTTTGGAGAAAGCGTTTTCTGCAATGGTAAACGAAATGACAGTTGGATGGGAGACCTACAGGAACAATCTTAGAACAAACCCAAGAACATTTGCGCCAAATTCAAGTTAATTTTTCCCTAGCATAATCAACCATATTCCTGAAAATCTGCAATCCATCGCCTTCCTCAGGCAGCTGTTCCCGGGTCCATCTTGGGTGCTGGTACCTTGAAACGTGCTTTTCAGGATGCGGCATCATTCCAAAAACGTTTCCCTGCTCATTCGTGACAGCGGCTATTGCTGAAGCTGAGCCATTTGGATTGAGCGGATAAGACATGGTTTCATTTAGATTTTCATCGCAATAAACAAATGAAACCTGCCTGGCTTCCTTAAGGGCATCTATATTCCCTGAAACGAATTTGCCTTCCCCATGGTTTACCGGCACATACATTTTGCTTATTCCTTTCGTGAAAATGTTCTCTGCTTCTGGCTTTAGGTAAACCCACCTGTCCTCGAAATGCCCAGAGTCGTTGCTTGTAAGCGTTGAAACAATGTTTCCGGGCAGGAAGCCTGTCTTGACCAATACCTGGAACCCGTTGCAGATTCCCGCGAGAATCCTGCCGTCGTTTATAAACTTCTTCATGTCGTCCTTGATGACGTGCCTTATCTGGTTTGCCATGACTTTTCCAGCGCCAAGGTCATCGCCATAGCAGAAGCCTCCCGGCAGAACCATTATTTGAAAATCCATCAGACTTACTTTGGATGCAATCTCATTGATATGTGCCTGTGTCACCATTGCTCCGGCCAGCTTTAGCGCGTGCCCTGTCTCGTTGTTGCAGTTGAATCCCGAGCCCATTAAAACCAATGCTTTTGCTTTCATTTCACCACCTGAAAGTCTGCTGCCATGAATTCTTCAATTCTTCAATCGGGCAGTCAATGACATTCTTCCCTCCAAAGCCTTTAATTGCCAGGTATGGCTCTGATTTCAGCTCCCCAATCCTTGCAGAAGCGCCTCCCATCACATTTTCAAAATCCTTTTCCTTTCCCTTTTCAATCTCAACAATGAACCTTGAATTGGATTCTGAAAACAACAGCTTGTCATTCCTCCTTTCGCCGTCATAAGGAAACTTTTCCAGCTCAATCGCCATTCCAAGGCCGCCAGCAAAGGCCATTTCTGCAGCAGAAACAGCCAGTCCGCCTTCGGAAAGGTCATGGCAGCTCCTGACTAGCCCTAAAGCAATTGCATTGGAAAGCCGCTCAAAAACTATCACTGCATCCTGCCTAACCGTTGGAACATTCTTGCCTATCTCATTGTTCAGCTCATAATAATGCGAGCCTCCAAGCTCGTCATAAGTCTTCCCGATGATGTAAATGCTGTTGCCAGCAGCCTTTGCATCCATTGTGATACATTTCCTTATGTCATCAACAACGCTTATTGCTGAGATGAGAAGAGTGTCTGGAATCCTAATCCTTTTCCCGTTGGCAATGAATTCATTGTTGAGGCTGTCCTTGCCTGAGATGAATGGAACATTGAATATGGTTGCGAAATCATGGCAGGCTTTTGCCGCGAGCACAAGAGACCCGAGCTTTTCCTCGTCCTTTGAACTCGCCCAGCAGAAGTTGTCAAGGATTGCAGTGTGCTTGATGTTTCCGCCTGTGGCTATGATGTTCCTCAATGACTCGTCAATTGCAGAGGCAGCCATCCAGTACGGGTCAATGAAACCATAGCGGGGATTGATTCCGTTTGAAACCATCACTCCCTTCCAGGAATCAGGAATTGGCCTCACGACAGAAGCGTCTCCAGGCCCGTCATTGGCAATTCCAACCAACGGCTTTATCACAGTTGCTGCCTGCACCTCATGGTCGTACTGGCGGATGACCCATTCCTTGCTTGCGATTGTTGGATGGGAAAGAAGCTGCTTTAGGGTTTCAGTGTAACTGTCTTGCTGCCTTATAACAGGCTCTTCCAATTCAGGCTTCTTCCAGGCTGCCTTTTTCCTTGACTTAGGAATGCCGTCGTGAAGGAAATCCATGTCCATGTCAATCAACTGCCTGCCATTGTGCAGGACTTCAAGAGACTTTGTATCGGTGATTTCCCCAATTATCGCAGCCTCGGAGTCCTCTTTGGCGCAAATCTCAAGGAACTCATCAATCTTTTCTTTTGGAACCGTTACAATCATCCTTTCCTGCGATTCAGAAAGCCATATTTCCCACGGCTTGAGCCCGCTGTATTTCAATGGGGCTTTCTCAAGGAAAATTCTCGCTCCCGTGTCTTTTGCCATCTCCCCAATCGCAGAGCTGAATCCCCCACCGCCACAATCAGTGATGCATGTGTAAAGTTTCTTGTCCCTGGCTTCAATGATTGCATCCAAAAGCTTTTTTTCCTCAATTGCATTTCCAATCTGCACAGCAGCTCCGGAAGACGTCTCGTCCAGGACTTCTGAGCTGAAAGTCGCGCCGTGAATCCCATCCCTTCCAGTCCTTCCCCCAACCACAACTATCAGCTCGCCAGGGCTTGCCTTCTTGCCTTCCATTCCCTTTGGAATTATTCCTGCTGTTCCGCAATAGACAAGGGGGGCGCCCAGGTAATCATCATGGAAAATTATTGCGCCGTTGATTGTCGGGATTCCAATCCTGTTCCCATAATCCCTGACTCCAGATACAACGCCTTTCATTATCCTCTTGGGATGCAGTATCTTTTCCGGAATCTCGCCCTTGTAATCAGGCGGGGCAAAGCAGAAAACATCAGTGCTGAAAATAGGCCATGCACCCAATCCTGCGCCAAGAATGTCCCTTATGACTCCACCAATCCCAGTGCCTGCGCCGCCGTAAGGGTCAAGAGCAGAAGGGTGGTTATGGGTCTCAACCTTGAAGGCAACATTAAACTCGCGGTCAAACTTAATTATGCCTGCATTGTCCTTGAAAACAGAAACATACCAGTCTTTCTTGATTTTGGAAGTTGCAGCCACAATTGTGTCCTTGAACAGGTTTGGAATTACCTCGGTTACTCCATTGTTGTCAAACTCAAACTCAGAGTTGAATGTCTTGTGCTTGCAGTGCTCGCTCCAGGTCTGGGCAATGCAGGAAATCTCTCCGTCTGTGGGATTTCTTCCTTTTGAAAAGAAGTATTTCTTCACTGCCTTCATTTCCTCAAGGTTGAGCTTCAGCGAGTAGTCCTTGCTGATTTGCAGCAGCCTTTCATCATCTGCTTCCAGAATATCAACTTCAGCAATCTCATCCTTCAGCTCAGCCACTGATTTAGGCTCATAATTCACAAACTCGTAATTGTAATGGCATTCCTGTATTATCTCGTTGGCAACATATTTTGATATTTTGGCTGCATCATTCTTGTTTATGCCCTTGACAGCCAGCTTGAAGGAAGTCTTGACAGAGTAAATGTTGGCGCCCAGGTCGCTTATGGCCTTGATTGCGCTCAATTCAGCAGGGTCCTGCACCCCTGGCCTGTATGCAACTTCAAAAATCCACATTCCCTTTTGCGGCTTGTTCCCAATGAACATTGTGCTCACAAGCGGCTCATTGAGGAGCTCGTCCACAACAAGCTTGAACTCCTCATCATCCCTTATCCCGTCCATGCTGTAGACTTCAGCGGTCACGATGCTCTCTGCGAAAATCCCCAAATCCTCGGCAAAGGACTTCCTAAATGACTCGGCCCTTATGTCCCTTCCTTTCCTGTAAACCTCAACCCTCAGCATAAACTACACCCTCTCCCTTTGTGACTTCACCTATCACCCAGGCTTTCTCCTTCATCTGCCTCAGCCTGAACAGAGCTCCAGTTGCATCGCTTTTGTCAACGACGATGACAAGGCCGATGCCCATGTTGAAAGTTCTAATCATGTCTTCTTCAGGAACATTTCCCTTTTCCTTGATAAGATTGAATATTGGAAGCACTTCCCATGTTCCCTTCACTATTTTTGCGCCCAATCCCCTTGGAAGGATTCTTGGGATGTTGTCTGTCATTCCCCCTCCAGTGACATGGGACATTCCCTTAATCCGGATGTGCTTCCTCATCTCAAAGTAAAGCGTCACGTATTCTCGATGCGGCTCAAGAAGCGCATTCCCCAGCGTTATTTCTGGAAGCAATTCATCATTGACGCTAAACTTGTTGTCTTCAAACAGGACTTTCCTTGCCAAAGAATAACCGTTTGTGTGCAATCCTGCTGACGCAACTCCTATGATTGCATCACCTTCCCTTATCAACCTGCCATCAAGGATTTCAGAGCGCTCAACAATCCCGCCAATAGTTCCTGCAACATCAGTTTCGCCCTTTACATAGACTCCAGGCATCTGGGCTGTTTCCCCTCCGATTAGGACTATTCCGAGCTTTTTGCAGGCTTCAACAATCCCCCTTACTATTTCAACAGACACTTCTGGAACTATTTTCTCTGAGGCAATGTAGTCAAGGAAGAACAATGGTTTTGCGCCGCTCATCAGGATGTCATTGGCGCAGTGGTTCACAAGGTCAAACCCAATTGAATCATATTTGTTCATCATCCTTGCAATAGCCATCTTTGTTCCGACACCGTCATTGCTCAGCATGAGAACCGGCTCGCGATAATCCCTGAAATCCGCCAGCATCCCGCCGCAGAAAAAGCCTGCATCCATAACTGTCTTATCATTGTAAGTTTGCCTCACAAGCTTCTTTATCTCATCCTTTGCCTTCTCTGCAATTTCGATGTCAACGCCGGAGTCTTTGTAAGTGGTCATATTCCCTCTATCACCTTAAAACAGCTGACCGTATTCTCCAGAAGCATCGCAACAGTCATTGGCCCGACTCCCCCTGGGACAGGGGTTATGAAGCCGGCAGCTTCCTTTACAGAGTCAAAGTCAACATCACCCATTATTTTTCCATCAATCTTGTTTATTCCGACATCAACAACTGCAGCTCCTTGCTTGACCATTTCTTTTGTTATCAGGCTTGGATGGCCGACTGCGGCTATTAGAATGTCTGCTCTTGAGGTTATTTCAGCCAAATCTTTTGTCCTGCTGTGGCAGACAGTGACAGTTGCGCTCCTGTTCATGAGCATCAGTGCTGTTGGCTTTCCAACTATCATGCTTCTTCCGACAACAACTGCGTTTTTGCCTTCAAATGGAATCTTGTATTCTTCAAGAAGCCTGATGATGCCCTTTGGAGTGCAAGGAACATTGGCTTCGTTGCCTGCTACAAGCCTTCCTATGTTCCTTGAGCTGAACCCGTCAACATCCTTTTCCAGCTTCACTGCAGAGAAAACTGACTCGGGGCTGATGTGCCTTGGAAGGGGAAGCTGTATGAGTATTGCGTGTATTGAGCTGTTATTGTTCAGCTTATCAATTAGCTGCAGCAGCAGCTGCTCTGTTGTTGTCTCAGGAAGATTGTATCTTTCAGAATAAATGCCCACTTCCCTGCAAGTTCTCTCCTTGATGTCAACATAAACCTTTGATGCTGGATTATTGCCGACAATTATTGCTGCGAGGCCAGGCTTCTTTGCAAATCCAGCTATCTCTTCCTTGAGCTTGCCTCTAATATTTTCAGCTGTCATCTTTCCGTCAAGCAAAGTCGCCATATCAGTAAGTCTCAAACCTATTGGAAAGCTGCTTCACTTCCTCCCTGATTCTTTTGATATTGCTGTTCTGCCTTATTTCCTTCTTGAAATTCTCAACAAACTCCTGCCTCCCCTCCTTTGGAAGCAGGACATCCTTCACTTCATTGATTACATCAACTATCAGTTTTGCAATCATCCCCATCTCAGGCTCCTTCATTCCCTGAGTGGTTACAGTTGGAGTGCCAAGCCTTATTCCGCTTGGGTAGAATGGAGATGAGGGGTCGTTTGGAATCGTGTTCTTGTTCACTGTTATTGCTGCCGCGTCAAGGGCTTCCTGAACGATTACCCCTTTTCCATTGCCAAACTGGGTGAGGTCAACCAGCATCATGTGATTGTCAGTTCCGTTGGAAACTATCTTCATTCCATTGCCCATTAATGCTGTCGCTAACGCTTTGGCATTAATGACAATTTGTGAAGCATATTCCCTGAACTCAGGCTGCAGAGCCTCGTTCAACGCAACGGCAATGCCTGCAGTCTGGTGATTATGGGGGCCGCCCTGCAAGCCGGGAATTATTGCCTTGTCAATCTTTGAAGGCAGTTCAGGGTCTTTCTGCATCCCTTTCTCTGTCACCATTATTATGGCCCCTCTCGGGCCCCTTAGCGTCTTGTGGGTTGTTGTCATGATAATGTGCACAAAAGGAACTGGACTCTGGTGCGCCCCTCCAACGACAAGCCCTGAGATGTGCGAGATGTCTGCGGCAAGATATGCCCCAATTTCATCAGCTATCCTTGACATTTCCTCAAAAGGAAACTTGCGGCTGTAGGCTGTGAACCCAACCCACATCAATTTAGGCTTGTGCTCAAGGGCAAGCTTTCTCACTTCTTCCAAATCTACATAGCCATCGCTTTTCACATGGTATGGAACTGACTTGTAGTAAGTGCCTGAAAAATTGGTTTTCCAGCCATGGGTAAGATGCCCCCCGTGCGGAAGGTCAAGGCCCATAACTGTTTCTCCAGGCTTGAGCACTGCAAAGTAAACAGCATGGTTTGCAGGGCTGCCAGAGTAGCCCTGAACGTTTGCAAACGGAACACCAAAAGCTTTTTTTGCGCGCTCAATTGCAAGGTTCTCAACAACATCTATGAATTCATTGCCGCCATAATACCTTTTTCCGGGATAGCCTTCTGAATATTTATCAGTAAGTATAGAGCCGAGCGCTTCAAGGACAGCCCTGCTTGTAAGGTTCTCTGACGGAATAAGCTCAAGCCCCTCTTTCCTCCTTTTAAGCTCGCTCTGAATGGCGTTGCTTATTTGCGGGTCTGAATCCTTCAAGTTTTTTCGGTCCATTTTCATCACCTACACCATTAGCCTCAGCAGATTTGGGGCGAAAATACTAAACACAATGGCGTTGAACACAAGGTTCGTAACTGCAAACCTGATGCACTTGTCAATGTCTCCGCCCATGAACCCGAGTATGAAAATCCATGTGAAGAGGCTGTAGAAAACAGCCAAGCCCATTCCAAGGATGAATAAGTTCGCTGAAGCGAAAACCGAAGCAAGCACTCCAATCAGGGCATAAGCTGGGATTGTGACTATGCTGAACATTGAAATCCTTGCCGAAAAAATGTAGTCAAGCAGCATTGAAAGCGCGCCCATGAATGCGCCAACCTTTGGGCCGTATGCGACTCCGCTAAGCACAGTTATAAGAAGCACTATTTCAATCCCGACATGATGCCTCTTGAATGTCTTAAGGAAAATGCTCATGGCTATATGGATGAAAAGCAGGAATGCAAGGAATACAAACTTTGTGAGCGAAAGCGCCATCACAGCCGTTAATGAGCCGATTGCAATGACAACGATATATTTTCTCAGGTATATCCTAAGATAGGGCAATGCGAACTTGTTTATTGGCAGCAGGATGGGAATTGACAAAATAATCAGGAAAATGCTCATGACCGGGTTTTCCAAAACAAAATTCCTCAAGACAGTGAGCGCTACGACAGTCAGAAGAGATGACACTATTCCGACGAGCAGATACTTCTGGTAATGGCTTATTTGCGCATTGCTCATTTTGAAACCACTCTTGTCTCTGTGATTACCATGTCAAGCTGAACATCATGGCTTTCGACAGGAATCGAGTCAGTTTCCTGGCAGTCAAATGCAAGGCCAATCTTGAATGCCTTGGCTTGCTTCAGGAACCTGTCATAATGGCCCAATCCCCTTCCAATCCTGTTGCATCCAGCGTCAAACGCAACAACCGGAACAACTACTGCATCAATTTCATCATAACTCATCTCATTTCCAAGCGGCTCCATTATTCCATGCCCGCCCTGCGACAGTCCCTTTTCGTCAAGAGCCGCAGCAATTATTTTCCCTGGCTCCATCCGTGGAAGAGCAATGATTTTTTTGGATTTTAAAATATGAATTGCAGGCCCTGTCTGGACTTCATTGCCAATTGACGAGTAAAGCATTACTGCCCTGGCATTTTCAATTTCTGGAATTGAAAGGAGCCTTGCGCAGATTGCATTGCTCTTCCTGTGGACTTCCTCATCCTCAAGCAAAGACCTTTCCCTTATTGCATTTTCCCTTATTTCCGGCTTTTCCATTTCAAAACCTGTAAGCATCAGATGCAACTCCGTCAACATAGAGCTTGTTGCTGTCAATCCTCATTCTTCCATTTGAAATCATATTGATGGTTTCAGGGTAAATTACCCAGTCTCCCCTTTCTTTCAGCCTTTCCTGGTATTCATGAGCGATTTCATCCAGCTTTTCATCTGGAACATCTGGATTTATTTCAATAGCAGGCGAAACTGATATCACAGGCCCGCCGTCAAGCTCGCCGTTGACCAGATGCACAGTGCTCCTCACTTCAGTTTCCCGATTTTGGATTGCCTTTTTTATGCAGCCAGCTCCAAGGCAGCCTGCGTAAATCCTTTTCCCATTCCTGTCCTTCTTCGTAAGGTCAGCCGGATGGACATTTATCGTGGTGAAATTATCATAAATTGGCGAAGTGACCAGGCTCATGTAGCCGCAGAGCGCGACCATTGAGACATTTCTTTTCTCAAGCTCAATTTTTGTCTCGCTGTCAAACTGCTCCCTTACTTTCATGTCTCTCTTGTCATTGTATCCTCTCTCCCTGTAGTAGTCCATTATGTCATTGATGATTACAGGAACATTGAAATCATCGCCTATCTTCACTGCATTGCATTTCTGCTCGTCCTTTGTGTCTGTGAAGATGACCACAACCTTGAATGGGCATTTAATGAGCTTGTTCTGCAGCTCAAGTATCTTCCTGAGGTTTGTTCCAGTGCCTGACATGAAGGCTGCTATCCTCAAAGTGCCTTTACTATCTTTCACGCGGCCGCCTCCCTATCCCATACTGGTCAAACACATTGTTCAGGAGCGTGGCTCCCTGCTTCTGAATCTCCCAGGCCTTTGCAAGGTATTCAGAAACAACCTGCTGCGGAGTTTTTCCCATTGAAAAAATATCCTCGGGAAACTCATAAGTCATGTCCAATACATCCTTTAGCCTCATTTCAGGATGTAACTGGTAGGCGTGCAAATGGCCTATCCTGAACGCCTGGGCGATTGCCTGCCCGTTATGTGTTGAGGCTGCGAGAAGGACACCGCCTTTTGGAACCGTGAAAGCCTCACCGTGCCATTGAAATACATCCATTGGAGAATTGACACCCGCAACAGCAGGATGCCTTGTGACGATGTCAACCTTGTAAACTCCGATTTCCTTTAGGGGGCTTTGGTAGACTGACCCGCCTAATGCCTTTGAAATATATTGCGCTCCAAGGCATATTCCAATCATTGGCTTTTCACCAGTTTTGTGATAGCCCCTGATTGCTGACAAAAGAGCCAAAGTCCGCTCATCCTTGTCGTTTGCGCTTGAAGGGCCGCCCATTATTACAGCGAGGTCTGAATCATAAAAATCAAAAACTGATGAATTGGGCGATATTCTTCTCAATTCCACGCCTCTATCAAGAAGCATAGTCTCTATCAAAGCAGGCTTTTCAACCTCGTGGTTCTGGACAATTGTAGCGATGCTCATCTGATTCGCCTCATGTTGTCAATCCTTTTCTGAATCAGCTCATTTGTTCCAATATCTTTTCTGTGGTAAACCTCTCCCTGGACAGAGCTTGCTGCCTCCTCTGCAATCCTCTCTGCGCTTTCGATGCTGTCATCAATGCCAACAAAGGCAACTGCCCTTGATTTTGTAGTGTAGATGCCATCTTCCTTTTCATCAACAGAGGCAAAGTATCTCAAGGCATTCAACCCTTCAGGGACTTCTATCTTTCCTGAAACCGGATTGTCAGGATATCCTTTTGGAACAACATACTTGCAGACAGTTGCCTTGGCCTTGAACTCAGGCCTCTGCATTGCCAAATCACCGTGCGATACAGCCATGCAGAGCTCTGCAAAATTCCCTTCAAGAAGTGGAAGGACATTCATTGCTTCCGGGTCTCCAAACCTTGCGTTGTATTCCAGAAGCTTGACACCGTGCTTTGTGGCCATGAACCCGCCGTATAATACTCCTTTGTAATTTCCATAATCCTGCCTCAAAGCCCTTGCTACACGCACATTGATTTCGTGCGCTGCCTCAATGTCATCTTTTCCCAAGAATGGAAGAGAATGGTCCGCTAAAGAGTAAGAGCCCATTCCGCCTGTGTTGGGTCCAGTATCGTTTTCAAACGCCCGCTTGTGGTCCTGCACCGCAGGGCAGTCAACAACTGTCTTTCCATCAGAGATTGACATCAAGCTAAATTCTTCGCCATCAAGCTTTTCCTCAATGACAAGGGAATGGTGGTCTGAAAGGACTTCGTGGCAGTATTGGATGGCCTCATTCACGCTTTTCAGGTGCTCTCCTGATACTTTGACGCCTTTCCCTCCTGTAAGCCCGTCAGGCTTTATCACAAAGCCGCTGACAGAGTTGATGAAGCCCTTTATCTCTGTCACCTCGCTGCTCCTTCCGAAGACCATGAACTTTGGAGATGCATTTATCTTATGCCTTTCCAGAAGGCTTCTTGTGAAAGACTTGCTTGACTCCAATTGCGCCAACTCGCGTTTCGGACCAAAGCAGTCAATGCCAATTGAAAGCAGCGAATCAACAACGCCTGCTTCAAGAGAAGCCTCTGGGCCAATGACAGCAAGCTGGGGACGGACTCTCTCTGCAAATTGCCTGACAGAAAGAGGGTCTGTTATTTTTCCAATTGCAAAATCAGAGCACTGCCTGTTAATGCCTGGATTGTTGCCTGACATGAACGCAAAGAGCTGGTTGTTTCCAGCGATTATCGCGTCAGCCAATGCGTGCTCGCGGGCTCCAGAGCCCACCAGTAAAACTTTCAACTTTTTTACCCCCAATAATTTTCATTTTATTTTTTTTTAGCTTTCGCATCATTTCCCGGATATCCTTGCATAGTCCTTCTGGCGCTGCTCCTGCATCTCGCTTGCATGCATCGTGGGAGTTGGATACACTCCTGTGACGCAAGCCATGCATATATTCGGGAGCCCGATTGCCTCCTTCAATGCCTCAGGCTCCATGTAAATAAGCTTGTCAGCGCCAATCTCCTTTTCAATTTCCTCAATTGTCCTCTCATGCGCAATCAGCTCCTTCTCGCTTGTGAAGTCAATCCCGTAAAGGCATGGGTGCCTTATGGGAGGGAAAGTGCTTAGCAGGTAAACTTTTACTGCGCCAAAATCCCTCAGGAGCTGAATTATTCGCTTTGATGTTGTGCCCCTCACAATAGAATCGTCAACAACCATGACTTTCTTTCCCCTTATCACTGACTCAATTGGCTTCAGCTTCAATTTCAGGGCGTTCTCCCTTATCTTCTGGGTGGGCATGATAAATGTCCGCCCAATATACCTGTTCTTTACAAGGCCCTCTTCAATCGGGATGCCAAGCGACTTGGCCATTGAATCGGCAGCAGGCCTGCTGGTGTCAGGAACAGGAATGATTACATCAATCTCAAGGTCAGGATGCTCTTTCATGACTTTCTCAGCAAGGACCTTTCCCAGCCTTCTCCTTGCATCATAAACAGGAATCCCCTCAAGCGTGCTCTCGACTGTTGAAAAGTAAACAAACTCAAACACGCATGGAGACGGCTGCCTTGCGACAACAATTCTGGATTCCATGTTAAGGTCCTTGCCTATGAAAACAGCCTCGCCTGCCTTCAGGTCCCGGATGCTTCCATAGCCTTCAATTGTAAGCGCAATGCTTTCTGACGCAAACGCATAGCTCGTCTCGGAATTGCTGACTCTCTTCCCGAAAAGAAGGGGCCTAATCCCATTCGGGTCCTTGAACGCAAAAATCCCCTGGCCTTCAACAATTCCAACAACAGAATACCCTCCGATAAGGGTTTCCTGTATTTCCTTGACAGCGGGAAAGAAGCCAGACCTTTCATATGCTTCTGTGAAGGCGTAAAGGAGCAATTCGCCATCAGAATGGGAAAAGAACTTTGTTCCCTGCGACTCCAGCTTTTTCTTCATGTAAGGGTAATTCACAATGTTGCCGTTGAAAGCCATCCCGACACCTTCCTTGTCCAAAAAGAAAGGCTGGCACTCGGCCAAATCGCCATATCCTGCAGTTGGATACCGGTTGTGGGCAATGCCCATGAATCCCCCGAGCTTCTTGATTCTTTCCTCAGTGAAGACATCAACTGCAAGGCCCTTGTCCCTTAGAATATTGAGCTTTCCAGAACTGTCGCTGGTGGCAATTCCGGCAGCATCCTGCCCCCTGTGCTGCTGGTGGGTTAAAGCAATGTATAGCTCTGCGGCTGCGTTCCTGCTGCCTATGACTCCAAAGACGCCGCACAAATAAAATCAACCTCGCCGCAAAAGTAACGCTGTATTCAGCAGCAGAAAACCCGCTGCAAAATGTAAGTCTTTGAGCTAATATTTAAGGGTTTTGCCAGCCTGAAAAAGGCAATGGAAAAGAATATAAATCAGCTCTCACTGAGAGTGTAGAAAACCCGCTTGTTCTGGCGTTCCTTCTTTATGCCCCAGTACCCTCATAAGCAAATTGTGGCTCTCTGGCGAAGGCTGTTTCCCATGAAAATTGGCCTCTGAGTATAGTGCCGCAACTCTTGCAGCTGCAACATCATACCAGTCTTCATCTATTGCCAGCCGGACCGCTTCAGACTGCTGCTGTTCATAAATCTTGAATGCAATATCCTGGGAATTTCCCAGAACGGTTGTGATATCTGCCCTAAATGAGTTATGGGTTCCTATTCCAGCTGCTTTCATATAGCTGTCCAGAATAAGCTTGACAGAATTAACAGCAGCATAAATCAATTCAGGGCTGCGCTCATGTATTCCCCTCTGGACTAAGGAAAACTGTGCTACAAGGTCTTCGTCAAGGGGCATATATTGATGTATGTATTAAGCTTTTAAAAATTCAGTGCCTGAACGCCCTCTGCCTTGTGAAAACCATTGCGATATTGTGCTCGTTGCAGGCCTCTATGCTTTCAAAGTCGCGCATTGAGCCGCCGGGCTGGACAATTGCTGAAACCCCGTAACTCGCGGCAACATCAACAGTGTCACGGAAAGGAAAAAATCCGTCAGATGCCATGACCGAGCCAATAAGGTTGCCTTTTTGTTTTTCAACGATTTCATCTATTTCCTGCTTTTGAGCTGGAGACTTAAGAAGCCAGTAAGGCGTATTGAATTTTTCTATAGCCAAGCGTGCAGCATACTTCTCGTATCCTTTGAACGCAGCAATCTTTGCAACTCCCACCCTGTCCTGCTCGCCTGTGCCTATGGCAACTGTGGATTGGTTTTTCACAAAGATTACAGAGTTGCTTGTGACTCCCTGCTGGACTTTCCATGCGAACAGCAAGTCCTGATATTCGCTTTCAGAAGGCTGCCTTTCCACCTTGAATTCTTTTCCTTCATGCGCAGTTGAGGCAACTGCAAGGTCTTCTTTTGACTTAATCCTGTTGAGCAATGCCTGCTGAACTATTAACCCGCCGTCAATCAATGCCTTGAAGTCAAGCGTCCTGGAGTGGGCAAACTTCTGAAGGCTTTTGATGTTGGCAATCCTTATTATCCTCAGGTTCTTCTTTTTCTTAAGGATATCAAGGGCTTCTGCCTCAAAATCAGGGGCGCAGACAACTTCAAGATAATTCTTGTTTATCTCTTCGGCGGTTTTCCTGTCAACTGCCTGGTTGAAGACAGCCACTCCGCCAAAAGCAGCAATGTTGTCAGCAAGGTTTGCCTCGATGTAAGCTCCTGACAGAGTGTTTCTTGATGCAACGCCGCTTGGGTTGTTGTGCTTTATGATTATTGCAGTCGGCTTTTCATCAAAATGCCTGAGAATGTTAAGAGCAGCGTCAACATCAGTCAAATTATTCATGCTTGGGTGCTTCCCAACCTGCATTATGTCCTCATTTGTTATCCCGCTGACCAATGAGTTTCCAGGCTGAATATAATGGCATTCGCCCAGAACCAGGTTTCCATTCACAAGCTCATACATTGCCGCCTCTTGGCCTGGATTCTCGCCATACCTCAGTCCCCTGTGCGTGTTTTCCTTTTTTTCCTCATCATAGACAGCCCAAGTCCTTTTCCTATAAACGAGTTCCTGCTCTCCCATTGATATCTTTATCGTGTCCGGGAAATTCTCATCAATTATGCTCCTGTACTGCTTACCTGGCATCTTCAATCTCCTTCAAGCCTTCCATAGTCAACCTGTCAAAGTAACTGCTTATGGCAGAAAGGTAGCTGCTCAGCAAGGAAAGGCCGAGCTTTGCAAGCTTGAGCCTTGTGACTAACTCTACGGTGCCATTGTTCCTTCTTAATGACTCAAGGAAAATCTCATACTCTGCCGGGTCTGAGCATACTGAAACCCGCGAAAAGTTCTTGCAGCCAGCCTCAATCAAGCTGACCCCCCCGATATCAATGTTTTTCCTGGCTTCCTCAAAGCTTATTGCAGCGCCTTTCCTGAACGGGTAAAGGTTGACAACAACAAGGTCTATCTTTCTTATTCCATGCTTTTCCATGTATTCTTCCTGGGCTTCATTGCCAAGTATTCCGCCGTGCACTTTCGGATGCAGAGTCTTTACCAGTCCGCCAGGCATCTCAGGGAAGCCAGTGTATTCAGACACATCAATAATGTTATCAGGAACAACTTTATTCAGCTCAGCAAAGGTGCCTCCGCTGCTTATGATTTTTATTTCAGGGTTCACCTTAACCAGTTCGCTGGCAAAATACTTTATTCCAGTCTTGTCATGGACGCTGATGACTGCGGTTTCAATCTTGACGAAGTCTTTCATCTCAAACACTCCCACGTCCTTTCAAGGACATTCTTTATGACTGTGATTTCCCTTTTCGGCGAAAGGCTGACCATGCTGACTGGAACTCCGGTGTACTGCACCAGGTCCTTGATGTATTCCTTGAGGCCCTCTGGAAGGGAATCATATCCGCCTTTGACCATCTCCATGGCCTGCTGCTCTGAAATGGTTGGAAAGAAATACTCTTTATCGTAGACTGGCTTCCAGCCTTCAAGCTTCAGTGGGAATTTTTTGGTTTTTTCTCCATCCTTCTCATAATAAACAGCAGCCGAAAACCTTTTCCCTGCAAGCACGTCTGCCTTTGTGATGGCCCATTCTTCAACTCCGTTTATTATCGCGCTGTACTTTAAGGCAACAAAGTCAGGCATGCCTGCTTTCCTTGGGCGGCCCGTAGTCGCGCCAAACTCAAAGCCCTCTTCCTGTATCTGCTTCCCAAGCTCGTTGTCAAGCTGGGTTGGGAATGGGCCTTCGCCAACCCTTGTTGGATATGCTTTCACTATGCCAATGATTCGGAATGATTTGGGATTTATCCCGATATTAGCAAATGCGCCTCCGGCAACTGTGTTTGAACTGGTTACATAAGGCCTTGTTCCATGAACAATGTCAAGCAATGCGCCCTGCGCCCCTTCCATAAGGATGGATTTTCCATTTGCAACTGCCTCATGAAGCTCATACGCAACTGAGCCAGCAAACGGGGCTATTTTATCAGAGTATGCGCTGTATTCTGCAAATATTTTCTCTGCATAAGCTGCAAAAGAATCCTCTGAAATTATTCCATACTGGACTAGCTCTGCCTTCTTTGAATTCATTGCCTGGAGAAGCCTTTGGCTGAAATTCCCGCTTATCAAGTCTGCGACGGTAATGTTTTCAATCCTTGATGCCTTGTCCTTTGCCGCAGGCCCAATGCCTCTCTTTGTTGTTCCGATATTCTGGCTTTTCTCCTGGCCAGAATCAAGGGCTATGTGATAAGGCAAAATCAAGTGGCATCTTTCATCGATGAGGATTCTTCCTGGGGAGAAGCCCTTGCTGTGAACTTCTTCAAGGTCTTTTATGAACGAAAGGGGATTGAAAAATACATCAGGTCCGATGGCAACGCTTTTCCCATTCAGGATTCCAGAAGGGATTATGTGGAGCACTATCTTCTTGCCCTCGGCAACAATTGTGTGGCCAGCGTTATCGCCCCCGTTGTATCGGACAACCCAGTCAAAATCAGAAGCTAGCAAATCTACTATTTTTCCCTTGCCCTCATCGCCCCAATACGCCCCAACAACAACAGCGTTCATCAACACCACGCATACAGGGAGAACAGGAAGATTGTTTATATATTTTCTCCCTAGAAGGGATTGCCGAAAGCGTAGAACGCAAACAAAGTATGCAGCAAAACTGTCAGGAAGAAAAACCACCAGTAACGGCAATGGTTGCTGTAGAACTTCTTGTACCAATTGTGCTGGTATAGTTTCTGTGCCAGATTAGTGCCCATCAGGCAGCGGCAGGAGAAGAAGACAAGCAGAAGTCCAACTAGGTTTGCAATGCCCAAGGCAAATGTTATCCTTGCCGCCAGCAATGGGTCAAGCGCCATCAAAGCTCCCCAATTTCGCTGTTCAGCTCTTTCATCGCCTTCACTGCAGCGCCAGCATAATCTTCAGTCCCTGACTTTTCATATGCATAGTTTATCCCGCTGCTGCTGTTTATCCTGTGGATTGCCATTGTTTCCCTGTTTTTTAATGCTCGTGCAACTTCACTGGCAGAACCACCTTGTGAGCCAACGCCTGGTATAAGCATGGGAATTGGCTTCCCGGATGCATTGAAGAAGGAAGCTATCACATTCAACTCCACAATGCTTGTTGCTCCGACAACAGCCCCAAGGCCGTCAACATGCCAGTCAACAATTTTTGTGGCTGCTGCCATATAAAGCTTTCTGCCGCCTGATTCCAATTCCTGGAAATCTACTGCCCCTGGATTTGATGTGCGAACAAGCATGTAAACACCCTTGCCTTTCCCTGAATATGCAAGAAAAGGCTCAATGCTGTCCTTTCCCATGTATGGAGAAATAGTGACTGCGTCGGCTTTCCAGAAGTCAAAAGCCTCTTTTGCATAGGCTTCTGAGGATTTCCCTATATCTCCTCTTTTCGCGTCCAGTATTGTAATTATTCCCGCCCTCTTGCAGATGCCTATTGTTTTCTTCAAAGCTCTCAATCCAGGGAATCCATACTGGGCAAAGTAAGCATAGTTTGGCTTGGCTGCAGCTGGCTTTGCTCCGGACGAAACCGATGCTGCCACAATGTCCTCATAGAATTTCACTATCCTTTTCTCAGGGCTCTGCTCCTTTATAGGGATTCTCTCGAGGACAGGGTCCATGCCCAAGCAGACAATGCTTTTTGACTCTGCTGTCTTGCCCCTTAGTAGCTGGGTGAATGATTTCATCGCATTAGGAGTTTGGGCGACTGTTAAAAAATGTTTTGAAAGGGAAGAGCATATACCCTATATACGCAATTATAGTTAAATATTTATTCAGGACAGGACATAACCATTGAATTATGGGGACTTCAGGCGTTTTCGTGAAAGAAGGGACTATATTCGACGCATACGATTCCAATGGCGGAGAATTGGGAAGATACCTTTGCACTGCTCCGGCCGGATTAAGGTCGCCACAAGGAATAAAGATCAGCGACGGAAGCAATGCGGAATTTCCTCCTGGATGCGATTTCAGGCTCATTGCCAAATACCCGAGCCATGATGGGAAAAGGATTGCCACAGCATATGTAAATGGCATAATTGCCAGGGCAAGAAAGCAAGGCATCAAATTCTCTCCTGAGCTAGCTGGACTGGAAGACCTGAAAAAACAGATGGGAAGCGGATACGCAGGGATATCATATGATGAGGGCGACTGGCAGTCTATAGAATCGGAAGATGGCGGGCTTGAAACAATATTGCAGGCGCTGGGCTTGAAGCAAACCGAAGCACAGCCGGCAAAGGCAGATGTTGCTGCAGCAATCCCTATAACAGCATATGTGGGGCCGGATTTAACAACAGCCAAGAACGGGCATAACGGACATGCACAGAAAGGCTTGTTGGCAAGGCTAATGCCTTCATTCGTCAGAAACAGCTAATCAAGTTTGAGCAATTTCCTTCTCCTGGCAATTTCCACAAGCAGCTTCTTAACAAGGCTGTGCGGCTCCCTGTCATAAACAACAACTGCTCCAGTTTTCTTGTTGGTGACCTTGATTATCTTTTTTACATAGTCAGCTATGCCGCCTGAGCCTTCCATTATCCCGATAATTTGCCCTTCGTCATAGGCTATCGTGAACTCGTTCAATGTCCCCACCCTTCCAGCAACTATTATAACAGCGTCGCAATTGCTCACATTCACCACATTCCTTCCCTTGAAGCCAAATCCAGTGTAAATTATAAGGTCATAATGCTTTGTCGGGAACTTGTAGCGCTTTATGTGCTCCTCTAAGTCTCCTGCCGGAGAAATGCCAACCACAAAGCCGTCATTGTCTTTCGCGCCCTTTGATGACGCATGGGGGATTCCTGTGCATGCGCCGTTTATGAGAATGCAGTTGTGCCTTGCTATCTCTTTTCCCAATTCATACGCAAGCTTCAATCCTCGCTTGGTAATGTTTCCAGAGCCTGTTCCCCTCTCTATCGCAGAGCCCATCACCCCTATCTTGAGCTTCATTTGCACTGTGAGCTTTTTCATTTTGCCCTCCTTTTTTATAGTTTTAGTCATAATTATCCGTTTTTAAGCTTTGCCCTCATTTTTTCAAGGAAGGCAATGACCTTCTTTGCATATTCAGCGTCAAATTTTTTCCCATAGTAAAGTATTCCGTTCCTGAAATACCTCAGCCTGTCAGCGAACTCAATTTCGTTCTCGTGGAAGGAAAGCTCGCCCAGGAATGACACTTCTGCCTCATGGGCACCCTGGCCAGTCGTGCCAAAGCCTTTCGCCAGCATCCTTGCCCTCACCAGGCCCATCAGAATATCGTAGGAATTCTTGATTATGTGGTTTGCATTCCTGTCGGCTATTCCGCTGCTTTTTATGTACTCCTTCAGGATTGCATAAGACTCGGCTGATTCCTCAATGAGGGATTTTGCCCTTGGAATGTCAGGAGACTGCCTTTTTGCAATCCCAGCCTCAAGGTATTCCCTAAACTCCTTCACATGGCTCATAATTCAATCCCTCCAGAAAGGACTATCCCGTTGCAAATGCTTGACTTCATGTGAACGCCCAATGCCTTGAAATCCCTGAAGTAATTTATCCTTATCTCCTTTTCAAGCCTCTTTCCATATTCATCCAAGATGATTTTTTTCCCTGAGATTCCAATGGCTGCGATGTCAATGTCTGACGTTACGGTGTCATCGCCCTTTGCATAGCTTCCGAAAAGGACTATTGTAGCCCCAGGAAGGCTGCCCTCAAGGAATTCCGGCAATCCCGACTCGATGAGAAGCCTCAGGTTCTCAGCCCGCTTGAGCTCCAACGTCTTCCTTGAATCCCTGTCCAGCTCAACAAGGTTCAGGTTATTTCCTTTTTCCACTTTGGCCATTCGCGCATTTTTAAGCAGGGGCAGGGCCTTTGCAACAGCAGTCGGGCTGACTTTAAGCAGTTTGGCAACCTGCCTTTGGCTGAGTTTGGCTCCAGCCTTGACGCAGAGAAGCCTGAAAATCTCCATCTGCAATCGTGTGAACTTAAGTTTATATATGTTCATTTTAGTTCATATATGTAAACTTTAGTTTATATACTTTGCGCTTCAGAAGCAGCACTAGAACTCTTTCCCCACTCGCCAGGATTCCTGCCCCATTGCATGACTACTTGCAGCTCCTCTTTTTTAATGTATCCCTTCCTTGCCGCAACCTTGACCAATGCGCTGAAGTTGCTTAGCGTGGTTAACTGGCAATTTGCATTTTCAAAGCCTTCCATCGCAGCTGCCATTTCATAAGTGAATATCGCAATGCACTTCTCAACTATTGCTCCCTCCTGCCTTGCAGCATCGATTGAAGCGAGAGAAGTTCCTCCAGAGCTTACCAGGTCTTCAACAACCAGGACTTTCTGGCCTTTCTCAAGGCCGCCTTCAATTAAATTCTCGCGGCCATGGCCCTTTATCGCCTTCCTTATGTATATCATCGGCTTTTTTATCTTTTCAGCAATCAATGCAGCCCATGGAATGCTTGCAGTGGCTATTCCGGCAATTACATCTGCCTCTATTTTTTCCTGAACTATTTTTTTAACATAGAAATTCACCAGCGCTTTCCTTTCAGCAGGCCTTGAAAGCAGCAGCCTGTTGTCGCAGTAAATCGGGCTCAGGACTCCCGAGGCAAACCTGAACGGCTGGTTTGGCCTCAGGATAATTGCCCCTGATTTAAGGAGAATCTCCGCAACCTTGGTTTCTGTGCTCATCTGAAAGCAGCCTCTTTTCCTTTAACAGAATCATTTATTGAGCCATCACCCTCATATATAATTTTTCCGCTGACTATTGTCTTTTCCACAGAGCCCTTCAATTTCCAGTTTTGGAATGGAGACCAGCCGCAGCCTGTCTCAAATTCTTTCAGGACATGCTCTTGGCTCAAATCAACCAGAGCTATGTCTGCATCAAAGCCTTTCTCTATTGCGCCCTTGTTTTTTATTCCAAATATGGAGGCTGGATTGGAAGATGACAACCTGATTAGCTGCTGCAGGGATATCCTGTCCTTGTTAACTGCATCAAGCAGCAAAGGAAGGGTTGTTTCCAGCCCTGGAACACCAGAAGGCGCATTCCAATAGTCTTCTTCCTTGTCGGCACTGTCATGGGGAGCGTGGTCTGAGGCAATTATGTCAATAGTTCCATCATTGATTGCTTCCCATAAAGCAGCGACGTCTTGCTTGGCGCGGACTGGAGGGTTTACCTTTCCATAATTACTCAGGGATTTGTTATCCTCAACGCTCAGGAACAAATGATGTGGAGTCACTTCACAGGAAAGCGGCATTAGATGCTTATTCTCCTGAACCATCATTATTTCCTCATGAGTGCTTAAATGGCATATGTGCAGTTTTGCCTTGAATTTCCTCGCAAGAGCTATTGCCCTTTCTGTTTCCGAGGCTGCAACAGAATTATCCCTTATCTTCAGGTGAAGCTGCATTGCCGAGTTGCTGCTGCCTTTCAGCTTAGCTTCATTTGCCTTAATCATTTCATCATTTTCCGCATGGACAGCGATTCTTTTGCCTGAGTTGAATATCTCCTGAAGAGCCTTTTCATCAGTAACAAGCAGCTCACCAGTTGATGAGCCCATGTAAACCTTCACAGCAGCAATGTTGGCTGCTTTCCTTATTTCATCGGCGTTTTTTCCATTGGCGCCAAAGTGAAATCCAAAGTTCACAATGCACTTTCCTGCGGCCAATTTTCTTTTCTCATCCAGCAGCGCTACAGTTGTTGTTGCAGGCTTTGTGTTGGGCATGTCAATTATTGTTGTCACGCCTCCCTTTGCAGCAGCCCTGCTGGCAGTCAGGAAATTCTCAACTTTCCCGTTCCCAGGCTCCCTGCAGTGGACATGGGCATCAATCATTCCCGGGATTGCAATTAATCCTGCTGCATTTATTATTTCATCAGCTGACTTGACTGAAGAAGGCGATGCAATTTCCTGAATCAAGCCATTGTCACCAATCAATATGCTTTTGTCAGCAAGAAGGTTGTTTTCAAGGATTTTGCAGTTTTTAATAAGAAGCATTCTTGCACTCTGTGTAATTTATTCCCCTTGAGCAGCCGGCAACAGTGCAGTCAGCATCAAGCTGGCTTGTTGCAATATTTATGAAGTCTGACTCATTTACGCATTTCTGGATGGGAGCAGTGCCAGGGCAGCAGCCGCAGCCACAATCAAGATAAGAATCAGGACTCTGGCCAAGAAGCAGCAAATAAACCAGCGTAAAGGCTATTGTTGATGCGATGAACAAAATCAAGAGCAGTCTCATTTTCCAAAACCATGCTTAGTCGCAGAAGCATCCCTATGATACTTTCCAAACTCCTGCATTGACAAGGCTTCCTCTGCTGTGAATACTGTTCCTTCAACGCAGACTCGCTTTCCGGAATTGTCAACACAGCACGCTCCGCATATTCCGAAGCCGCACTTCATGTAGCGCTCAATGCTCAGCTCGCATTTTATCTTGTTTTCAATGCAGATTTCTGCAACTTTCTTTTCCATCAGCTCAGGGCCGCAGGCAAACACCTTGTCAATGTTTTCCTGCTTCAGCAGCCTTTCAAGTACAGCGGTGTTATATCCTTTTTCGCCGTAACTGCCATCATCTGTAGTGAAGATTGCCTTCAGTCCCAGTTTCTTTACCCTTTCCCTGTATATCAGATAGCTGCTGCTCCTTGCCCCTATTACTATTGCGGTATCAATCCCTTGCTTTACTGCCTGCTCTGCAAGGAGCATTAGGGAAGCAGCCCCATATCCTCCGCCGACCAGTATTATTTTCTTTCCTTCAAGATTGAAATGAGTTCCATAAGGGCCCATTACCCCAAGAAGGTCGCCTTGTTTCAGATTGCAGACTTTGTTTGACCATTCGCCAACTGCAGAAACTGTGATTCCAAATGACTTTTCGTCCTGGTAGGATATGCCGCAAGGCTTGGCATCAACTCCAGGCAGCCATATCATTGCAAACTGACCTGGCTTTGCCCCGAGTTTCAACGGAAGAATGATGGATTTTATGCCTTCAGCTTCATCAATCACCTTTGATATTGGTACTGTTAACGGGAACTCATTCCTCATGCGCTTTCCCCCTCAATTCAGTTAGGCTGCTGTAACTGTTTTCATCCATGAATTTGGCTATCTCACCTGAAACTTTCTTGAAAACATCCATGCCCATGTTGTAAACAGCAGTCCCTATTCCCACTGCAGTTGCTCCTGCCATTATCATTTCAACTGCGTGATTGCCGTTGATTATTCCGCCTGTCCCTATTATTGGTATTTTAACTGACTTGTAAATGTCATAGACGCACCTTACTGCTACTGGCCTCAAGGCATCGCCGCTCAAACCGCCTATTTTTCCGCCGAGAATTGGCTTTCCTGACTTTATGTCAATGAACATTCCAGGGCCAAGGGTATTTACAGCGGTGATTGCATCAGCGCCAGCCTTTTCCGCCGCCTTTGCAATCTCTGAGATTGCCATCACGTTTGGCGATAGCTTCACGAACAGGGGCTTTTTGGTTTTTTCCCTGACAGCAGATGTTATTTCTTCAGTTATTTCAGGGGTGCTCTGGCCTGCCATTGTGCCAAAGCCAGGAGTGTGAGGGCAGGAGAGGACTATTTCAAGAGCAGCAAAGTCAAGCTTTTCAGCCTTCTCTGCGAGCATTGCAAATTCATCAGCATCCTTGCCTGTTATGCTTCCAATCACAGGAACTCCAACGCCTGAAAGGTCGCCATATTCATCAGCGACATTATCTATTCCGGGATTTGAGTAGCCGACTGAATTCAGCATGCCTGCCTCATAAGTAAGTATTATCGGGGCATGATGGCCTTTTCTCATCTCTGAAGTAAGAGACTTGATGGTTACAGCCGCTGCCCCATTCTTGGCAGCAAAAGAAATGGATGCCCTGCTAACCCCAACTATTCCCGAAGCAAGTATGGTTGGGTTCTTCAGGCTCAATCCGCACAAGTTGACTGAAACATCTGCCATTTTAATACTCGTTCCACGCGCTGATGTCATATTCCTTTTTCATTGATGAAAGCGACTCAACAAGCATCCTTGCAAGCTGGAGATTGGTTATTAAAGGTATTCCAAAGTCAGCGGCCTTCCTCCTTATGGTGTATTCGTCATCAAGCTGCTCTGGCGTGAAAGAAGAAGGAACATTTATGACTAAATCAAGCTTTTCCCTGCTGCTTCCATTAAGGTAATCAAGGATGTTTGGGCTCCTGTCCTCGTGGACCTTGTAAAGTATTGTGGCATCAACTCCATGCCGGGCAAGAAACTCTCCTGTGTGCTCTGTTGCAAACAGTGAGAAGCCCATCCCTGCCAAAGACTTTGCAAAGGGAAGGAACTTGAGCTTTCCCTCTTCCCCTCCAATTGATATTAATACATTGCTGTTGGGTATCTTTGAGCCTGCGGCAACAATTGCCTTGAGATAAGCGTCATAGACATTTGGGCCGATGCATGCAACTTCTCCGGTTGAGGCCATCTCAACAGTCGCTATCGGGTCAGCTCCCTTAAGGCGCCTGAAAGAGAACTGCGGAGACTTGACTCCAACATGCGAAATTCCAGAGCCTATATCGCCAATCTGCTTGACGGGCAGGTCCATTATCGCCATGCATGCAATCTCTGCCATGTTTTTCTTGGCAACTTTGGAGACAAAAGGAAAGCTCCTTGAAGCCCTCAGGTTGCATTCAATCACCATGATGTCATTGTCCTTTGCAAGGAACTGCATGTTGAAAGGGCCTGTTATCCTGAGGGAAGAGGCCACTTTCTGCGCAATGTCTTCTATTCTTCTCACTGTCTCTATGTACAGCTTCTTTGCAGGGAAAACCATTGTTGCATCGCCTGAATGGGTGCCAGCGTTCTCTATGTGCTCGGTGATTGCCCATGCAACAAGCTTTCCTTCGCTTGAAACAGCATCAATCTCAATTTCCTTGGCATTTGCTATGAACTTGCTGATTACAACAGGATATTCCATGCTGACCTTGGATGCCTTTGTAAGATACAGTTCCAAATCAGCCTCGTTGAACGCGATGCTCATCGCAGCGCCGCTTAAAACGTATGACGGCCTTACAAGGACAGGGAAGCCTGCCTTTTCCGCAAACTTCTTTGCCTCGGCAAAATCAGTCAGTTCCCTCCATTGCGGCTGGTCAATGTTCAGCTCGTCAAGAAGCCTTGAGAATTTGTTCCTGTCCTCTGCACTGTCAATGCTCCTTGCGCTTGTCCCGAGTATTCTCACTCCTGCTGCATCAAGCTTCATGGCTATATTATTTGGAATCTGGCCGCCCATTGAAATTATCACGCCTTCAGGATTCTCCTTTTCGCAAATGTCAATAACTGTTTCCGCGCTTATCTCGTCAAAGTACAGCTTGTCGCAGACATCATAGTCAGTGCTGACAGTTTCAGGATTGTAGTTTATCATTATTGTCTCGTATCCCATATCCCTCAATGCAAACACTGCATTGACACAGCACCAGTCAAACTCAACCGAGCTTCCAATCCTGTAAACACCAGAGCCCAGAACTATTATTTTCTTTTTTTCGCTGCTAAAATCAATGTCATCTTCCTCTCCATTGTACGTGAGGTAAAGGTAATTGGTTTTTGCCGGGTATTCAGCAGCCAAAGTGTCAATCTGCTTTACAACTGGATTAATGCCAAATGATTTCCTGAGCTGCCTTACTTCTAAATAGTCCATGCCGAGGATAATTGACAGCTGCTTGTCGCTGAAGCCCTGCTGCTTTGCCTTTTTCAGAAGGTCTGAACTAATTTCATCATTTTTAGCGGCAACTGCTACTAATTCCCTCTCAGTTTCTATCACATTTTCAATCTTGTAAATGAACCACTTGTCAATTCCAGTTCTTTTATGGATTTCATCAGCAGAATAGCCGTCTTTCAGCGCCTGGACAATGGCAAAAACCCTTTCATCAGTTGCCGCTGACAGCTCCTTTTGGACATCAAATTCAAAGTCATTGCCCACTAACCCATGCGCCCTTATGTCGAGCATCCTCACCGCTTTTTGCATTGCTTCCTCAAAAGTCCTGCCAATGGCCATCACTTCGCCTACGCTTTTCATTGAGCTGCCAATGTTCTTTGAGACGTGCCTGAATTTCTTCAAGTCCCATCTTGGAATTTTAACCACAACATAGTCCAGGGCAGGCTCAAAGCAGGCAATGGTCTTCTGGGTTATTGAGTTCTTTATTTCTGTCAGGGAATATCCAAGAGCAAGCTTTGCAGCGACAAAAGCAAGAGGGTATCCTGTTGCCTTTGATGCCAGTGCAGAGCTTCTTGAAAGCCTTGCATTCACTTCAATTATCCTGTAGTCCTCAGAGCCCTTGTCAAGGGCAAACTGCACATTGCACTCGCCAACAACCCCAAGATGCCTTATCAGCCTGATTGATATCTCCCTGAGGTTGTGGTATTCTGAGTTGGTCAATGTCTGGGATGGGGCAACCACAATTGAGTCGCCAGTGTGGATTCCCATGGGGTCAAAGTTCTCCATGTTGCAGACTGTGATGCAGTTGTCATAGGAGTCCCGGACAACCTCATACTCTATTTCTTTCCAATGCTCCAAATACTCCTCAACAAGAATCTGGGGCGAGGCTGAAAAGGCATGTGCTGCAGCATCAGCCAGCTCGTCAATGCTCCTGCAGATTGCACTTCCCAGGCCGCCAAGGGCGTATGCTGCCCTTATAATTATGGGAAATCCTATTTTCAGGGAAGCAGCAACTGCGTCAGGAACAGTTGTCACAGCAAGGCTTTTCGGAGTCTTAAGATTGATTTCATTTAATTTCTTGACAAAAAGCTCACGGTCTTCAGTAGCCCTTATCGTTTCTATTGAAGTGCCAAGAACTTTAACGCCGTATTTTTTAAAAACCCCCCTATCATGCAATTCAAGGCCGCAATTCAACGCAGTCTGCCCTCCAAATCCCAATAAAACTCCGTCAGGCTTTTCTTTTTCAATGATTTTTTCGACAAAGTCAGGTGTGATTGGAAGAAAGTAAATCCTATCGGCAATTCTATTGTCTGTTTGAATCGTGGCTATGTTTGGATTTATAAGTACGGTTTCTATGCTCTCTTCACGTAGTGCTTTAAGGCAACTCGCTCCGCTATAGTCAAATATGCGGCTTATCCTTTTTGGATTAAGCTCTCGCCAGCTTGGCCTATAGTCAGAGCTCCTGACCCGAGCACTAAAACCTTTTTTGGCTTATTCATCTTTCACCTTAAGGTATTCTGACAATACATCAATAGCTGAGGGCGACATCTTCCTTTCCAGCCGGGATTTTACTTCATCAAGCTTCATGAACCTGCCTTCTGCCACTTCTGACTCGTCAAGGGATATTTCCCCGTCATAAACGCACTTGAAAACAGCCCTGTTCACCATGTTTTCCATCCTTCTTGACTTAAGCCTGAACAGCAGATGTATTATTGGATTGTCAATGCCTGCCTCTTCTTTCAATTCCCGCTTTGCAGCCTCCTCGTAGCTTTCACCTGCCCTTACAGAGCCCCCGAACTTTACGTCCCACATTCCCGGATACAATTTGAGATTGTCGGCCCTTCTATGGACAAAAATCTCGCCTTTGGAGTTCAGGACAATCGTATTTGAAGTCCTGTGAAGCAAATGCTTTTCCATCATGTCCTTCCAATGAGCATTTCCAACCACCCTGTCATCTTCATCCACAATATCGACATATTCATCATGGGAAGCGTCAAATCGGTCCAGTTTCGGGCCAGTTTTTTCCGCGTCCAAGAACCTCAGCCAGATGGCAGTTGCATCAGGTGCCATAACATTGTTTTTAATCAGGTCACTGACTTCCTTTGAAGACATGTGAGTTATTTCATCAATTTCCCCAGAGTCAAAAACAATCTTCCCCCCGTGCATGTAGCTGTAAACTTGCGAATTATTATTAAAAGCAGCTGAACGATATTTAAATGAGAAAAGAAATGTTAATTCGTTTTTTGATATTGAAATCCCAAGCTCTTCCTTCAGCCCCCTTATCGCAGCTTCGTCATATGACTCCCCGCTGGCCACTGTCTCAGAAACGCTCAAATCCCACATTTCAGGAAAAATATCCTTGCCCTTGCCCCTTTTCTGGACAATAAACCTTCCAAAATAATCCTTTACAATTACAAAGACAGACCTGTGGATCAGAGCTTTTTCCCTAGCCTCTTTTCTTGCAGCCTTTCCATTGACATTGTCATTCTCATCAACAATGTCAACAAACTC
>CAYJXD010000002.1:0-4210 GCA_964374085.1 uncultured Methanosarcinales archaeon | reverse complement strand
TTCTTGCAGCCTTTCCATTGACATTGTCATTCTCATCAACAATGTCAACAAACTCTTCACTCATTCTGCTTCACCAATTAATTTGCTGAAAATAGCGGCGCCGTCCTCTGCAAATACGCCGCTGCTGATTAGGTCAAGGACTTCCTGCCTGGTCATGTGCCTTATCTCATCAATTTCCTCAACCTGAAGCTCTATCTTTCCATTATACATCATCTTGTAAACCCTTGAGATTTTATTATAGGATGGTGAGCGGTATGTGAAGTCAAAAAGATGGGAAAGCTCATTTATGCTGAAGCCTGACACTCCGATTTCCTCAGCAAGTCCCCTGACAGCAGCCTCTTCGTAAGACTCGCCTGCAAGAACGGTTTCTGAAACGCCAAGGTCCCAATACCCAGGAAAGACATCCTTCGACATAGACCTTTTCTGGACAAGAAACTTTCCAAAATAGTCTGTTATCACAACATAAACAGTCTTGTGCAGCAATCCCTTCTCCTTTGCCTCCTTCCTGGAAACAGTCCTCAAAAAAGCTCCTTTTTCATCAATCACGTCAACCATCTCAACCATCAAGCACCCCAATGAACTCGTCAAAAAGATGATTTGTGTCCACAGGCCCCGGAAAAGCCTCAGGGTGGAACTGAGCACTGAAAAAAGGCTTTTTCCTGTGCGTCATGCCCTCGTTTGTGCCGTCATTGGCATTTACGAACAGCTCCTCCCACTCGCTTCCCAGACTTTTCATGTCAACTGCATAGCCGTGGTTCTGCGTTGTTATGTAGCACCTTTTTGTTTTTGGATTTATGCACGGCTGGTTCTGGCTCCTGTGGCCGTATTTCAGCTTGTAAGTGTCGCCTCCAGCTGCCAGCGCGAGTATCTGGTTCCCAAGGCATATTCCAAAGGTTGGAATTTCCCTGTCCATTGCCAGGGCAACATGGTTGATTGTGCTGGTGCACATTTTCGGGTCTCCGGGTCCGTTGCTTATGACAAGCCCGTCAAAATCCTCAGAAAGAAAGTCATAATCCCATGGAACCCTAATGACTTCGCAGTCTCTCATTACGAGATTCCTGATTATATTATTCTTTACACCGCAGTCAACAAGGACTATTTTCCTTTTGCCGCCGCTGTTGCAGGTTATTTTCTGGCTTACAGAAACTTCAGCGACAAGGTTCCTGAGGTTCGGGTCCTCAAGCTCGACTCTGTTTCCATTTTCTATCTTCCCAAGCATTACCCCCTTTTCCCTCAGCCTTTTTGTCAATGCCCTTGTGTCAACCCCATAAATTGCCGGAATGTTCTCATCCTTCAGCCAGTCAGAAAGGCTTCTCACAGCTGACCAGTGGCTGTGCCTGAAGGAATAGTCAGAAACAACCAGGCCGGATACTTGAATCTTTTCCGATTCAAAGCCTTTTGTTATGCCAAACTTGTCTTTTTCAAGCGAAGGGACTCCGTAGTTGCCTATTAATGGGTATGTGAGAACAAGAATCTGGCCCTTGTAGCTTGGGTCGGTCAGAGACTCGGGATAGCCGACCATTCCTGTGTTGAACACAACTTCGCCTGCAACTGATGCGTCTGCGCCAAACGAGAAACCGTTAAATCTCTTATTGTCTTCAAGCCCTAAATAAGCACCCATCAAAAAAAACAGGTAGATTGAGGGAATATAAAAAGTTAATTGTTTGCTTATGAAAATGTGTTATCCCGATATTATTTGACCCCGATGGCTTTTTTGGGTTTGTTAAAAAGAGGGGCTTTAATGCCATTCATGTTTATACGAATCACATACTTGCTAATAGATTTTCTTCATCAATTCCCATAAAGCAGGGGAAAACGAAAGTTTTAAATAGTTAATTAACTAATGATTAATTAGGTGATCTAAAATGTTAGTGAAAATAAGCAAGGGTTATCAGTTAACAATACCTGCAGAGATAAGGAATAAGTTCGGATTGAAGCCAGGGGTAGATGTCAATATAAGCGTCAAGAAAAATGAAATAATAATAGCGCCATTGGAAGATGTGAAGATAGATGCCGTTTACCGGAGGGCTGACAGCTTCAAGCCACATAATTTGAGTCCTGAAGATTTGGAAAAGATGGAAGATGGATTTTATTGAATTTCTAGACAGCAATATTGTTGTATATGCTTTTACTAACAATCCTAGAAAGGAAAAATGCCGAAAAGTGCTTAGGGAGAGAAATTTGATTACAAATACTTTAGTAATTGCAGAGTCAATAGCCCAAATAGGCATAATAACTGATAAAGAACAAGCGAGGCAGGCGTTTATTGCGATTCTTAAATATGGAAACGTAAAAATTGTTGAATTGGACGGCAATCTTTTATTCGAGTCTGTAAAGAGGGCTCAGAAATATGATTTAAAGCTTTTTGACCTAATACATTACACAACATGCATTCTAAATAATTGTCAAGGAATCTTGAGTTATGACGATGATTTTAATAAATTGGAAATACCCAGAAATGAGCCTTAACACAGATAATGAATAAAAAGTAGCCCCGGGAGGACACTCACTGTTCCCAAATAAACCGAAGGTTTATTGGGCCCAAAAAGCCTTTGGCTTTTTTGGGTTTGTTAAAAGTTGGGCGCATCATTCAAGCCCTAAATAAGCACCCATCAAAAAAACAGATAGATTGCGGGAATATAAAAAGTTAATTGTTGTGCGCTGCCATCTCATAAGAAACATACCAGAAGCATTTGCCATAGTGCACTTTGAGGCTTGTTGAATGATTTCCGAAAATTTCGTCCAATTCATCCTTGCTGTAATAGTTTTTCAGCACAAGCTCCTGTGATGAGCCAAGTTGCCTGGATTTGTATGTGTCTTCCTCCCCATTTTTCCTTATGAGTTCTCCGCCTATCCCTTCAACATAGACATTGTCTGCCATAAATACCTTAGCCCCTTTTTTCAGCGCCCTGTGGAAGCCATTTATAAATGCTTCCATCTTTGCCTTCGGAATGTGCGAGAGCCAGAACATTGCCAGGCCTCCATCAAAGTTTTGGCCTGCAAATTTTAGTTCATAGGCATCCTGCACTTCAAATTCTACCGGAATGGAGTATTCTTTCCGCTTGGCTATTTCGATGACTTCCTTTACAGCATCTGTTGCCACTATGCTTTTGGCTGTGTTTGATAAGAACTTGGTCCAATACCCTGTTCCGCAGGCTATTTCAATAGAGTCCCTTCCTTTTAGGAATTCCTGCATTGCCTTTGCAATTTCTTCCTGCTCATTTCTCCGCAAAGCATCTTGCCTATGGTAAATCTGCTCATATTCCTGTGCGCGCCTCTTGTAGTAGTCCTTCATCGTTGGTTAAACTCTGGCTTACACTTCTGCAAGTATCATGGCTAACAGCGCCATCCTTATTGGTATTCCATTGTGCGCCTGCTCAAAATAAATGGACTGGGGCTCTGAGTCAAGGCCTGGGTTTATCTCATCAACCCTTGGAAGCGGATGGAGGATTTTCAAGCCTGGGCTGGCATGGTTTAGGAATTCCTTGTCCAGCTTGTAGGTGCCTTTTGCCTTTGCATACTCTGAAGGATTCAGGAACCTTTCCTTCTGGATTCTGGTTACATAAAGGATATCCAATTCTTTGCTGACTTTAGCGAGGTCTTCCTCTTGAACACACTGGACATTCAACGTGTCAAGCTCCTTTAGGTATTTCTCAGGCATTTTCAATGATGAAGGCGAGATGAAATAAAGATGCGGGCTGAAATGGGCAAGCGCATAGGCAAGGCTGTGCACTGTCCTTCCATATTTCAAGTCGCCAAGAAAGCCAATCTTCAGGTTTTCCAAAGTGCCTTTTGTCTTCCTTATCGTGTAAAGGTCGACAAAAGTCTGGGTAGGGTGCTCATTTGAGCCGTCGCCTGCGTTTATCACAGGGTTTTTTGCAGCGTCTGCTGCCTTCTTCACAGAGCCCTCCTCAGGGTGCCTCATTACCAGTATGTCGCAATATCCGTCGACAATCCTTATTGTGTCATGGGTTGTTTCTCCTTTCGAGATGGATGTGTTCTCTGTCTCGGAAAAGCCAATCACTGAGCCCCCAAGCCTCTGCATTGCAGACTCAAAGCTGAGCCTTGTCCTGGTTGAGGGCTCGAAGAAAAGGGAAGCAAGAATCTTTCCCTTAAGCATCCCAGAGAACTTTCCGCTGCCGTTCTCCATGTCATGGGCAACATCAAGAATCTGCAACAGCTCTGCCTTTGAAAAGTCGCGGATAGAAAT
>CAYJXD010000001.1:49528-54575 GCA_964374085.1 uncultured Methanosarcinales archaeon | reverse complement strand
CTGAAGGGGCTTTTTAAAAGTTGCTCAAATCAGCCCAGCAAAAAACTTATTAAATAAGGATGGCAGACTTGGTGCATGGAGCCCAAGCCAGGAGACATAGTAGAGGTTAAGACTGATTCTCAGGAGTTCAGGGGAGTTCTTGTGCAGTCACCTGAAAGCGAACAGGACACTTTGGTTCTGAAGCTGGAAAGCGGGTATAACATCGGAATTTCACGGGAAAAGATAAGGTCTATCCATGTCGTGGAGCATTTTAAGGAGAAGGAAGCAAAGCACGAAAAAGCAAAGCAAGCCCAGAACCTGAAGGGATTGCCTAAAATAACCATCCTCCATACAGGGGGAACAATAGCGTCAAAAGTGGATTACAGGACAGGAGGAGTGGTTGCAAGATTCTCGCCACAGGAAATACTTGAGATGTTCCCAGAACTTGCAGATATAGCAAACATAGACTCAAGGCTGATAAGGAACATGTGGAGCGAAGACATGAGGTTTGCGCATTACAACATGCTTGCAAAAGAGGCTGCAGAGGAGGAAAAAAAGGGAGTTGACGGCATAATAATAACCCATGGGACTGACACAATGCATTACAGCAGCGCAGCCCTTGCCTTTGCATTGCAGGGAATTGGCATCCCAGTAGTCATTGTCGGCTCGCAAAGGAGCTCAGACAGGGGAAGCACAGATTCAGCATTGAACTTGGTATCAGCGGCATATTTTATCGCGAACAGCGATTTCTCTGGAGTTGCCATATGCATGCACGAGTCAATCAATGACACGTCATGCCTTATACTTCCCCCAGCAAAAACAAGGAAAATGCATGCAAGCAGGAGGGATGCGTTCAGGCCGATAAATTCAAAACCAATTGCGCGCGTCAATGTTGAGGAAAAGGAAATAAAATTCATGGGCGAATACAAAAGGAAGGACAAATCAAGGAAAGCAGGCGTGAAGCTGTTCAAGGAGAAAATCAAAGTTGGAATCCTGAAGGCGCACCCAAACATGTTCCCTGAAGAAATACAGGCTTACAAGGGGTTTGATGGGCTTGTAATTGAGGGGTTTGCGCTTGGGCATTTTCCAATAGACCAGATTGACGAGTTCACATCAGAAAACAAGAAAAACCTCGAGGCTATAAGGGAGCTGTGCAGGGAAATGCCAGTCGTCATGACCTCCCAAGCAATCTATGGAAGGCTGCAGATGAGCGTGTATGCTTCAGGGCGCGACCTGAGGGAAGCAGGGGTGCTTGGGCACTTGTCAGACATGACACCAGAGACAGCGTTCATCAAGCTGGCATGGCTGCTGAGCAACTATTCAAAGGAAGAAACCAAGGAGTTAATATCAAAAGATTTAATAGGCGAGATATCGGAAAGGACAGAGGAGGAAAGCTTCCTGAACTGAACTGAACTGAAAATGGCTGCAAAAAAAGGAAAGAAAAAGGGCAAAGGAGGGATCAGCAAGAAGCTTGACAGGCTAATTGCAGGGCAGGAGAAGCTCTTTAAGGAAGAGGAGAAGATTGAGCTCAAGGAAGAGGAAACAGGGAAGAAGGAAACAGAGGAGCTGAACGAGCTGAAGAAGCTGGAGAGAATAGAGAAAGAGGTTGAGCAGGAAGTGAGGGAGCATCCGCTTACCAAGGTAACGATAAGAGACGTGTTCAAGGGAAGCCTTGGGGCGTTTGTCGGGATAATCCTGCATTACACAGTCATTTATGGCGTTGAGATTGCCAAGAACATAACAATGGCAAAGGCAACATTCCTTTATGCCCTCACCTTCATTATGGGAATGGTTTTCCTTTACATAACAGGGTTCAGGAAAGTGACAGACAAGTCAATACTCATCTTCCTGCCTGTAAGGACAATAGTCCTTTACTCTGTTTCGATAATCATTTCGGCGGCTGCGCTTTACTTCTTTTTCCCCACATTCGGGCAGTCGTTTGAGGAAGCGTACAAGCAGGTTGCAACAGTATCGCTCACGGCAGTAATAGGGGCATGCACTGCAGACATACTGGGGAAGGACTAGAATGGACAAGGACGCGATAAGAGAGGTGCTTGAGGCAGAGTATGATGTATCAAGGAAATTGATTTTTGAGGAGAGACTCCTGGCGCAGCTCATGCAGATGGACACGGACCAGCTCTATCCCCTCCTTGAAAAGCTAAACTTTCTCCAGATTGAAAAGGGTCTCGGCGACGAAACAGAAAAGGCAGTGGCAAGAGTGATTTCAGGAATGTACACTGCAATCACAGGGAAGGAAACAGCTGATTTCAGGAGAATTGCCGAAGTGAAGGCCCACATCGAAAAGAGCCTGAAAGGCCCTGACGCAAAGCTTGCTCCCCGTGATGCGGAGCTTGCAATCGCCATCCTGAACCTCCTGAACAAGCAGGCAGAAGTCCTGGAAGAGATAAAGGCAGCAATAAAATCAAAAAAGTACAGCATTGCAGAGGAAAAAGAGACAGTACTGAGGCGGCTGTTTTCCACAGAGCAGGGAATTCTTAGGCAGATGCAAATCGATGAAGGAACAATAAACAAATACTTGAATCATGCGCATGAACGAGTTGACGCAATCAGGGAAGACATGTTTCCAAAACGCTGAGCTAAAACTTTAAATAATCGGTTTCTGGAGTTTAAGGCATGGATAGGGGAATAAAAATAGGGCTGGAGATACACCAGCAGCTGAACACTGCCAAGCTGTTCTGCAACTGCCCTTCAAGGATAAAGGATGACCTTGCAGATGTTGTTGTTACAAGGAAGCTCAGGGCCTCTGCAGGGGAGACTGGAGAGATTGATGTGGCAGCAGCATACGAAATGGGCAGGGACAGGCATTTTGTCTACCAGGCATACAATGGCACGACATGCCTTGTTGAGCTGGATGAGGAGCCAATCCATGGCCTGAACAAGGAAGCTCTGAATGTTGCCCTGCAAGTGGCAAAAGCAATGGATGCAAAGGTGATAGGCAAAATCCAGGTAATGAGGAAGACAGTTGTTGACGGCAGCAACACTTCAGGCTTCCAGAGGACAGCGCTGATTGCTGTTGAGGGGAAAATAACAACGAAAACAGGGACAATAACCATCCCGACAATATGCATTGAGGAAGAGTCTGCGAAAATAGTTGAAGCGACAGACAGCTTTGTGATTTACAACCTTTCAAGACTGGGAATCCCCCTTGTTGAGATAGCAACAGCCCCTGAAATAAAAACACCAGAGCAGGCAAGGGAAGTTGCAGAGCATATTGGAATGATTTTAAGGAGCACAGGGAAAGTGAAGAGAGGATTGGGAACAATAAGGCAGGACCTGAACATATCCATAGAAGGCGGGGCAAGAGTCGAGATTAAGGGAGCGCAGGACCTGAGGCTGCTTTCAAAGCTAGCCGAGATAGAGATTAGCAGGCAGCAGAAATTGATTGGGATATCCATTGAGCTAAGAAAAAGGGATGCAGAAGTGGCTGAGAAGATTGAGGACATTACCAAAACAATTTCCGAAAGCGATTCGCCAATGATAAAAGAGGCATTGGAAAAAGGGCATTCAATAGTTGCTTTGAAGCTGAAGGGGTTTGCTGGCTTGATAAGGACTGAAATACAGCCAGACAGGAGACTGGGCAAGGAGTTTTCCGAGCATGCAAGGCAGTCAGCAGGGGTGAAAGGGGCAACTCACACAGACGAGCTGCCAAAACACGGGATTACGCAGGAAGAAGCCAATGCGATAAGGGAAAGGATGCATTGCAGGGAGAGTGATGCGGTGATAATGATTGCAGACGAAAAGGAAAAGGCAGAGAAAGGGCTCATGGCGATAATTGAAAGGGCAAAGCAGGCGATTATTGGCGTTCCCAAGGAAGTGCGGAAGGCAAACCCTGACGGCACGACAGCGTATTTGAGGCCAATGCCCGGAGCCGCGAGAATGTATCCAGAGACAGACACAGCAACAATAACCCCTGAAACTGAAAGCATCGAGATGCCTGAGCTGCTTGTGGACAAGGCAAAGAAATTCGAGTCAATGGGAATCAGCAGGGAAGTTGCAAAAGAGCTTTCACGGTCAGAGGCTGCGGATGATTTCGAGGAGCTTGCAGGCAGGCATCACGCGATTGAGCCAAGGCTGATTGCAGAGGCGATTATAGTGCTGCCAAAGGAAATAAAGAAAAGATATGAAGCAGAAATTGACATGGCAGAAAAGATAGAAGACCTTGGCTATGTGCTTGGGCAGCTTGAGCAGGATAAAATATCAAGGGACTCCTTTGAGATGATATTCCTCGAGGCTGCAAAAGGAATGGGCATAAAGGCAGCAGTTGACAAGTTCAAAAAACTATCTGACAGCGAGCTTGAGAAGGAGATTGGAATGATAATCAATGAGAATTCCCACCTTCCCTTCAACGCCCTTATCGGAAAGGCGATGGAAAAATTAAGGGGAAAAGCCGAGGGCAGCAGGATAGTGGAGTTATTGAAGAAGCTCAGCCAATAACTATTTAAACATGGTTTTTTTCTAATTCAATACGCCTCCGTAGCATAGTCGCTAATGCGCCTGACTTGTATCATCTGCAAGCCATCAGGAGACCCCGAGTTCAAATCTCGGCGGAGGCTTTTCTAGATTCAGGCAACCAAAACCTCAAGCGGTGCCCTGACGTTTTCAGAGAAATGAGCCCATCGAGATGCTCCATTCCTCATCATGGCCGCCAAGGGAACAGTGTGCCTAACAAATGCTTTGACAACTTTTTCCCTGGCTGAAGCATACTCTCCCATGCTCAAGCCGTCAAAACTTTTCGCGCTTTCATTCCAAGGGTGGTCTTGGTGTTTTTTCTCCACTGCTAAATGAATTTGATTCCTTAAGTGGTCATCAAGATAAGCAGGAGATCTTCTCAATGCAGCATACCCTCTCTGTGCTTCTTCTTCCAGGCAAGCCTCTGTCCATGCCCTGTCATAAAGGCCGCGAACAAACATTTGCGCAGAAAGCCCCAGCTGATTGAAACTGCTCATCATAATGTATGCATCCTTCAATTCTTCCGCATAAACTCCATCTTGTGGCATTTTTCAACCTTTATTTACGCAGCTGTGCGTTCGATAAGCCTTTCAAGAGA
>CAYJXD010000001.1:15377-49428 GCA_964374085.1 uncultured Methanosarcinales archaeon | reverse complement strand
GCCCTGCACCATTATCCTGCCATTCCCTTTTGCCCTGTGGTTGACATACTTGATGTAGCCTTCTATGTTTTCCATGCTTGCAAGGATAAGGCTATTAGGAACAGGAGGAAGGACAAGCCTGTCACCATCGGAAGCGATGTAATTGCTGCTCCCTCCCCATTCATGCCTCCATGAAGGAGTTAAGTCAAGCAAAAACTCCACCTTTCCTTTAGGCCGGAAGCTTGCAAGGGTATAGCATCCTGGAGTGAAAACCTTGAGGCTGCAAACGCTTTTCGACAGCTTGATTCCAGATACTTTGGAAGCAAACCTGATGAATTCAGCTGACTTGAAGAAAGGCGAAGCGTTTGATTTTGGGTCCTCGAAGAAGGAGTACAAATCCCTGACCTCTGATTTTTTGAAGCGTGGATTATTGCATAGAGAAAGCATTTCCCTGTACTCTTGGGGAAGGAAAAAATCCTTCAGCTGGACTCCGACAGGAATGCTTGAAAGGTAAGCCTCGCTGACCTTTTTCAGTATCTTTGGCTTCAGGTAAACAGGGTTAACAAATGGATTAATCAATGGAGCCAGCCCCCAATAGTATACCTCTTCTTTTTTGCCTTGACTTCCTCTATCTCGTGCCATGATTTTTTTGAAACCTCGAAAACCATGAGCGAGTTCTTTACAGGAGGATATGAGGCTGCTTTCTGATGGGGATGGTTTTTCCTTGAAGAGTAAAAGACAAGCTCTCCCCCATCTCCGGGCTTGAAGGAAGGGGAAAGGTAAAGTATGAATGCAATTTTCCTTCCTTCAAGGTCATCATCGTGGCATAGCAGGTAATCTGAATCATTGTAAACCGCGCCTGACAAGTCCAATGAGCCAGACCTTAATTTTTTTCCGGTAATTGCCGAAACAAATCCAGAGAATTCAGGGCTGCTGAACATTGCAACGAGCTGCCTTAGCTCTTTTGGAGTGCTGTGCAGCAAATTCTGGGTCTGGCTGAAGCTGAAAAGGTCAGAGTCTTTCCTGAAGAACTTTTGCCTTGCCAGCGCTTTCAGCGCTGAATCAGGAGATGCAAGGAAATTTGTGACCAGGACATGCCTGAAAGGCCTTGCATTGAGGAAGGCAGATTTCAGAATCCTGATTTCGTAGAGAGAAAATTTCCTGAACATTTTCCTAGTTGAAGCCCAGGTCAAGGGGCTTGCCTTCCTTGATGTCATCAAAGACGTCGTGAACATCAATGACAATCGCAAGAATCATTGCCGCAGTGAAAAAAAGGCCTGAAACCTCAAGGATAGTGAGGGAAAGGAACATTATCAGGGTAATGGCAAAAAGCCTGATTAGGTCGTCAATCGCAAAGAGGAGCTTGAACAATCCAGTCCCTCTCCTGAAAATAAGCCTCCCGATTGCAACAATGATATTCATGAGGAATCGGAGGAACTGCAATTATAAAAGCTTTTATATTTCCGCCTGATATGATTGGATATGAAAGGAATAACGCTTTACATTGTGTCTGCGCTGATAGTTGTGTTCATCATGCAGCAGATGCTCCCTGAAGAGATGTACAGCTTCAGGCTTGTAAGCTCTGAAGCAAAGGAAAAGCCATGGACACTGCTGACTACAATATTCCTTCACTCAGGCGTGGTCCACTTGCTGTATAACATTGTAGGGCTGGCCCTGTTCGGCCTGATCATTGAGAAAATGATTGGCACAGCCAGGCTTCTGGCAGTGTTTTTTTCTGCAGGACTGGTTTCAAGCATCGCCTCTGCGCTCTTCTACGACTCTGCAATAGGGGCGTCCGGGGCAATATTCGGAATAATAGGCGCAGTGGCAGTGTTGAGGCCGCTGATGACAGTGTGGGCTTACTACCTGCCCATGCCGATGTTTATCGCAGCAGGAGCCTGGGCAATAGGAGACCTGCTTGGCCTTGTCATTCCGAGCGATGTCGCCAACGCAGCCCACCTTTCAGGGCTGGCTGTGGGCATCATTGCAGGCTTTGCACTGAGGGAGAAAAAGCCGCTGTTTGAGAAAAGGAAAAGTGAAAAGCCAGCAGTCAGCAACAATGAGTTAAGAGACTGGGAAAGGAAATACATGTAAAATGAAAAAAAAAGAACAGGGAAAAAGCTATGCAAAGGCAGTGTTCTGGGTATTGCTTCTTTTGACACTTTACCTCCTGCTCGGCCAGAAATTCAAGCTAATGCTGATTGTAGGCGCGCTGATTGCGATTGCAGGAATGTCAACATTCTACTACAACTATTTCCATGGGCCTGTGAATTTTGAACTGATAAAACTGGCAACCGTGCTTACATCAATTGCCTTCGGCCCTGTTACTGGAATCATAACAGGGGTATCATCGACTTTCCTCAGCAGGCTGTGGAGCGGAAGGCTTGACCATCGGCTCCTGATATCGCTTGCGGGCATCACCCTTGTTGCGGCAGCAGCCTCTATCTACTCAGGGAAGGACATCAGGATTTTGGGGATTATGCTTTCATCGCTATATCACTTAGTCACCCTGCCCATCAGCATCCATTCAGGCGACAATCCAGGATTTGCAGCCACATACGCGCTGACAAACATAGGATTCAACACAGTGATTTTCTTCACAGTGGCTCCATTCCTCTTGGATGGGATCATGCTGCTGAATTCGCTTTGAGCAAAACTATTTAAACACAGGCAGAATCCGGAAGAACCATGGCGACGATAGAAAAAGACTATGCCGAGCTCAGGGAAAAGATGAAGCTTCCAGAATACGGCGAGCTTGACCGAGAGTTTGACCTTTCCTCAATCGAGCCAAATGGAAATGTGCTTAGGTCTGTGAGGGAAAAAATCTCTGACAAGCTGGCAGCATCGGCTGACTTATTGGACCACACGCTCCAGCCAGACGTAAACCTTTCAAGCCTTTACGAGAGCAGGATATTCACAGAGGAAGACAAAAAGGAGATTTTTAACCTTTACAGGGCGCTGATGAGCCTTAAGAGAAAATGCGATGCTCTCCAGATAATGAACAGTGACGAGGATGACAGGAAATTCATTTCTGGCTCGCTTGCTGAATGGAAGAAAGTCAAGCCAATGCTTGTGGATATCCTTTCCAGGCTGGAAGCCTCATGGAAAAAAGAGGCAGAGCCTTCAGTCAGCCTTCCTTACTTCGGATAGAAGGAAAGCAAGCGCAACAGTTGCGTAAGAGCCCTTTCCAAGCTCAAACGAAATTATGCAGTTCCCATTCTCTTCCTCAACAGAAGCATTCTTGATGCTCATCATCGACTCCCTTTCAGAGCCCTCGCTGCTTATGTACGGGATGCTCCTTATCACAAAGCTTCTTCCGGTTATGCCCTCTCTTTTCATGAACGAGGACATTATTGATGAGAATCCGGGGCTGGATTTTTCCAGCTCTGTCGAGAAGCCAAGGACTGGCAATGACTCGGATTCCATGGGCTCCAAGGGGAAGACCATCTTGCCCCCGGAATTCAAGGCTGTTTTTGAAACTGATGATTTTGCATACAGGTATTCTGAAAGGCAGCTGTTGAATATGTAGGACTGGTAGCTGTGGACAAGCAGCCTTAGAAGCCTGCTGGGAAGGAGCCGCAACCTTGATACAGGGTTAGGGGACTCGGCACCATCCAAAATCATTGCCGCCTCCCTGAAATTGCCCAGCACGATTGCCCTTCCAACATGATGGTTTGACTTGCTGAACCTCTGGCTGCCGAAATAATTGGGAATCAACACGCCCTGCCCAAGGAGACCAAGATTTTCACTGATTGTTTTTTTCTCACTGCCTGAGCAATCCCTCAGCACAATCCTGAACCTGTTGCCAAGGAGCATCCCAACCGTAACAGGCTCGCTTCCCCTCCCGATATAATCGAGAGAAATCACAGGATGGCTAAAATTCCTTATCCTCTCCTCTGAAATCCCCTTAAGCGACATTAGCTGGGATGTGACAGCATTCTTGTCCTTCAGCCCGGCAAAGCCAATGTCCTTAGGGATAAGGTTGAAGATTCCCGCAAGAAGCCTTGCTGCCGAGATGGAATTGAACCCTTTCTTCCTCATCACAGCATATGAATACTTTCCGTTAGCTGAAAGTTCAGGCTGGGAAAAAACTTCATCAACCTGGAAATCATCTGGAATTGACTTGACTATGGCCATGAAGGAGAGGAATCAAAAACTTTATTTAAGCGTATCTGAACCCTGCCTTGATGAAGATAACCAGAAAGCAATACATGTATGCATTGATAGCAGGGGTTCTTGCCCTTTTGGCAATGCTATTCCGGAAGGACTTAAGGTTTCTGGCTGCAGTTGTTGCACTGACAGCAGCAGCCTCCATCTCAACCTTTTACCAGAACTTCTTCAAAAGCCCAGTGAACTTCGAGCTGATAAAGCTGGCAACAATCCTGGTTTCGGTGAGCTATGGGTTGATTGCTGGGCTTGCTGTTGGGATAATATCCACAATCGCAAGCAAAATCATATCCGAGAGGCTTGACCACACCTCATTCAGCAGCATCATCGGAATAGCTGTTGTTGCAGTGCTGGCAGCAATGTTCAGCAACATTGACATAGTTACGCTGGGGATTGGGCTGACAGTTGTTTATCACATAATTACCGCGCCAATGCAAATGGCAATGGGAGGAACATTGGCTTATGGGGCAGTCTATGTAGGGACAAACTTGCTGTTCAACATAGCTTTATTCTCAAGGCTGGCTCCTTTTTTGAAGTCAATAATGTGATCGCCGAGGATAATTTTATAAGGCAGAATGAAAATCTATCAATTCACGTGCCTGTAGCCTAATCCGGATAGGGCGACAGCCTCCTAAGCTGTAGGTTCGGGGTTCGAATTGCACAGAGTGCTCGAAAGTCCCCGCAGGCACATATCAAATCAAAATGAGCGTGCGAATACACTTGTCAGAGGGAATGAGGATTTTCAGGCATTCCCTTGACAGGAAAATAAGGGGGCATAAGAAGTACAGGGGAAATGCTGAGCAGATATGCCGCCAGACTGTGACAGACTGCTGGAACGGCAAATTCTTCCAGACCAGCTCTGGCCATTTCTCGCAATTCTATGCAAGGGATTTTGGATTGTGCGCTGATGCCCTCCTGAAACTGGGATATGCAGATGAAATAAAGAAGACTCTTGCCTATGCATTGGGAAAGTATGAGAAGCATGGAAGAATGGCTGTGGCATTGACTCCAAAAGGCCAGCCGTTTGACTTTCCAGGCTATGCAATAGACACGCTGCCTTTTCTCATCCACAGCCTGAAGGTTGCCAAAGCATCAGGGCTTGTTTCCAGGCACAGGCAGCTGATAGAGAGGGAAATCGGAAGGCTTTTCCATCTTGGAATAGACAAGGATACAGGCCTGGTCAAGAGGAATGCATCTTTCTCGTCAATGAAAGACTATGCCATTAGAAGCAGCTCCTGCTATGACAATTCAATGGTTGCAATGCTGAGCAAGTGCCTCAAGGAACTCAAGCTGAAGAACCCGTTTTCCGGCTACAACTATCCAAAGCTGCTGAAAGACTTTTTCTGGAATGGCAGTTACTTTCTGGATGACTTTAACTCGAAGCATGTTGCCGGCGACGCAAACATTTTCCCATACTGGACTGGCGCGATTAAATCAAAAGAAATGATGAAAAAGTCATTCTCGGCAATAATGGACGCAGGGCTGGACAAGCCGTTTCCTCTCAAATATACTAATAAGACAGCGAATCAGAGGATGATTTCCTATGAGCTGCTTGTGAAAGGATGGCAGAAAGACGCGATATGGGCGCAGATGGGGCCATTATACATCAAGCTGCTGTCCAGGGTTGACAGGAAAGCTGCTGAAAAGCACATGGAAACATATAAAAACCTGATAGGGCGGAATATGGCTTACATGGAAGTTTACTCTGCAAATGGGAAGCCATTCAGCACTCCCTTCTATCATTCAGATGCAGGAATGCTCTGGGCAGCGCTTTATTTGGTGATTTGATTGAGAAAAGTTCTTGTAGTCCTTTTCCCGCTGGCAATTGGGATATCCCTTTTTATTGGCATCCTGGGATTTGCAGGCCTGCAGAACATAGCAAGCACTTTCAGGCAATTCTCATTATTATATCTGGGGGCATACCTGGCAGCAGCCTTCATGGTTTATGTGCTCTCATCGTACAAATGGAGGCTGATACTTGAGGCGCAGGGCCACAAGGTGAGGCTGCCAAGGCTGATGACATACAGGCTGGCATCATTTTCGATTGGATACCTGACGCCGTTTGCAAGGCTTGGAGGGGAGCCGATAAGGGCATACATGCTGAAGAAGCACAAGGTCAATTCAACGCACGCATTTTCATCTGTTTTCATAGACAAAACAGTTGAGACAGTAATAGACGCAATCCTGATTGTATTCATCATTGTGCTGCTGCTGGCCACATTCACCATACCATCTGCAACAAGGGAAATACTGATGATAGGGATGCTGCTGATAGCGGCTTTGCTTTTTGTTTTCTACTACGTGTCATCAAAGCAGGGAATATTGACAACGCTCATGCACTTGATTCCCAAAAAAAAGGTTTTCAGGAAGGTGAAGCTGAAGCTTGTTGACATAGACAAGGCAACCCAGCATTTCTTTGACAACAAGAAGGAGTGCCTTGGCAAGATAATAATAGTATCAATTTTCCAGTGGGCAGTGATATTTACAGAGTTCAAGCTGGCAACCATGATAATCGGCTACGACGCGTCAATGACTGAAATACTGCTGATGATACTTGCAACCGGCCTATCAACATTGATACCAGTCCCAGCGGGACTTGGAGTGCTTGAGGCAAGCCAGTTCTCCCTCTTTGAGCTGCTTGGAATCGGAGGCGGAATGGGCATAGCGTTGTCTCTGCTGATAAGATTCAAGGACCTGCTTCTCATGCTGTTTGGGCTGATGTTCCTTTCCCATGAAGGCATAAATTTCTTCAGGTATGTGAAAAGGAAAGTGCTGGCTGGGAAATAATTCTAAAGATAAAAAAAAGAAAAACTTCAGCAACCACTAATTAATCATATGTACTCGAACTTCTCGTGGAAGACTTCCATGTCTGGCAGGAAGGTCTTCAATTCAAGGTATTTCTTTATCATGCCCTGGAACCTGTAAGCCTCGCGGTATAGCTCCTTCTTGTGGTCTTCCAAGGCCCTTTTCAGGATTCTGGCCTTGAAATAGCTTTCGACATACCTGAGTATGGGATGCGCGCCCCAGCCCTTGCCTTCATATGGGGAGCCTGTGCTGGTCTCAAGCTCAAGCGAAGGCTTTATCATCAGCCTCAACTCGCCGTGCTGTGCCTTGAGCTTCTGGCCTTCCTTCATTATCTCAACATCTGTCATCTGAATCACGTTAAAGTCAACATCCATCCTGTACCTGTAATAGCTGCTGCTCGCAAATAGGGGCTGCTTGTTCAGCCTCCACCAAATCCTCAATTCACGGTGCTGCGGCGAGAATGTAGTTCCCCTCCTTTCAAAATAGAGGATTTCCATGCTTTGATGGTCAAGGTCGCCTTTCGAGTCCTTCCATCCGTTCTCAATGAGCCAGTAGTGCATGACCCTGTAAAGGTACTGCATCACGTATACATCCCTGAATATGATCTCAAGGTCTGGAAGAACTATCTTGTTGCCCATCACCCTGATTTTGCTGTAATAAATTTATAAAGCTTTCTAATACACCAGAGGGAATGCTAGTTGGAATAGTGGGCAAGCCAAGCTGCGGGAAGAGCACTTTCTTCAAGGCATTGACACTGGCTGAAGTAGCCATAGCATCATACCCGTTCACAACGATAAAGCCAAACAGGGGGGCAGGGCATGTAAGGATTAGATGCGCAGAGACCGAGTTCAAGGCGAAATGCAACCCAAGGGAAGGGTACTGCATTGAAGGCAACAGGTTTGTTCCGGTAGAAGTGCTTGACGTTGCAGGCCTTGTGCCAGGGGCGCATGAAGGAAAAGGACTGGGAAACCAGTTCCTGGATGACTTGAGGCAAGCTCATGTTTTAATCCATATAATAGACATCTCAGGCTCAACCAACGCAACAGGAGAATCAGTCCCAGCAGGAAGCCATGACCCTGCAAACGACATAAAATTCCTTGAGACAGAGCTTGACCTGTGGTACTTAGGCATACTGAAAAAGTCGTGGGAAAAATTCACCAAGGCTGTTGCAAACCTTCCGCCTGCTGCAGCAGAGAAAGCAAAGGCAGCTCGGGCGGTTGCCAGGCAGTTCTCGGGACTAAACGCAACAGAGCCAATGGTTGAGGATATAGTCAAAAAACTCAAGCTTGATGACGGAAACGCTGCAAAATGGACAGAGCAGCAGCTAGTTGAGTTTGCAACCGAGCTGAGGAGAAGGACAAAGCCCATGATAATAGCAGCGAACAAGATGGATATCGGGACTGGACAAGCCAATTACGAGAGGCTTGCAAAGATGTTCCCGGAATACCAAATAATTCCGTGCAGCGCAGAAGCTGAACTTGCCCTGAAAGAGGCTGCAAAGAAAGAGCTTATTCATTACATTCCCGGAGATGGCGACTTTGCAATAAAGGATGAGTCAAAGCTCACTTCACAGCAGAAAAACGCCCTGGATTTCATAAAAGAAAACATACTCCAGCGATATGGCGCAACAGGAGTCCAGAAATGCGTCAATTCAGCAGTGCTCGAAATCCTGCAGTGCATCCCTGTCTTCCCAGGCGGATTGAACAACTTAAAGGACCAGTATGGCCGAGTCCTTCCAGACTGCTATCTGATGCCGCCAAGGTCGACAGCGCTTGACTTTGCCTTCAAGATACATTCAGACATAGGCAACAGCTTCATCAGGGCAATAGACGTGAAGAAGAAACTGACAGTCGGGAAAGAGCATGCCCTGAAGAGCGGGGATGTTGTTGAGATAGTGAGTGCAAAATAATCAATAAGTATTTAAATATCCCCCTACTTTGAAATAGGAATGGGAACAGTGAGGGCAATGGTCCTGGATGTTTTGAAGCCGCATGAGCCATCAATACTTGAATTGTCGAAAAAGCTTGGGCAGGTGAAGGGCGTTTCAGCAGTTGACATAACTATTGTCTCGGTTGACAGGAGAGTTGAGACTGCGAAGATAACGATTGAAGGCAACAATTTCAGCTATGAGAGCCTTCTCAAGATAATCAATGACTATGGCGCGACAGTCAAGAGCATAGACAGGGTTTTGACAGGAAAAAGGAAAGAGTGAAGATGAGGATAATTTCATTATCAGAGTTACTTAAGGTTCTAAAAGATTACAACAGGATTGCCAAGATAGAGAAGATTGCAAGGCGCTATTTTGTGATGAATGCTTTTGACGGGGTTCTTGCAATACTGGGAATCCTGATGGGAAGCATGGCTGTCTCAGCAACTCCAACGGTTGTGATAAGCACAGGAATAGGCGCAGGCATAGCCATGGGAGTTTCCGGAATTTGGGGAGCTTACCTGACTGAAAGGGCTGAAAGGCAGCTGGAGCTAAGGGAGCTTGAAAGGGCAACCTTGTCAAAATTAAAAGGCACAAAGATAGGACGAGCAGCCAATGCAGCTGTTTTTGTCATCGCGTTCATTGACGGCTTGGCGCCGTTCCTTGCATCATTGATTGTCCTTTCCCCATTCCTCTTTCTAAGAGGGGCGCTTCCAATTCAAAGCCTGTATGTTGCCTCAATATCGCTTGCTTTCATCTCGCTTTTCCTTCTCGGAGTCTTTCTTGGAAGGCTTACCAGGGAAAACATTATAAGGACAGGGCTGATCATGATACTTGCAGGCGTGGTTTCAGCAGGGCTTAGCTCGCTGCTGCTTGGCACACACCCGATATGACATGCAGGTTCTAAGGCACATACCAGAGACTGAAAAAATCCCGGTAAAGGAAGAATTCTCAAACAGGTACAAGGCTCTGCTCGGGGATGAATATGCAGAGTTCATGAAATACTCGATGTCATTCATCAGGCGGAGCATCAGGGTGAATACGCTCAAGATAAGAATCCCTGAGCTGAAGAAAAGGCTTGAGGGAAGCTGGAAGCTGACCCAGGTTCCGTGGTGCAAGGAAGGCTTCTGGATAAAGGGAGAGAGGCTTGACATAGGCAACCTTCCGGAGCACATACTCGGGTATTTCTATGTGCAGGACGCAGCATCAATGATACCGCCTGAAGCACTTGAACCGAAACCCGGAGAGCTAGTGCTTGACATGTGCGCAGCGCCTGGAAGCAAGACAACACAGATGGCTGCGATGATGGAGAACAAGGGCATAATAATAGCAAATGATGTTGATGGGGACAGGATAAAGGCATTGGGACTGAATTTGAACAGGTCAGGCGTGTCAAACACGATAATAACCCACTCAGAGGGAAGGGCGCTTGAAAAACTGAAGTTTGACAGGATTTTGGTTGATGCCCCTTGCTCAGCCACAGGAACGATAAGGAGGAATTTCAAGTCGCTCATACATTACAATTACACTGCCGTGACAAGGCTTGCTGCAATGCAGAAAGGGCTCATTGGCAAGGCATATTCGCTGCTGAAAGAAGGGGGAACAATGGCTTACTCAACGTGCTCAATGGAGCCAGAGGAGAATGAGGCAGTCATTGACCATTTGCTGAAGAAAGAGGAGGGCGCAGAAATAATGGGCATCAGGATGAAAATAAACAGGGCGAAGCTGATACTGGAATTCGAGGGCAAGAAATACGATGAGGAAATCTCAAAATGCCTCAGGATATGGCCGCAGGACAATGACACAGAAGGGTTTTTTGTCGCGAAAATAAGGAAAGGCTAGCCCAGCATCTTCACTATCTGCCTTATCTCCTTCTCGCTGACTGCGCAGCCGTCAAGCTTAACTCCCCAAAGCACAGCGCCAAGAAGCTGCTTTCTCACTTCTTTTGAAGGATTATTGATCTTGTTTATGTAAACATCAAGAAGCCCCATTTCGTATGCTACAGCAACCAATTCCACTGACCTTATGACTTTTATCCTGCCAATCCTTTTCTGAAGCTCCTTCAGGGCTGGATAATTGATAGTGACTTTTGTGTGCAGCTTGTCCTGCATGTGCTTTGCAATGCGCTCAGGGCTCTCGACAAGAAGCCTTGTTGTGCGCTCATCTATCACGGCTGATTCTGACTCGAGGGCAATAACAGAGGCAAGAGTTGAAATTTCGCCGGGATGCACTATCTTCAGCTGAGTTCCCTTTGCAATGAAAGAGCTGTTGGCAAACCTTCCAAGCTCCCTGGAAACCGCGTCTATTTTCTCTCCTGAAACAACCCTAAGCACATTCGTGTCAATCTCGCCCTGAATCTGCAGCGCCTCAAACTCAAACCTCTTTATCTCCATCGGCCTCTCAACCAGCTCCTTCCTCACATCCTCTGAAATGTAGAAGTCGCCATTGAATTTTTTCCTCAAGGGAGCAAGCAGCCACAGAAGGCTGTTCATTGACAAGCTGATTACAGGGCCTGCGTCGAAAACAATAGATTTCATTTTGAAAAAAGCTTCCTTGCGAAGCCAATCCTCTGCCTTACATTGCCGATGCGCTCTGAGTTGTCAATCATCTGCGTTTTTCCGACATAGCTCATCAGCTCCCACTGGGAAACGCCCAATAAGCTGGCGGACTGGCCAAGCGAGATGCCATGGTAATAGAGCCGCGAGCCCTTCTTTATCTCAGCCTGGTCAAACACATCCTGCACATAGATGCTGAACTTGCTGTCCAGCCTTGATATGAACTGTGCCAGCTTCCTTATGACATGCTTATACCTGTGAATCTCATCCTTCTGAAGGTGAACCCTTGCGTGCTTCAGCATCCTTGAGGCGGCATCAAGGCTCGAGTCATTTCTCTCGCAAATCTTTGAAAGGGAGTAAATCACGACTGCAATCGATATAGAGTCCTCATCCTGGAATATTGAGGAATTGTGGACAGTGTGGCTGCTAATCTCCTTCAGGTGCAGGGAATCCCTCTTTATTGCAGCGGCTTCTGCATCGCGGAGAACAGAAAGAATATCCCTCTTCACCTCTTCTATCATGAGGCAAAACTGGGAAACGGCGTATTTAAACTTTACCACAATATTTTTATATTGAGGGAAGGAGTTTTTGCTGGCAGAAAGAGGGAAAATGATAACTATATTGCACAATTTTGTCCAGAAACTTTTCAGCCGGATGTTCAGGAAAAAAGGCAACATTAAACTGGGCCTCTATGGGCCGCCGAATGGCGGAAAAACGACCATCGCAAACAAAATATGCGAGGACTGGCTTGGCGAGAAAATGGGAACTGTATCCCATATCCCGCACGAGACAAGGGAAATAAACATCAAGGAGCAGATAAAGATAAAGCATGGAAGAAAAGAGCTGCTGTTCAACCTTGTGGACACGCCCGGAATTGCCACGAAGATAGACTATGAGGACTTTGTCAGGGCAGGATTGAGCACAAGGGAGTCAAAGAAAAGGGCAAAGGAAGCGACAAGGGGAGTGATAGAGGCGATAAAATGGCTGGATGACATGGATGCAGTCATCGTGACTTTAGACTCGACAAAGGACCCTTACAGCCAGGTCAACATAACCATAATCGGCAACCTTGAGGCAAGGAAGATACCTGTGCTGATAGTTGCAAACAAGACAGACCTGAAGAGGTCAAGCTTAAAAAAAGTACAGTCTGCATTCCCGCAATACGGAGTTGTGGGCATTTCAGCCAAGTTTGGAACAAACATGGACAAGTTTTACGAGTCGCTTTTCAAAATTGCAAGGTAAAAATGCTTACGCTCCAGTTCATACCGTTCAATGAAATATCGCATCTCAGCCCTGAAAGGAGGATAAAGAAGCTTGTTGATGCGGTGAAGGACGAGAAAATAATACTTCTTGAAGGAAGGCTCACAAAGGAAGAGGAAGCAGACCTGATAAAGACAACAATGGCAGCAATCAACGGCAAGTTCAAGGGAATCGAGCTGTCTGTTGTCACTTCAGACAAGAAAGAGCAGGGGCTTGTAAAGAAAGTGCAGAGAAGCCTGCTAAACCTGCTTTCCGGGGGAAGGCACGGCATAACAATAATAGGGCCTGCAACTGTCATAAAGGAAATAAAGAAAGACCCTGACAAGATACAGTTATTGACAGTGGAAGCAAAGAGGCTAAACGGAAGGAAAAGGAAAAGGTAAGAATGCCACACCAATGCGTAAGGTGCAACACTTTCTATGAGGAGAATGCAGACGCAATAATCAAGGGCTGCGCCTGCGGCGGAAAGCTGTTCTTCTACATCAAGAAGGAGAAGCTTGAGAAGATGAAATCCATGGCATTGAACCTTTCCCAGACAGAAAAAGAGCAGATAGAAGAAGATGTGCGTGAAATAGTGGGCGATGAGGAGCAGCTTGACGAGCCGGTTGTCCTTGACTTGGAGACAATAAGAGTTGAAAAGCCAGGCAAATACGAGCTTGACATTGTGCAATTGTTCAAGAACGAGCCATTAATCTACAAGATAGACGAAGGCAAATACTTCATAGACCTGATAAGGAGCTTCAAGCAGAAGAAGGAATAATTCTAAATATTTTTATATCGCCCCTTTTTTCTAATCTCCATATGGATGGGCTTGCACAAAAAGTGAGCTATGCTGGAAATGAAATCAGTGAGCATGGATTGAAAGGCGCATGGAATGGAGGAGTTGAGTTCCTCAAGACAGAGCAGCTGATTGCCCTGATTGTATCTCCAATTCCAACCTTTGGAAACGCCGCATACCCGATTGAGGCAGCCATTACAGGAGTTGCAAAGACAAGGGAGCTGGCAGAATTCATTCTGTATGACTATCCAACAAAGCTAGGAAGGTCAATCCCGATTTATGGCGGCGGCAGGCTGATGTATTGGCTCAACAGGCTGCCTGATGCCATAGTCAGGAACAGGAGCCCTGATAAGCTACTGCAATAGCTTGGACATATAAGCCCCATTCCTCTCATAGCCAAGCTTAAGGTAATATTCCCTTGCTCCAATCCCTGAGATGACAATCAGCTTCTTTTTTTTGAATTCATTTTTTGCAATTGATTCAGCCTCGGCTAAAAGCGCTTTTCCAAAGCCCCTGTGCTGGACAGTGCCAGGCATCTTAAGCCCTGCGGCTGGACCGAACACGTGCAATTCCCTGACTCCGGCTGAATCCAAAGTTATTTCCTTCCTGAACGGCCTGAATGGAATCCTGAGCCTGCAAAAGCCGAGCAGAAGGTCATTCTTCAGGTCCTCTGCTGAAATGAAAATTTCTGTTCCGCCGCTTGAATCATAGCTCGTTCTTTTTATTTTCACGTTTCCAATGTCAACTTCCTTTTTCATCGGCTCCCTGCACCTGATGCATCTGCATATGACGTTTTTCTCTGATTTCAGCTGCTCAACATACTGCCTTAAATTGGTGCGGTCAACCCCTGCTGAAGTGACATAAGTTGGAATGTCCCTCTGAACTCGCATGACGCGGCAATACTCTGGAATGAACCTCTTGCCCTCAACAATTATGTCTGCAGCCTGCGCTGTTGTTATCGGCGTGAACAGCCCTTTCTTCCAGTCGTCGTAAAGCTCTGTGCCAGGCATTACAAGGCACGGGTAAATCTTAAGGTTATCTGGCTTAAGGTCTGGGTTTTCAAAAGTCTGTTTGAAAACATCAATGTCCATTTCCCTGCTTGAGCCGGGAAGCCCTGGCATCAGGTGGAATCCGACTTTAAGGAAAGAATCCTTGAGGAGCTGCACAGCCTCATAAGTGTCTGCCATCAGATGCCCCCTGTTTACCTTAGTGAGTATCTCATCATGAAGAGTCTGGACTCCAAGCTCAACCCTTGTAGTGCCAAGCTTCAGCATTTCATCAATGTGCTCCTCCTTGCTGAAGTCAGGCTTTGTCTCAATGCAGAGGGCAACACACCTGGATTTTGCTGTTTCATTCCGCTGCTGCTCACGCTCGAGTGTTGTTGCGCCCTTGTCTTTCAGCTGCAAAATCTTTTTTCTTAGCCTTTCTGCCCTTTCATTGTTCCTTATGTCGCCTGGAAGCTCAAAGAAATCCTTGAATTTCACAAAGTCAAGGCTTCCATTAGGGAAAAACATTTCTGAGAAGTCATTCATCGCCTTGAACGAATGCATCATGAAATTTTCCTGGTAAGACTCGTGTGCCGAGGGGAATGTCCCGCCCTGGACTATGACTTCAACCTTGTCAAAGTTGTGGTTTGTAACAGTGTATTGCTCCAGCCTGCTGAACACCATGAGGTAAGGGTCAAAGGAAGCCCTTATTCCCCTCATTGTCGAAGGCTCTTTTCCGGTGTAGCTTTGCGGCACATCGCCGAAAACAGAATTCGGCCCTCCAGGGCAGAAAGTGCATTTCCCATGCGGGCAGCTCATCGGCGCAGTCATCAATGCGACAGGAGCAACTCCGCTTATGGTCCTTGTGGGCTTTGTCACCAGCTTAATCTCCTTGAGCTCTTCCTCTGAAGCATGGAGAAGGATTTCTATGTCAGTAGGTATCTTTTTGACACCGTGCTTGCTGCACAGCTTTATTTTAAGCCTCGAAAGCTCTTCGCCGCTCATTCCTGCCTTTATTGCAGATATGATTTCCGGGAAGAAGCTGCCAGTGAGCTGCTGTTCCATGAAAATGCGGTAACAACAAGAAGTATAAAAAACTTAGGCAGGGGAAGGATGATGGCTCTTTTCCGGAATAATAAACTTCCCAATCTCCATCACAAAGAAGCCTGCGCTCGAGACCATGAGGATTTTCATCCAGTCCTCGAGAGTAATGGGCACTGTTCCAAAGACTGTTTGCAATGGTGAAAAATAAATAACCGCAACTTGCAACAGCACCGAGCTGATTATCCCCAGCAAAAGCCACTTGTTGCTGAATATGTTCAGCTTCCTGAAAGGATGCAGCGAGCGGTTTCCGATGACTGCGAACATCTCGAACATCACAAGCGTGGTGAATGCAACTGTCTGGGCATATGCAAGGTTATTGGTTTCAAGGTAATAATGCCTGAAAATGTGCAATGTCCCGATTCCCATTATTATTCCGAAACCTACAGTCAGCATCAGCATGCCTTTTGTGAAGATGCCTTTCTTGGGGTCTCTTGGAGCGCGTTTCATCACATCATCCTCTGAGGATTCAGCGCTCAGGCCAAGCGCAGGCAAGCCATCAGTGAGAATGTTCATCATCAATATCTGAAGCGGGAGAAGGGGCATTGGCAGCCTCAGCAGGACTGCAAAGAAAACGGCAAATATTTCGCCAAGGTTGCACGACAGAAGATACCTTGCGGACTTTATTATCTTGTCAAAAATATTCCTTCCCTCGCTGACAGCATTCACAATGCTTGCAAAGTTGTCATCAACAAGGGTTGATTCAGCAGCTTCCTTTGCGACATCGCTTCCTGTTATTCCCATTGCAATGCCGACATCAGCCTTCTTCAATGCAGGCGCGTCATTGACCCCGTCTCCTGTCATTGCCACAACATGCTTCTTCCTTTTCAGCATGTCCACAATCCTTGACTTGTGGGAGGGCATTGCCCTTGCAATTATCCTGACTTCCTCAATCCTTTCATACAGCTCGGAATCATTCATCTTCTCAATCTCATCCCCTGTGAGAATGACATCTGTCTCACCCATCAAGTTCAGCTGCCTTGCAATTGCCCTTGTCGTCAGGGGATGGTCTCCAGTAATGACCATGATTTTTATCCCTGCTTCCTGGCATTTAATCACTGCTTCTTTCACTTCCTCCCTTGGAGGGTCAATCATTCCAACCAGCCCGACAAATATGAGCCCTTTCTCGACAGTGCCTTTCTCATATTTTTTCATTTGAGGAACTTGCTTGTATGCAAACCCAAGAACCCTCAAAGCGCTGCTTGCAAAGGCATCATTTGCCTTTGAAATCCGCTGCCTTTCCTTTGGAGTTAGCGGCTTGACTTTCCCATTCACCAGAACGCTTTTGCATAGCTTCAGGATGATGTCAGGGGCGCCTTTCACATAAGCCTCTGTCCTTGAGGATTTTGATATGACTGTCATCAGCTTCCTTTCAGAGTCAAAAGGCAGCTCTGCAACCTGGGTGTTTTTTCCAGCACTGAAGCCAGCCTTTTCAGCCAGAACAAGCAGCGAGCCCTCTGTCGGGTCTCCGATGACTTCATAGGACTTGCCCTTCCTGGAAAGCTTTGCGTTGCTGCACAAAGTCGCGATTTTCAAAAGCTGGGAAAGCTGCCTTATGTTTGCAGGCTTGCCGTCAGAAAGGAATTGCCCCCTTGGAACGTAACCTGAGCCAGTGACCTCAATCACTTCATTGTTCGCAAAAACACGGGTTGCAGTCATCTGGTTTTTTGTCAGCGTTCCAGTCTTGTCGCTGCAGATGAACGTAACAGCTCCAATGCTCTCGGTTGCAGGCAGCTTCTTGATAATCATGTTTTTCTTTGCCATCGCTGATGCGCCGAGTGCAAAGCTGATTGTTACTATTGCCGGCAGAGCGCTTGGGACTGCTGCAACAGCAAGGCTCACAGAGAAAATAAGAAGGTCTGCAAGAACAGCCTGCTTCTCGACGAAAAACCTGAAAAGGAAAACTATAATGACAAGAACCACCACGCCTATCCCAATCTTCCTTGCCATGTCCTCAAATTTTACTTGCAAAGGCGTCTTGCCATCTTCCTGCTCTGCCAGTGATTCGGCTATTTTCCCAAACTCAGTCCTCATTCCAGTTGCCGTGACAACAGCAAGCCCCTTGCCATAAGTGACAACAGTGCCTGCGAAAGCCATGTTCTCCTGGTCAGGGACAGTTGTGAGCTGGATATACCTCGCGGTTATTTTTGGCGAAGGCACTGACTCCCCTGTGAGCACTGCCTCGTCAATCTGCAGGCTTGAAACAGAGAAAATCCTGGAGTCAGCAGGGCAAATGTCGCCTGCCTCAAGAAGAATGACATCGCCGGGAACTATTTCCTTTGCCGGGATTTTCACCACATTTCCGTCCCTGAGAACTTTTCCAGTTGGCGCAGAAATCTTTTCCAAAGCCTCAATAGCCTTCTCTGCCCTGTATTCCTGCACAAAGCCAAGGCAAGCAGTCAGGAGAAGGATTGCAATCATTCCAGCTGCCTCCGGATAATCCTGCAAGGGGTAAATTGAGATTAACGAGGCAAAAAGAAGCAAAATTATCAGGAAGCTTTTGAACTGCCTGAGAAAAATCTTTATCGGGGTTATTTTTCTCTTTTTCACCAGCTCGTTGAAGCCATGCTTCTTCAATCTATCAGAAGCTTCCTGGCCTGAAAGCCCTTTCTCAGAGCTTGCAAGCTCCCTGAACGCCTCTTTTGGCTCAACAGCATAAAAGTCCATCTAGCACCCAGCACTGCTTTCCTAAAGAAGCCTTAAAAACATTGCGGTCAGCTACTTGTAGACTACAACAGTCCCAGCTGCCTTGTCATGCCAGCCCTGCTTCCTCTTGTCCCAGATAATCCACAGGACGCCAAGGTAAAGAACAATCCAGCTGCTTCCGATGGACTTGACAAGATACCTGACTATTGAATCTCCCCATCCAATCCTTGAGCTGTCTAACTTCACGACCTTTATGCCGACAGCCATCTTACCTGGCGTTGCTCCTTTCTTCTTGGTGAACCAGATTTCATACATTATTAAGAGGAAGAAACCAAGAAATATAACAAGGATAAAAAAGAGGGCAAGCAATAAACTGCCTGACTTAAAGGGGTCACCGAACATTATCACAGGAATGATGGCAAGCATTGCATAAATAAATATTGCGGCCATAAGTATTAGGCCATCAATAAGTGATGCAGCAAGCCTTATCCAGAAGCCAGCATACTTTGATTGGGTGCCTTTGGCAGCCCTGCCTTGGACTCCAGCAGCCTTTGCCGGGGATGGCTTTTTTTTCTTCATAGAACAACAATGCAGCTGCCTGCTTTTAAATGTTTCTCCTGTAATTATATAAGAACTGCTGGGCATAGCCTGCGTATTTCCCAAAGTAAGCCTGGCCAAAGCCCGCTATGACGCTGTTTGGCACATTCCTGCTTTCAAAGTAAGCCTCCTGCACAGCTCTTTTTATCCACCTGTCAACAGGGAATGCCTGGAGAAAGCCAAGCGAGTAAAGCATTATGCAGTCTGCAATCTTGTCGCCAACTCCATGCAGCTTTACAAGCTCTGATTTTGCAGAACTGTAGCTCCTGCCCTTCAGCCCATCCAGTTTTTTGCTGTTGATTATCTGCAGGGTCCTGAACAAGTTCTTTGCCCTGAAGCCAAGCCCGCATTCCCTGAGCTGCTCAACAGTCCCAAGCGATTTTGGGAATGAATAAAAGTCCATTCCATCAAATTCAATCCTGTCTCCAAACTTTTCAGCCAGGTTGTTGACTCTTTTCTTTACACCCTTGACAGAAGTGTGTGCAGAGCAGATGTAGCTGATAGTGCATTCCCAAGGGTCCTGTTTCATTATCCTTATGCCGGGGCTTGAGCTTATTGCCTTCCTCATGCTGCTGTCTTTTGATATTTCTTTTAGAATCAACGGATACTGGTCATTAAGCCTGAAGAGGTTAAGAATGTAGCTTTTTGGAAGCTTTCTGCTTGAATTATAGAGCAGCCTGTTTCCTGACTGCCTGAGCTTGAGCACATTGTCGCCGGCAACAAGATAATGCCAGCCCCTGATTTCATCAAACCTGAACACCTGGCCGCACTCCAGAGTGTTTTTCAGGCTGAAATCCTTCACCCTTAATTCCCCCATAATTGGAGAATTAAATGAGGATGTATAAAAAACTAATTACTATAAACTAAAAACCAATAACTAATAGTGCCCCCTGTAGACTGGCTTGTACATGTCTTTCTTTGACTTGAGGAAGAAATACCCAACAACGCCGAAAGTGATTATTGGGGAAAGCCAGCTGGGGATATTGAAGCCGAAAGCGTCAAGGAGCATTATCATTCCAAGGAACAATATTGAATACATTGCCCCATTCTTCAGGTAGCGGTATTTCTTTATCCTGCCGATGTTGCTGACAGTCATCTGCCTGAGAACAACTGCGCCGATGCCATTGCCTATGAGAATAAGCGGGACAGAGAGCGTGAATGCAAACGCCCCAAGGACGCCATCAATTGAAAAAGTCGCGTCAATGACTTCAAGGTAAAACACCTTGCTCAGGTCAGACCTTCCTGATTCCATCAGCTTTGTTTCCTCCTGCTCAGCGTTGGACTTGAAGCCATGGGTTATGAAGAATACTGTTGAGCCTATGACCGCAGCGAACGCCATGTAAGGATTCTTTTTCAATGCAAACCAAACAATTGCCGCAAGAAGGACAGAAACAATAGCGAAAAACCACACGCTTTGCTTCCTGAAGAACTTCTCTCCAACAAGCCCATAGTTCTTGTGCTCAAGGAAGAGCCAGTGGAAGAAAAGGAAAACAAGGAATGTTCCGCCCCCAACCAAAAGTATCGGTGCGGCGAGTTCAACTGCCTCGTGGACTTTTGGGTCTGAGCTGAATGTGGCTGTGAAGGCGCCGATTGGACCAAGCGAGGGCACAGTTGCATACACAATGAGCCACGGAAGCAATCCCCTTATTATGAACACGGCAAAAAGCAGGCCCCAAAGCAGGAACCATCTGCGCGCTCGCTCCTGCATTGTTGTCAGGACTTCAGCATTTATTATGGCGTTGTCTATGCTGCTGATTATCTCGAAAAGGACAAGGCCTGAAACAGTGAGACCGATGGCGAAAAAGTCAACCATTGGAGTGAAGCTAGAAGCAGTGTATTAAAAAGATTTTGCTGCTCAGAACAAATTCAAAAAGCCCTTTCCCTCTTCCTTTGCAAGCTGCTCAAGCAATTGCTTTTGCTTTTTGGAAAGCCTCTCGGGAATGATGACCTTGACCGCAACATTCTGGTCTCCTCTATGCCCTGTCCTGACATCAGGCAATCCTTTTCCGCGCATTGCAAAGACAGTTCCTGGCTGGGTGCCGTGTGGAATCTTCAATGCTGCTTTTCCCTTTAGTGTCGGAACATCAATCTCTGCGCCAAGGGCTGCCTGTGTGAAGGAAATTGGAATCTCAATGTTCAGGTCATTCCCATCCCTTTCAAACAGCTTGTGGGCAAGAACGTGAATGAAAACATAAAGGTCTCCATGAACCCGGCCTGAATTGCCCTGTCCTCTCAGCCTCAGCCTTGAGCTGTCATCAACTCCAGCTGGAATCGAAACTTCAATGTGCCTGTTCCTCACATTATTTCCACAGCCCCTGCATTCCCTGCAGGGATTTGATATTACACTTCCCTTGCCGCTGCATTTTGGGCAGACTGTTGTAGTTGTAAATGTTCCAAACGCAATTCTCTGGATTCGCCTCAAGGCTCCTGTGCCGTTGCAGTCAGGGCATTTTTTGACATCGCCGGATGATTCAGCTCCTGTGCCATTGCACTTTTCGCAGCTTTCAGTCCTCGGAATGACAATGGTTTTCTTTGCCCCATCATTGACTTCTTCCAGCGTTATCTCGATGTCATGCCTCAAGTCAGCGCCTTTAGTTTCGTTAGTGAATCCGCCCCCGAAGAACCTGTCAAAAATCTCGCCAAAGTCAAAACCAAAATCACCTGCATTTCCAAAGTCTGTAAACCCAAAGCCTCCTTCACCAGCGCTGAAGCCCTCGGCAGTGGTTCCATAATGGTCATACGACTCGCGCTTTTTTTCATCTCCGAGGATTGCGGCAGCCTCGTTTATCTCCTTGAACTTATCTGATGCGTCTGGGCTCTTGTTCAGGTCTGGATGGTATTTCTTGGCCAGCTTCCTGTAAGCAGCCTTTATCTCCTCCTTTGAGGAGCTCTTTTCAACGCCCAGTATCTTGTAGTAGTCCTTTGCCATCTTGAGAAAGTGACTCTGGCTTAATTTATAAGCCTACTTCTTTATGCGCGCGTCAATTTTTTCCAGGAGTGTCATCACGTGCTTGTCAGCAGCCATAAAGTGCTGGTCAGCTTTCAATATTTTTGATGCAATTGACTCTGACTTTCTGTCTGACTCCTGGTTCATCCTTTCCATCAGCGCTTTTTCCCTTCGCTCAACATAGTCGCCGCCGATAAGCGACAGGGTGTAAAGGGCTATCCCGACCCCGCTCAGTGCAAAAAACGCTGTGAACAGCCTTGTTCCTGGAGTTGTCGAATGGATGTCGCCATACCCAATCGTGCTTAATGTGACGCTTGTGAAATAAAACGAGTCAATCCAAGTCCACCCCTCTGCCATGTGGTAAATGACTGTCCCGAAAACCAGCAGCAAAAGCAGCGTGGTTACCGCAACTTTGAGCCTGCTTACCATTTAATTCTCTTTTTCACTGTATTCAGCATCAACTACCTTTTCTTTTTTATCTGTTTCGGTTTTTTCCTCAGATTGCTGGGCTTGGGAGCCTTTCTGGTAGAGCTCTGCGCTTGCCTCCTGAACCAGCCTGCCCAGCTCGTCTTTCAATGAGCGGACAGATGAGAGGTCCTTGTCCGGATTATTCAGCATTTGCCTCAGCTCATCTGCCTTTGCGCTTATGCTGGAAAGCTTTTCCTCGGAAACCTTGCCTTTCATTTCCTCTGAAAGCTTTTCTGTGGAGTAAACCATTGTATCAGCTTCATTCACAAGCTCTGCCTCTTCCTTCCTTTTCTGGTCTGCCTCGGCATATTCTTCAGCATCCTTTCTCATCTTCCCAATCTCAGCCTCTGAAAGCTTGTGGTCTGCAGTTATCCTGATGGACTGCTGCTTTTGCGTGCCAAGGTCTTTTGCAGTTACATGCACAATCCCATTTGCATCTATGTCAAAGGACACTTCAATCTGGGGTATGCCTCTCTGTGCTGGAGGGATTCCCACTAAATCAAACTGGCCAAGCATCTTATTATCTGCAGCCATTGGCCTTTCGCCCTGTAACACCTTGATGCTCACAGCAGGCTGGTTGTCAGCCGCTGTTGAGAACACCTGGCTTTTCTTTGTCGGGATTGTTGTGTTCCTGTCAATAAGCTTTGTGAATATTCCCCCAAGGGTTTCAATTCCCAATGAAAGAGGGGTTACATCCAAAAGGAGGACGTCCTTCACGTCTCCTGCAAGTATCCCGCCCTGTATGGCTGCACCCATTGCAACACATTCCATCGGGTCAATTCCCCTCTCAAGCTTCTTGCCTGTATGGCTTTCCACAAACCTCTGGACAAGGGGAATCCTTGTTGGGCCTCCGACCAGAATCACTTTTGCAATGTCAGCGGGCTTGAGCTTTGCGTCAGCAATTGCCTGCTGAATCGGGCTCGAGCACCTGTCCACTATCGGCGAAATAAGGCTTTCAAACTTTGCCCTTGTCAGCCTGTAAGTGAAATGCTTTGGCCCCTCGTTGTTTGCGGTTATGAAAGGCAGGTTTATGTCTGTCTCCAATGTTGTTGAGAGCTCAATCTTTGCCTTCTCAGCAGCCTCTGAAAGGCGCTGCATCGCAACCTTGTCCTTGCCCAAGTCAATGCCCTCATTCAATTTGAATTCCTTGAGCAGGAAATCAGTCAGCGCGCGGTCCATGTCTGTTCCGCCCAGTTGCGTGTCTCCGCTTGTTGACTTGACTTCAAACACGCCTTCCTCTCCCATCTCCATTATTGTTACATCAAGCGTTCCGCCGCCAAGGTCGAAAACCATAACTGTCTGGACCTTCCCAACCTTTTCAATGCCGTATGCAAAAGCAGCTGCTGTCGGCTCATTTACAAGGCGTACAACTTCAAGGCCTGCAATCGCCCCTGCATCCTTTGTTGCCTGCCTCTGGTTGTCGTCAAAATATGCAGGCACTGTTATTACTGCCTTGCTGATTTTTTCCCCAAGAAACTCTTCTGCGTCCTTCTTGATTTTCTGGAGGATAAAAGCAGAAATCTGCTGGGGGGTGTATTCTTTCCCAAGCACCTTGTATTTATGACTCGAGCCCATCCTCCTCTTGGCAGCCATGACAGTCCCTTCTGGATTGCTCACAGCCTGCCTTCTTGCCGGCTCTCCAACAAGAATCTGCCCGTCCTTTGTGAACGCAACAACAGAAGGGAATGCCTTCCCATGAAGCGTTGCTCCTTCTGCTGAAGGTATTATTTTCGGCTTCCCTGCCTCGAGAAAAGAAGCTGCAGAGTTACTGGTTCCTAAGTCAATCCCAATTATCTTTGCCATTTTATTCATCACCTTGATTGTTCATTTTTTTTCCAATTGCAAGCTTTTCATAGCATTCCCTGTGGAACCCATAAACTGCTTTTGGGCTTCCTTTAATTGTTGCGTCTTCCACCACTATTTCCAAAAAAGTTCCCGGCGTAATATCCGTGCACGAAAAGCACACCCGTGGAAAATCGCTTTCTGTCATTCTTGCGCCTATATAGTCTGCCAATGCCTGCCTTAATGTAATTGATGGAAAAGTGCCATTCATCGCTTCATAATATTTCCATGGCAGAGATGCCAGTTCTTCCAGCCTTTTTTCATGAGCATTAATCATTTTTACCCTCAACAGGCTTTTCTGCTTTTGGCCTTGATCCAACCTTTACCTTGCTGTGCCTCAGCACCGCATCCTTTAGCATGTATCCCTTCTGGAATTCCTCAAGCACGATATCGTCCGTATTGTCTTTGCCACTTTCAACATCCTCTGCCATCAGCACTTCGTGCAAGTGCGGATTGAATTTTTCGCCAGCACTGTTGATTTTCCTGAGCCCTTCTGATTCCAGGAGTGAATGCATTTGCGCGTATATCATCTTTACTCCCTCAACAAACTGCACATTGCCTTCACTTTTATTGGCGCTTTTCAGTGCCATTTCAAAGCTGTCAATCACAGGAAGCATCCTTGAAATGAACTTGGCAATTGCATACTGCCTGAGCTCCTCATTTTCCTTCTCAGAGCGCTTCTTGTAGTTCTCAAAGTCAGCCTGCAGCCTTTGAAGGAGGTCTTTGTAGGTTTCAGCCTGCTGCTTAAGTTCCTCAAAACCGTTCTCCAACTCCTGGGGGTTTTCTGGGTTTTTCATAACAGCCTGCCTCACCATATATGATTGTCGAGCTAAGCTCGACCAAGTAGGTTTGGAATCTACCGCAACTATTTAAAGGTTTCTGAAAAGTTTTTTAAATGCAGGAAAGCCACACAGCATAAAATGGCAAGGATAGTCATTGTAAGGACAGGGCGGGTTAGGGAAGGGAGCATCAATGACGAGATAAGATGGCTTGGCAGCTCCCTTGGGCTTTTCAGCCTGCGAGACAAGGACAGCTCATGCTACAGGATTTTCATAGAGCTGCTGAAAAGCACAAAAGTGCACAGGCCGCTGTCCTCAGACGACATAGCCCACAACACAAAGCTCAGCAGGGGAACTGTAATGCACCATGTCAACAGGCTGATGGAATCAGGAATAGTCATAACCGAAAGAAGGCGCTACAGGCTAAGGGAAAGCAACCTGGAAATACTTATGGATGACTTGGAAAGGGACATTGACAAGGCAATGAGGGAAATGAAAGAGATGGCAAGGAAGATTGATGACGGGCTTGGGATTTAGGCAGGCTTTAAGGCGCCTTTTTTCCATATGTTTCGTCAGCGACTTTCTGCAGGAATTCTTCAGGGTTATCAAAATAGGCTTCCAAGACTTTCTCTGCGCCATTTGGCCCTTGCCTCTTCGCCCAGAGGATTATCCAGGGCGCCATTGAGTCTGTGCTAAACTCGGAAGCCCTTTGATTGATTTTCCATTTTGCTGCTTGCCTATATGTATAGAATCCTTTCTGGTCAGCAAGGTCATATGCAACGAGATAAGCCAGCGCAGTTGCTGTTGAATCAGCCGGCTGGGCTATCACTGTCCACCAGATTCCTTTGGAATGCTCAAGAGCCCTTGCCGCAGTTGTAATCTGGATGGTTTCCCTGATTGCAGCTTCAAATGATTCAGGCGAAAAGAAGACATACCATGAGTCAACCTTTTTCTCGCTAATCTCAACAGGAACAAAAGCACTCTTTGGGTCATAAATTGCATCCAAGTGCGAGAATTTCCTGCCGTCCTTTGCAATTGCATCAATGGTATGAACTACAGGCCTTCCATGCCCGATAAAAGCCCTTTCATTATACTTTCCGGAATAATCTGTTCCCGGAACAACAGGAGTCCATTTAAGATTGTGCTTGGGAAGATTTCTAATCCTGGAATAAAGGAAGCCAACTGATTCCCTGCAGTGGAGCTCAAGTGCGGCAGGATCTACAAGGGCTGCGCCATATGTGAACTTTGTCACTTCCAATCCCATCTTATCCTGAACCTCAAACCCTTTCTGGATTGCCCCTTTCTCAACAAAATGCGCCCCGAGCCTTGAGACAAGGCCAGAATCATCCTTGTCGAGATCAACAGGGGCATGGGGCTGTAGCTTTGCGTATTTCTTCTCGTTTGGCAGTGCCCTTTCAACAGGAGGCATTGGAGAAATTCCCAAATCCCATTCAACTTTTTGCCGTTCATTATACCAGTCATCGGCAAACGTTGATAGAGGAGTAGTAGCTGCAACAAGCCCAGCAAGCCCTGTGGCAAGTAAAGCTCTCCTCGAAGCTGTCATGATTAAGGCGAATCAAAAATAGGTTAAAAATGTTATGCACTAAGGCCTGCAGGATGCTGCAAGGTCTTCAATCCTTTTGTCGGGTGTTATGGGAACCTGGCCATAATTTTCTGTTGCAAAGCCTCTACTGATATCTGAAGGTTGGGGGATAACAACTGCCATAATCCTTTTCCCTACAACAACCATCCCATCAAGGCTTGTGCCTCTCACATTTCCATTATAAACAGGAATCAGCTCCTTGATGCTTCCGGAGCTTGCAAGGTTGAACTCGCTTATTTTCCTGTCAAGGCAGTCAGGGTCTACTTTGGCGTTAAGCGAAACAACATATGAAGAGAATTGGCGCTGCATGGGTCCTGTGTCGTTAGGAACGAAAAGTGAAGAATAGCTCATTGCTGCCAGTCCAAGAAGCGCTGATGCCTTAACCATAACAGCCTAAAAATGGCTTTGCAATAAAAGCTTTTTGACAAAAGCCCATCCATGCAGTCTCTTCTTTCACTTTTATTTTTAGCATCAACAGAATAGTAATCTTTAAATACAAGTATTACTTTATTACCATAATGGGCGTAAAAACCATTAAAGGAGTGGATGAAACAGCATGGGCAGAGTTCAGGAGCCTTGCCGCCAAAAACAGAATGAGGAGCGGAGATTTTTTCAATAAACTAGTTGATTCCTATAAGGCAGACGAAGAAGAGGCATGGGGAAAAATCCTTGGAAGCAAAAAAATATTAAGCGACGAAGAGGCAGACGACATCCAAAAGATTGTCAGAGAACTAAGGAAGGAAAAAGGCTTCAGAGAATAAAATGCCCCTTCTTTTAGACACTTCTATTGTGGTTGAATTAGAAAGAAAAAATGAAGAAATCATCAAAAAAATAGCTGACTTATATCAGCTTCATGAAGGAAAGGCATCGGTCTCTTTTATCACGCATTTTGAGGTTCTTCTTGGAATTAAAAAAAGATCTCCAAAAAACCAGGCGGAAGGGGTTCTTTTTCTGAACAATTTTCTTTGCCTTCCTGCGACACAGGGGACAGCATCAATTCTGTCTGATTTGAAATTGAAGTATGACAAGAAGGGAGTCAGCATTTCTTTGGCAAACCTAATTATAGCAAGCCAAGCCAGGGAAAACAATCTACTTCTTGTAACAATGGACAAAACCTTTGGGAAAATAGGGGAGATAGAGGTAATTGTAATTTGATTTCCTACATAGCCTCTTCTTCAACCTTCATTTCCTGCATTTGCTGGGCAGAAGACTGTGGCTTTGCCCTGAAGACCTTTGCGAAGCTTGGAGTTATGACCACATAGTCATCCCCAAACCCTGCTATGTCCCCGCCAATGGCATCAGACGTCTTCTTGAGCTTGTTTATCGCCCTCTTAAGCTCTATCAAGTCCTTGTCCTTCAATGGCCTTATGTTGACCAATGCAATCGTTGTTCCTTCCCTTAGGACGTCAAGGATGGCCTTGATGTCCTGGAAATCGCCAATCGTGAACGGCCTGACAGTCACTTTTGACTTGTCAGCGCTGCCTGAAGTGTCCAATTCAACATAATCCTGGCCGCCTTCGCTCAATGCATCCATGCTGTCAGCGTCAGAGCTGAACATCTCAGAAAACCTGTCCTTCATATTGCTCAAAAAACCTGCCATTTCAAAGCCCCTCCACTCGCTATCAGAATCGCCCCTTTAATTAAGGCCTTAGTTCTACCTTTGACCAACAAATATATAAAGTTTTCTATACCAGTATATCTAATGCCCGTAAAAACAAAAACACCTGTGATTATCGTCAATTTCAAGACATACCCTTCTGGCACTGGCAGCAAGGCAGAGGCGCTTGCAAGGCTTTGCAAGTCGCTTTCAGGCAAAATCATTGTGGCAGCCCAGGCAGCTGACATTCACAGGGCTGCAAAAACAGGAATCAGTGTGTTTGCACAGCACATTGATCCAGTAGAACAGGGGAAGAATACAGGCTTTATCACGGCTGAATCAGTTAAGGAAGCAGGGGCTTTTGGCACTTTGATTAATCATGCTGAACATAAAATTCCAATGGATAAAATATCAAAATGCGTTGAGAGGGCAAGGCAAAATAAACTGGCAGCAATCGTATGCGCCGCTTCAACAGAAGAAGCAGTCGAAATAGCAAAGAACTGCAGCCCTGACTACATTGCGATTGAGCCGCCTGAGCTGATTGCAGGGATTGTTGGGGTTTCAACTGCAAACCCGGAAATAATTACAAAGACGATCAATGCAGTTAACAGGATAAAAAAAATCCCAATCATTTGCGGAGCAGGGGTGAGCAGCAGCCAAGACGTGAGCAAGGCAATTGAATTGGGGACAGCTGGGGTTCTTGTCGCAAATTTTGTCATGTCTGCAAAGGACCAGAAAGCTGCATTGAAGGAGCTGCTGGAAGGATTGGATTAAGGTATGTTCACGTAGACTTTCTGTGAGCCGTAGAAATTGGATGAGTCGCAGCTGGCCGGAGCCGAATTTCCGCTGCACAATGCAACTTCAACAAGATAGGTTCCCTTCGCTGCATTCGGGAGGGCCTTTGCAAGGATTAGGAATTGCTTCTGCTTGTTTTGGGAGATTTTTTCATTCATTGTGCCAGCGAAAGACAATCCGCTGCTTGGAATCTGATTTCCCTGGGCGTCTTCTGCACTCACAACGCTTGCATCAATCCTGAATTGCTCAGCGCTTTCAGTGTTAACAACGCCTAGCCTTATGTTCTTTGACTGGGACCTTGGAATGGCCATGTCAGAAGGGCATGCAACGACGCGGGTGTCTGCTTCTGCAAGCATCCTTGTCACGTCTGTTTCAGTGCAGTCCTCAGGAAGGACAGATTCAGCAGCATCAATCATGTTGTAAACCATCCTGATGCCCAGGACAAGAATGACAAGGGAAAGGAAAGTAATTATGAAAAAGTTCATGCTAAGCTCGACTGCCTGCTTCATGATCAGAAGTTGGCTATCTCATATTCCCTGATTAGGATCCAGACGAATATGAGCAGTATTGCTGCTCCGCCAACCATCACGTAAAATCCCCCAAGCTCTGTGGTTGTGTAGAGCTGGAACAGGCCAAAGGCCATTATGCCGAATCCAAGCCACAGGAACTTGTCCAAAACGAGCTTCATTATCTCAAATTCCTGCTGGGACGAAAGCTTCCTTTTTTTCTTTGCAGTGAACAATTCCTTTGCCGGGTTTGATTTTGCCATTTTATTTCACGTTTATTATGAATTGCTTCTCTGTTTGCCCAATCTGCAAGGTGCAAATATACTTCTGGGTGCTTGCGCTGCTGGCAACCTTCATTGTGGTTTCGAACGAGACATCTTCACCCACTTTCACCCTTAGCGGGCTGGCTACAATATTGAAATGGCTGACAGAAGCTCCGTTCTCATCAATGCACGATCCAATTACTGGCCTTGCCGCTGAAATATCAGCAGTCTCATCATTATAAAAGTTAACCGTAATCTTGTTTGAAGTGCCCTTGTTCAGCGAAAGCGAGTCAGATGGAAGGACTATTGGAAGGTTTGCGGTTGCCGGCACGCTTGGCGGCGAAAAAGTAACCACATTCTCTATATCCCCAAACTTGCCCCTTATGAACGCGAGTCCGAGACCAAGCATTGTAATGGCGAACACTATTACAACGATAGAATTGATAGAAACGTCCAATGCAGCCTTCTTCTCCACAGCCACCAATTCACCTCTTTTTCCACTGGATTCGGGAACAGGGGTATTTAAAGTTTTCTAGAATCTGGGCTTTGCCTTGTCCTCACCCTTCTCCAACATGTTTATTAAGAATGAATGCTGCAATCATAATATGGCAGAAAAATACTATTTGGACACATCAATCTGGCTGGATTTCTTTGAAAAAAGAAACATGCCCAATCTTCCAAAAGGAGACTGGGCTCATAAATTACTGGAAAAGATCACGAAAAATAATGACAAGGCAATTCTAGTGACGCTGGACAATCATTTTAAGAGCTTGCCAGAAATTATTAAGCCAAAAAGGCCGCAAGACATTATTTGATGCCGAATTTCTTTTCAAGCATTTCAAAAGCCTTGTCGCGTGCATCGTGCAATTTAGCGTCACTTGTTTTTCTTTTTGAAGAGCCTTTTAGCTGAGTTAAATTTCTCAAAACTTCCTCTTTTTCCAGTTCAGAAAGCTTTTCCCGGATTGCGTCCCTTATGAATTCTGTCCGGGTGCTGTACCTGTAGCCTCCCAGCTTTTGGTCTATCTCTTCCAGCATCTTGCCTTCCATCTTAACGGTTATAGCTTCCATGGTATTACTTAGTATATACAAAGTAATATATAAGCTTTTCTTTTTTTTGTGCCTTGCAAATAGTTATTTTCTATTCCTTCTTCTTTGCTGCAATTTTCAAATTGAGAACAGATATTCATTTAAAAATCTATCGACGGGAAAAGCAGCCCAGGGAATATACCAAAACATTTAAATACCCCTCGGAAATCCCTTTCTTCATATTTTCACGGAGGTTAATGCAAAAATGGCTAGGGAAAAACCACACTTGAATGTCGTATTCATAGGTCACGTAGACCACGGCAAGTCTACTACAGTCGGAAGGCTGCTTTATGATACAGGCGCAGTAGACGAGCAGGCTATGAGGAAGCTCAAGGACAGGGCCCAGGAATTGGGAAAAGGCGGATTTGAGTTTGCATTCGTCATGGACAACCTCAAGGAAGAGCAGGAAAGAGGGCTTACAATTGACTTGGCCCACAAGAGGCTGGAGACTGAAAAGTATTACTTCACAATAATTGACGCTCCTGGCCACCGTGACTTTATCAAGAACATGATAACAGGCGCGTCACAGGCTGACGCTGGAGTTCTGGTTGTCTCTGCAAACAAGGGAGACGGGGTTCAGGCCCAAACAAAGGAGCACATTTTCCTTGCAAGGACTCTTGGAGTCAACCAGCTGATAATCGCTGTCAACAAGATGGACATGGCCCAGTATGACCAGAAAAGGTTTGAAGAGGTCAAGGCTGAAGTCAGCGCTGTGCTGAAATCAGTAAGATTTAATCCGGATGAGATGCAATTTGTAGCGATGGCATCATACCTTGGCGAAAATGTAAAGAACAAGTCAGAGCACATGCCTTGGTATAAAGGGCCTACACTGCTCGAAGCAATCAACAGCCTGAAAGTGCCAGACAAGCCAACACAGCTTCCATTGAGGCTGCCAATACAGGATGTTTACAACATCACCGGAATCGGAGTAGTTCCTGTTGGAAGAGTTGAGACAGGAACAATGAAAGTCGGTGACAAGGTCATCATAGTTCCTGGAAGGGAAGGAAAAGGAGTGCATGGCGAAATCAAGACAATCGAGATGCACCATGAGCAGATGCCTGAAGCAGAGCCAGGCGACAACATTGGCTTCAACGTGAGGGGCATCTCAAAGCAGGACATAACAAGGGGAGATGTAATCGGGCATGTTGACAATCCGCCAACAATCGCGACTGAATTCACTGCGCAGATTGCAGTCCTGAACCACCCGACTGTTGTAACAGTTGGATACACTCCAGTGTTCCACATTCACACAGCCCAGGTTGCTTGCCAGATAACGGCAATTACAAAGAAGATAAACCCTGCAACTGGAGAGGTTTTGCAGGAGAATCCAGACTTCCTGAAGAACGGCGACATAGCTGTTGTCACAGTGAAGCCAACAAGCCCTCTCGTGATAGAGAGGCAGAAAGACATTCCTCAGATGGCAAGGTTTGCTGTCCGTGACTCGGGCACAACTGTTGCTGCTGGAATGTGCATTGACTTGGTCAAGAAAGACATCAAGTAAGCACGACTCGGGGCGACAGGAGCACAATAAATCAGCGCACTTATTGTGCGGAAGGCAGTGGAAAATGGTTCAACGGGCAAGAATAAAAATAGCATCCACAGACATTGGAAAAGTAATCCAGGTCTGTGACTCCATAAAAGACATTGTGGAGAAGACCGGAGTAGACATGAGAGGACCAATCCCGCTGCCGACAAAGAAGCTAAAGGTCACGACAAGGAAATGCCCATGCGGCGACGGAAAAGCAACATGGGACAGGTTTGAGATGCGCATCCACAAAAGGCTTGTTGACCTTGGAATTGATGAGAGGGCGCTTAGGCTTGTGATGAGAGTTCCTATTCCTGAAGGCCTGAACATTGAGATTGAGATGATTGAGGCTTAGGCTTAGGCTAGGGCCTGACAACCTTTATCCCAGTTATCCTGCGAAAATCATCATCATATGTCATTATTTCTGAAACATCATTTTTGAGCATGGTTGCGAGTATCGTTGCGTCATTGCCGAGCAAGCCATACTTTATAGACAAGCCAGAGGATAAGGGTTCATAATCCTTGCTCAAATCGTAAATATGGACGAAACTGGCCATGTAAGAAAAAAACTTAGTGTACTTTTTGTAAGCATCCACCCTCAACTTCCGGTCATTCTTTATCCTCTTTACAATCTCGTGCTTCTTGTATCCCCCGACAATTTTAGCTGCATATTGAAGAATGAATTTGTGCCTTAATTCGCTTATCACAACCATGCTTGTGCAAAGGCGATTCCTGTTATTGTTGAGAAACACTCCAACTTCTTTCCATCGCCCACCTTTCGATAATAGGTCGATGAGAGCGTTTGTGTCCAAAAAAATAAGGCTTGGCATCAGGATTCCAGCATTGTCTCTATGTATAATTCCTCAAGCTTATCGTGGTCAACCCCTTTTTCGCCCAGAATCCCTGCAAAATCCAAGAAGCTCTTATTGGCCGGCGATATTACGACGTCGCTGCCTATGTTGAAGATTTTCAGCTTAATCCTTGGCAGCCATCCAGCGGCAGCCCTGACATTCTTCGGGATAACAAGGTCTCCCTTAATTCCAAGCTCCTTAATTTCCGATGCCATCCAATGAATGGTGCCGGGCAGATATTTAAGCTTTTCGGAATAATTCAAGATATTCGGAAATTCTCCAAAAATTCCGAAAATATTACGGTTACTGCACTATGGCTCGGATTTTCAGAATGCTGATTTTGAGGCAAAATAATTCAAAACAATGATTAGAACCTGATTGTCCTTAAGGGCCTTGGTTGATTGCCTGCCCAATCACCTGCAGCCACGGCCCTCCATTAGGAGCCTGGTTAAGAATCTGGTTGATGTAACTTATTGCGCCATCAAGGTTCTGCCTTGTATGGGTCCACCGAATATTTTGGCCTGCAACAGCCATTGGAATGTAGCCTCTTGCCCTTGTAATGCTTTGCCCCAAGCAATCGTTGCCAACCAAAACCCTGGTCCTTATTTGCGTTAATGCCTGCTGAACAGCTGTCCTTCTTTGCGGCGTAACAAAAGCATTATTGTTCAGCTGCTGCTGCATATTGGCAATTAAAGCCGCGACAACCATGTACGGGCTGTTTGCCTGCGGCGCCTGCGCATTGTATAAAGTTGTAAGCCTGTTCTGGGCGTTCAGCGCATTTGCTGCCCTGTTATTGTTTTGCCTTGCATTCTCTATTTCCTGCCTTGCCGTTGTAAGTTCATTCCTCATGTTAGTCAGGATTTGGTTTCCGTTATTAATCAAATTCTGGTAATTTCTCCTGAACTGGTTGAAAGCCTGCATGTTTGGCTGCGGCTGCGGCGGCTGTCCTGGAGGTGGAACTGGCTGTCCTGGGGGTGGAACTGGCTGT
>CAYJXD010000001.1:0-15277 GCA_964374085.1 uncultured Methanosarcinales archaeon | reverse complement strand
ATTATTACTAAGAGCAGGGCCGAAATCCATGCTAATTGCAGAAATCCAAAGATGGAAGCCAACCATGGATTTGTGGCGAGTTGAGAAGCAAAGACATTCTTAGCGAGAGGAATCGCTATCGCCATTACTACAACAAACGCCCATAGCAAGCGACTGGTTGTATTTTGGACTCCAAGCCCAGCCATGGTTTGATATATCGTATAGAAAATTACCAAAAGCCCTAAAGCAAGAAAGAATGGTCCAAGGTCTGAAAGCTTGAAGTTAATGGTTCGGGCGAAAACAGCAGTGCCCACAGCGAAAACAACACCAATAATCGTGGGAACTGTTGGCTGTTCCCCAAATTGCTTTTTCAAGGCAAACTGCGCAACCCCTATAAAAAGAACAGCGTATGCAATAAAGTCGAGGAAAGGCTGAAATCTTGAATATACTACTGCGGTATCGAAATTCTTGAACATTGCAATTGAGTCAGAAATAGGGTCCTGTGCTGCAGCTAATTGGATGGAATAAACAGTGCTAAGAAGTACAATTAGCCAGAGTAACCTGTTCTTCATTACAGCACCTTTGATTTCAGAATTCTAGCCCAAAGGCAGTATAAAAATCTTTCTATGGGCCCTGAGGGAAATACAGGGGCTATTTTCAATGCTTTTTCGCAACAGCTTAGGGGCAAAGATTTAAATAATACCAAAGCCCCAGTTTAGCAATGGCAGACCAGCTTCTTATTGTGCCAGCGCTCTTTTTGGGAGGAGTGATTGGCATAGTTGAATTATTCTTTGTCCACCAAGATGAAAGGGGAATGGGCTGGCTTGGGCATGGGCTGCATGCAATCCCTGCAACCATACTATTCACTTTCCTGATGATGAATGTTGGCTATGCGCTTGCTTTGATTGGAAAATCTGCTGCTATGACCTGGCAGATTGAGCTGGGCGTAAGGGCTTTCATAGCAATCGTGGCAATGTTCAAGATATCAGCTGCAGCTGCAATTGTCGGGAGAGTAGGAGAGAAATTCCCGCACACCTTGATGATTGGCGCGATAATCTTTGCAGCGCCTTATTTCTGGGACATAGCTGGAGAAACACTGACTAGGATGATTCCTCTTCTAGCATACAAGTTTGGATAAGAAAAATTATTGTGCTTGCTTCCTGCCGTAGTCTGTGAAATCCTTGATGTCAATTGAAGGGTGCCTTGCAAGGCTTTCCAGCCTTCCATCCGGCCCAATATTGAACCTGTAACTGCTTCCCTTTCTCAATGCAACATTAACGTCGCTGAGCGGTTCATTGAAGATAGCAACCTGATTTTCCCTGTCGGCGCATTTCAAGTTGTAAAAAACCCCCAAGGCGTCAGGCCTTCCAGCTCCTGCTGTTCCAGGTCCGGCAGTCAATTCAGCCGAATTGAGAACCTGGCATATTGAAGTTGGCTGCCTGGCATTATTAATAATCCTTTCTGGAGATGGAAGCCCTCCATTAAGAAAATAAGCTGCTGTGACTGCGGCTGCATAAGCAAGCGTAATCCTAAAGGTCATGCTCTGCCACAAATTGCCTGCTTGTGGCTGTGCAGGAGGGATTATTGCCATAGAAAACAGCGAACAAAATAAGCTATATAAATGTTACTCTTTTGAAATGACTACATTAAACAAGAAGCGGAAGCACGGCTTTCGCAGCCTCTTTGCCCTGCATGAATCCTGAGGGCAGGCTTATCGTGCCTGACATGAAAAGGTAAACTAAAACTGCGCCGACGATAAGCCCATAAAAAAAACCCTTCATCAAGTCTGCATAGCTTATGATATATCCTCTTTTCCCTTTCATTGAATAGAAATTCGTTCCCTGCTTATTTAAAACTTTCCCTTGCTATTTTTCCCTGTAAACCATTGCCCAGACTGTCATGCTAAATATCTGAATATATGCCGAGACAATCGCGAAAACGAGCACATCAATTGGCTCGCCAATGACCGGAATCAAGATCAAGAAATAGCCAAGAAACCCTGATGCAAATCCAATGCCAAACGCAATCAAAATCGTAAGAAGGAAAAACCCGATGTATTTCCACCTGAAAACTTTCCGCGTTATCTCTCCAAGCCGGAAAGCAGCCCCGAACTTGTCATGCTTTACAAAATTAATGGTCGCCATTGGAATGTAAAGAGCCGCGAGCAGCAGGAAAGGAGAGGAAAGAAGGAATGCTATCAGGAATGAAGCCGCCATAGCAGGGTCATATCCAACACCGTGTTCTGCTGTAAACATCCCTGTGATGCCGCTTGCCAGATAGCCTGTTGTCACAGGCGAAATCGCCAACAACGCGATTACAAGGAACATGACTAAAATAAACATGAACGGAATAAGATAGATTAATGAAATGGCTAATGCCTTGAAGCCCTTCACAAAGATTCCCCATAAGTTTTTCCATTCAGGAAGGTCAAGCTTTCCTGCAAGCGCAGTTTTTGCACACATAACCCCATAACCGAAAATGAAGAAATAGGAAACCATCGCCAAAATGTAGTAAAACAAAAGTGACAAGCCTACTGCCATGCCATTGGGCATTTCAGCCAGCGGGATAGTATCAGTCTCAAGCAATGTGTTCACTGAAATCAGCCCACTTCCCATTTCTGAAGGAAGGATAGCAAACAAAAGCAGGAAAAGCACAAGATAAGGAGCATACTCAAAAGCCAGAAGGGCACTGAATCTTCCCAGTTGCCTGAAAGGCCTGCCAAAGGCTGCGCTGAAGTCAACCATTCTTCACTTTTTGGAGCGCTACTATTTAAACTTGCCTCTGGTTCGGCAAACCGAAATCATTAAATATGCCTAAAATAATATCTAATAATAAAGCTATTAGAATGACTAAAAATAGGCATAACTATGGCTAAATTGCAGTTTGACGAGAAGCAGTACAAGCTGACCCTGCCCAAGAAGCTGCTGGAAGCTCTTGGCTGGAAGAAAGGCGATGAAATAACCGTGGAGATTGATTCTTCAGGCAGCATTGTCCTTAGGAATTCTGGAACAAAGGCAGCAGAGGAGAGGATTGAATATGCACGGTAAATTCATCACTGAAAAAAGCATCAGGCTGAGGAAAAGGAAGGAAGGCAGCCACAAGGGAGATAATGGCCGAGTTTTAGTTGTCGGGGGAAGCGAAAAATACACTGGCGCAATAATCCTTGCGTCAATGGCTTCATTAAGGGCAGGCGCTGACTTGGTAACGATTGCAGCGCCTGAAAGGGCAGCAAATGCAGCAAGCTATTGGCCTGACTTTATCACTGCAAGGTTCAAGGGGAAGCACTTCATGGAAAAGCATGCAAACAGGATTGTCAGTATGAGCAGGGAGTTTGATGTCATGGTCATAGGGAATGGCATGGGGCTGAACAATGGCACGAAAAACTTCGCGAAAAAAGTGATAAGCAGAAGCAGCTGCAAAAAGGTAATTGATGCAGACGCATTGAAGTCAATCAGGATGCAGGATGCAGAAAACTCTGTCATGACGCCGCATGCAAGGGAATTTGAAATCCTCCTGAAGAACAGCGGAATAAGGGAGAAAAGCCTGGACAGGAAAATCTCTGCTGCAAGGAAAATTATGGGCAGCAGTGTCATAATCCTAAAGCAAAGGACAGCGAAGGCAAATGCAACAGTGCTTTCAAAAGACAGGATTTCATACAACAGGACAGGAAACCCCGGAATGACAGTGGGCGGGACAGGAGATGTGCTTGCAGGAGTGACAGCAGGGATAATCGCGCAAGGAAATGAACTGCATGAGTCAGCGTGCGCAGCAGCTTACATCTGCGGAAAGGCAGGCGACCTGCTGAAAAAGAAAATGGGCTATGGGTTCACTGCAACTGATTTGGCGGATGAGATTCCCGGAGCGATGAAAAAATGGCTTTAGAAAACATTTTTTCAGATATCGGGATTGTAATCATACTGGCAACGCTGGCAGCGATTGCAATCGCATTCCTGAGGCAGCCATTAATTCTTGCATACGTAATCACAGGGCTAATAATCGGGAAATTCGCCGGGATAGTTGATGCTTCTGTTGTCAGCAGGCTGTCAGAGCTCGGAATCGCGTTTTTGCTTTTCCTTGTCGGGCTTGAGATGGATGTAAGAAAGCTAAAACGGCTTGGGGCAGCTGCAGCCATTGTAGGGGCAGTGCAGGTTGCAATTACTGCAATTGCCGGATTTGCCATCCTGATTGCACTGGGTTTCAGCAGCACAGAGTCTGTCTACATTGGCCTTGCGCTTTCCTTCAGCAGCACAATGATCGTAGTAAAATTGCTGTCTGACAAGCAGGAGCTGGATACGCTTCATGGAAGGATGCTTGTCGGGATACTTCTGGTCCAGGATGTTATAGCAATATTTGCATTGGCGCTTGTGAACAATGTCGGGTATTCTCCTGGCCTCATCGCGTCATCTGCCGCAAAGGGCATTGCATTGTTTGCAATTGCATTCATATCATCAAAATACATCCTTCCAAGGGTTTTCGGCGCAATCGCAAAGTCACAGGAGCTCCTGTTCATGGCAGCCCTGTCATGGTGCTTTGCCTTGTCGCTTTATGCAGGCAGCCTTGGGTATTCTATAGCGATAGGGGCATTCCTTGCAGGCATAAGCCTTGCTCCGCTCAAGTACAGCTTTGAAATATTCACAAAGGTCAGGTCGTTAAGGGATTTCTTTGCCCTGATGTTTTTTGTGTCGCTTGGCACGCAGCTGGCTTTGCCATCCCTGGCATCAATCATTGCTACGGCTGCAATCCTTTCAGTCCTGGTTTTGCTCGGAAACCCAATAATTGTGACAGTCCTGATGAGCATTTTGGGATACAACAAGAAAGTGTCATTCCTCTCAGGGATTGGAATTGCCCAAGTAAGTGAATTCTCGCTGATACTGATGGCCCTCGGGTATTCGCTTGGGCAAGTCAGCAAGGAAGCAGTTGCACTTGTCTCTGCCATTGCTTTGATTACGATAACAGCAACATCATACCTTGTGAAGTATGACTATGAAATCTATGCAGCCCTTTCAGGGCTTCTCAGCCCTCTGGGAAGGATTGCAATCATTCAAAGGGAGCCAGAGCACAATCATCATGTTTCAAGGCCTGATGTTGTCCTGTGCGGCCAGAACAGGATAGGATACAGCATTTACAAAAAGCTGAAGCAGATGAGGAAATCTTTCCTTGTTGTCGACTACAACCCTGAAACGATAAGGCAGCTTTCGGATGAGGGCATACCATGCATCTATGGGGATGTGGCAGATGCTGACATAATGGACAAAATGCACCTTGACAGGATAAGGATGCTAATCTCAACAGTGCCTGACACTAACGCTAACTTGATGCTGCTGAAAAGGCTGAAAAGGAAGAACAGGCATGCATCGGCAATCATGACTGCAGACCAGGTGGAGGATGCGTTTGCGCTTTACCAGGCAGGAGCAGACTATGTGATAATGCCCCATTTCCTTGGCGGAGACCACGCATCAGTGCTGCTGGAGCATTTTGGCGATGTGAGCAAGCTGCTTGAAAAGAGGCTTGAGCACATACATGAGCTTCATAGGAGGAAGGAAGCAGGGCATGAGCATCCAAAGGGAAAGTAAATGGTTAATAGTTGATAGTTAATTGTTAATAGTTGGCAGTAAATAGAAAAAGATTTAATAGATGAAGGCAATGGAGGAATGATATGGAAGGGCATGGCAACGCAGAACTGTTGAAAAAATATAACTTCAAAGATGAAGAGAAGGCTGAAGAATACCTTCTTTATGCGCCAAAGCCAACTGGCTACCCTGAGCCAATCTACAGGAACAGGCTGGTAGTCGAGTCATACCAGGACAATGTTGAGTCAGCTTACTTCTGGATAGTTGACCATTTGAAATATGACTGGGGCTATACTGATTTTTTCAAGATAACAGACGTGTTTGCAGCCTCAGAGCAGTCAGCGTTCTTCGGTGTTTCAGAGCAGAGGCTTGCGACGCAGCAGGAAAAGGCAGCAACTTACCTGAGGGGAATAAGCGAAATGGTGAAAGCATTGTTCCAGATAGTCAGGGAGATGAGGATAATAGACGAAAGGCTTGCATATTACATCGATACATACAGGAACCTTCCAAACGCGCAAAGCTCGGAAATAACCCTCAAGGGAGTGTGGATAGACCAGGTGGAGGGCGGAGTGAAGAATGCGGCGTCAGTTTACGGGCTTGCCCAGAGTGTCGGCTTTACCATACTTCCAGACCTTTTCTTCAGAGTTAAGGTTAGGGATCCAGAAGAAATAGACAATGTTGTGGACAGGCTTGAATTCAACGAGAAAGTGAAGGAAGTCCTGAAAAGGAAGCTGAGGCAGTTCTATGAATGGAAAAAGAGGACTTATGATGAATTAAGCACGAGAAGAAGGTTCATAATAAAATACCTGAGGCAGCATTATGAGACGATAAAGCTGTACATGGGATGGGTCAAGCCATACCTGAGGAACATAAGGAGGCTGCAGCTTGACCAGAAAAAATTGGACTCTGCGGACATGATAACCGCGTTCGAAGGCTCAATGGTGGAAATAGAGGTGCTGGCAAAGAAGGAGGACCCGAATTACAGGCTGTTCTATCCTGTCATAATAATGCACTTCAAGTACAGGACAAAGCCGCAAATGAGCTTTGTTGGCGAAGGCTACCAAAGGGGGCCTATCCACAAGGGAAGGTTTGACCTTGTGATGAGAGGCTATGTCTGGACAAATGACCAGATTGAGAACTACCAGAAGATGAGAGAGGAAGAAGACCTGCAGCTGCTGAGCCTGATAAACGAGTCCATAAAAGAATCAATGGATGCGCTTGGGGACGAGCTTAAAAGGTACTTGATGGAAGGCGGCGAGACTTTTGACGTCCCAAAGCAGGCAAAGCCGGCAAGGAGGCCTGGCGCTGAGGAGCCGTTTGTGGCAATCTTTTCCGGGCTGAAGGAAATATTCGGAAGCCTTGCCCCCAAGGGAGGCGAAAAGGAAAAGAAGCCTTCAATCGCAAAGGAGGAGATAAAAGACGAAATACAGAGCGCGGCAAGGACACTGAAGACTGAAATTTACCAGACATACAAAAACTATAAAAAAATGCATGGAATGCTGACATGGTAAAGGCATACAATGTCATTAGACGATGAAATTAGGCATTTGAAGAGGCTTTCTCCTTCTGAAAGAATAAGGAAACTGAAAGAGCTAGAAGAGGAGCAGAAAAAAGAGATAGAGGAGACTGGGAAGCTCATTGAGGAGTCAAGGGAGGAGGAGAATGTTGAAAGGGAGGAAAAGACACAGCTTCCTGCGCCCCAGATGAAGGCAATAAATGCAGATGCCCTTGAAACGATTGAGGCGAAGCTGTTATGGGCAGCAAAAAGGGGAATTACTATCCCCGCAAAGGAAAGCGATGTCGCGCCAAGGGCAGAGCCAAGGAAAGAGCTTACAGAAACAGTTGAGGAGGAGCAGAAGCAGGCAAGGAATGTTTCCTCAGCAGCATACGGCGGCCAGCTGATGGCAGCGATGGACGAGCAGAAAGGAGCTGCAGTGGTTGAAGCATACAGGAACAAGCCAGCCTCAGTGATGCCTGATGAGGCTTATGATACCATCACAAAGCAAAAAGACATGGCAGCAGCATACCAGAAGCCTGAGATGAAGACAGAAATAACCTATCATGAAAGAAAAGCGACAGCAGGGCATGAAAGGGAGCAGCAACCGCAGGATTTTTATACCACAACAACGGATAATAAGAAAAAGAAAACAGCATTTTACTGAAAATGAGCCTTTACCAGAACAATTCTTACCGCGGCGCGTATTTCAGTGCAATGGACCGCGGATACACTCCAATCCCTGACGCAATCGAGTCAGTGCAGGAAATGGATGGATTGAGCCCGGGAAACATAGGAATCTCTGCGCCGCCAATGCAGAACCAGCTGGAGGCGCTGCAGGCAAAGATAAGGCAGGGCGCGTCCAGAGTTGAATTGGGATTCATGGGAAGGGGAAAGGGCTCGATGGGCCAGGGCTCAACAACGCCAGAGATGTATGGGCTTGAAGAAAGAAGGGACATGAAAGAGCTGGCCAAAATTAACAAGATTATTCTGACGACGCATGCAACGCCTGCTGTTGGCAGCCTGTCAGGGCTTTCAGAGCAGGGATTCAATGAAATGGCAAGGGAGCAGTCATTCAACGAGATAAGGAGGGCAATAGACTTCGCGGCAGACGTGACCCAGGGCGGAGCAGTGGTCCTGCACACAGGCGAGTTCCAGAGGCCAATCTATGATGAGTATGGCCCTGACTTCATGATGCACCCTTCAGAAGCAGGGCTGCTGGAAGGCGAACGCAAAAAGGCAGTTTTCCATGTCGTGGACGACAGGACAGGCCAGATAATACCGATAAGGACAGACCAGCCGGTTCCTCTTCCTGTATGGAGAACTGATGAAAGAGGAAATTACCTGATTGATGACAATCACGAAAAAATTCCAGAAACAGAGCCTGACCCCGATAATCCTGGCAGCCTAAGGTACAAGATGGCAAACAGGGAATGGGATTATTTTGTGAATGAGGCAAAGAGATGGAATGAGCAGCATCCAGACAATCCGAGAAGGCCTGAAATCCAGTATTTCCTCGAGCAGAATGACATGCAGAGGCTGCAGTTCAAGTCATTGTCAAAGTTCTACGGAGGGATTGAGAATGTTGAGGAAACAAAGAAAACCCTTGAGAAAATAAACAAGGCACTGAGCTTCTATGAAGACATTGAAAGAAGGACGCCGACAGAAGACCTTTGGAAGCTGAAAAGGGCGCAGCCGCAGGAACTTCAAGGGCTTATTCCTGCAGATGACCCAAGGCTGCCTTCAGAAATACTGAAGGAGCAAAAGCTAAGGTTTGAGGGCGAGCTGCAGAGAAGAGTCTACTCGGAATTAAGCTACACCCAGCAGGCAAGGGAGATTGTGGAAAGGCAGCAGCACATCATTCCAATAAAAGACTATGCTGTCAAGAAGAGCGCAGACACCATTGCAAGGGCAGGGATGTTTGCAATGGCAAAGTCGCATCACATGAAGACTCCTGAGCCGATATTTGTCGCGCCAGAAAACATTTTCGCGGAAACATACGGAAGCCACCCGCAGGAATTGAAAACATTGATTGTTGAGTCGAGGAAGTCAATGGCGCAGCAGCTTGAGAAGATGCACGGCTACGACCGCGAGTCGGCACAGAAGCTTGCGCAGGACCACATCAAGGCAACATTTGACACTGGGCACAGCTACACTTGGAGAAAGTATTTTGCAGGCGACCCGAACAAGAGCATTGCTGAAAACGACAAGTCATTCAACAAATGGCTATTGGACCAGGTTGAGCAGCTTGTGAGCGAGGGCATAATAGGCCACGTGCACGTCTCAGACAATTTCGGGTATGAAGACGAGCACGTTGACCCGGGAATGGGCCGCGCCCCGATTAAGGAAATGATTGAAAGGTTCAAGAAAGGAGGGATAAAGAACGTGATAGTTGAGCCAGCGCACCAGGACTACAGGGCATTGCTTGGGGGATGGAGGCATTTCGGCAGCTCAATCTACGGATTGTCAAGGCCCCATGGAGACACGTGGAGCGATGTATGGAGAGGATACTTTGGCCAGACTGCGCCGCCATACTTCCTCTACGGAGAGGGCTCGCCAGACCAGGAGCAATGGGTATTGTGGACAGGCACAAGGCTCGAGTAGAATACATTCTTATAGAATTCAAGGCGCTGAAGTGGCAGACACCTGCATGATGTCATCAAAGCCGCAGTCAACAGTGCCGTTCTGCAAAGGCTCTGTTCCGCTGCATGCCAGCCCTGCAGAGTCGCGGGCTTCAACATAAAGATAATAAGTCCTTTCATTCCCCGAGGCCAGTGTGACAGAGCAGGTTGTTGCAGCAGAGTTTGGGAAAAAGCACGGAGAGCCGGCAAGCTCTGACCTAACTCCGGTTGAAGTGTCAACAGCATAAGCCCGGATCTCATTAAGGTTCGAGTCAATGTCAGAGGCAGCAACAATGAACTGGCCAGCTCCAAAAAACCTTTCAGGACCGGAAACAGATGCAGTCGGATGGGATGAGCCCCTAACAAGCGTTTTCCATAGAGCAAGGTCAAAATTATCCACAACGCAGTTGCCATTGTAGTCGCATGGCTGGCAGGCTCCCGAAGCAGACTGGTTGAAGCATGCTATCGAGCATACATCAAGGTCATTGGAATTCAATGACTTGTCAGAGTTTACATCATATGACTGCGAGATGAGACAGCTGCCCCCGAAGGTTATAAGGACAAAAGGCCTGCCAGAGGCATTGGCTGCTGCTGCAAGCCTTATTTTCTTTGACCCAGGCTCAATCTGTTCGCGATCAAAAAACCCAAGGGTGTTGACATTCACAGGGAAAGCATATTCAGATGTGCCGCTGCTTGAGGAAACCCTGAACACAATCTCGTTCACCTTGTTCCCCCAGTCCCTGTAAGCAAACACGCCAAGAACATTTTCTGGCATCTGCTCGTCAAGAACCATCTGCGAAGGAGGCCCTTGGTAATAGACTGCCTCTGAATTCACGGCAATATCCCTCCCGATCTTTGCAACCTGCGACTCTGTAATGCGCTTCTCTGTTGCCTTGCTGTAATTATAGAAAAAATAAGTTGCTGGCAGGACAAGTATAAGGACAAAGGCAAAAATCATCAAGTACTCAATCCCGGCCTGGCCCTTCTTTGCCATCAATCCAGCCTGGCAGGATGATTATTTAAACCTGCCTAATCCTGCTTTTCTTATTTTGCCTTAGAAAACTATTTAAACCCGTGCCGGGAATAAGAACCGGGAAATGGAATTTGACATAAAGCAGGCTGAGAACCCTAACATAGAGAAGTACACTAAAGATGACCTGACTCTTGCGTATGAGTTCTCAAAGAAGATTTATGACGAGTTCGGAAGCTTCCTGAAGGCTGTTGTCCTTTTTGGAAGCGTTGCAAAGAACACCCAGACAGAAAAGGGAGACATAGACCTGCTGGTTATTTTTGATGATGTCTCGATTGAGCTGTCCCCGGAAATAGTCCAGACTTACAGGATAATTGTGGAAAAGACAATTGCCTCCACATCAACAAAGCTGCATGTCACAAGCCTGAAGCTGTCAACATTCTGGGAATACATAAGGGCAGGAGACCCTGTTGGAATAAACATCCTCAGGGATGGGGTTGCAATACTGGACACTGGGTTTTTCGACCCATTGCACTCGCTCCTCGCAAGGGGAAGGATAAAGCCGACTGCCGAAAGCATGTGGACATACTTCTCAAGGGCGCCAAAGACGCTGCACAATTCAAAGTGGCATGTGATGCAGGCAGCGCTTGACCTTTATTGGGCTGTGATTGACTCGGCGCATGCTGCCCTTATGAAGATTGGCGAAACGCCTCCAAGCCCAGACCATGTTGCAGACCTGCTCGAGCAGAAAATGGCATCAAGGAAGCTGATTGACCGCAAGTACATTACAACCATGAGGAAATTCTATGACATGCAGAAGCGGATAGTGCACAGGGAAGTGAAAGAGGTGACAGGAAAGGAATATGACGCCCTTTTTAAGGAAGCAGAGGAGTTTGTGAAGGCGATGGAGAAGTTTATCAGGGAGTTTAAATAATTGATTATTATAAATCCTCAAGCTCAAATCCTGGGCCTGAGCGCTTGATTATGCTTTAATCTTCCCGGATTTTGAGTGCATCTTGTTTGTCTCTTCCTTGATTATCTCCCAGTGTAACTGAACTAGCCTTTTTATCGTCGGGTCAGAAGTGTTTAGCTTGAATAGCTTGGCTTTTCCTATATCTCTTGTGTGAACAACTGCGTTTTTTCCCACCAGGTTTTTCCATACCCTTACAAATGATGTCCAGCCCACACCAGCCCCTTCAGCTATATCAGTCATTGAATAATCAAAGTCCTTTCCAAGTATCAGGAAGTTGATTATCCTGACTGAAGGGGAATCCCCGAAATATCCTACAAATATGCTTTCGTCCTTCATTGCCTTATGCATAGCCAAGCCAATATTTAAATATTTCTATTTCGAGATTCAAGTGTTTAAATCGAAAACTATAAATATTAGTTTTCGTTTTGTAGTTATATGGCTGATCCATTTTATGATAAAATCAAACTGCATATACTGAAGAAACTGTTTGATATGAGGTGCTGGGCAGGAAAGCATACAAGCATACACAACATGCAAAAAGGCTTGCCTTCACATGCTCGAGACTCAAAAACTATAAGCAAAATCATTAACGAGCTATCTAAAAAGGAGTGGATTCTTACCAAGCCGACCCATTACGGTCTCGAGCTTTCGCTTAATATAAAGAAGAAAAAGGAAATCGAGGAATTCATAGAAGCGAACATTAGCTATTAGCTAGTAGGTTGGCGCCAATTAACCTTAAAACCTTAACAAACTGTTAAACGTCTGGGCGTGGCGTTATAAATTTTATAACACGTTAGAAAAATTTAAATACTTAGAACAATTCTACCTCTAAATGACAATTGAGCTAAAGATCAGCAAGCACGCTGCTGATAAAATGTTATGGCTAGGAATAACACGAGAACAAGTTAAAGAAGCAATTATCAAAGGAGCTAAATTCAAGCAAACTGAAGGATATCTTTCAAAGTATAGGTATCTTAATGTTGCTTATAAGAAAATCGGATTGAACATTTACAAGATAAAAACAATATATGTTGACTAGGTGATACGAAATGGAAAATAAACGTTGCGAAGAATGTGGTGGAAATGTAACAAGGAAAAAGATTGACTACATTTATATGGGAGAAAACCTTGGAAAATTTGACGCAGAAATCTGCGCTAAATGCAATGAACAAATTTTCGATGAAGAAACCTTTCAAAAAATCGAAACATTGGCTAAAAGTAAAGGCTTATGGGGACTTGCCGCAAAATCAAAGGTCAGTCAAATAGGGAACAGCATAGCCGTTACAATAAACAAGAAAATAGCAGGGTTCGTAAACCTGAAAAAAGGTGAAGAGGTAAGAGTATATCCTGAAAGCAAAAATAGGATTATTATTGAAACTTCATAAAAATGGCTGAAAACATGAAAGTATTTGCTTTAAACTAGATAAAGAAACTGAGAGCTACTTAAATACAGTTAGCTCTTTCATAAAGGCAGACAAATCAACAGTAATAAGAAACATACTTCATATAGGAATAGAAGAAGACAGGAAACAAAGGGCCATTGAAATGTATAAGAAAAACAACTTTTCCATGGGGCAGGCGGCAAAATTTGCAAACATGTACATAGGCGACTTCATGGAATTAATGGCAGAAAGAGGAGTTGAAAACAATCTCACTTTAGAAATGGTAAAAAAATCAAAGCATTCTAGAGCCAAGAAAAATCGACAAACTGCCAGACGTCTGGGCGTGGCGTTCTTGTTAGCTCCTATTGGGGCAAAATAAATAAAAACTTTGGCGAGCGTAAATTTATTCAGCGCTGCCAGCGAAAAGCTTTGCAACGAGGAATATCCCTGCGCCGAGTATCACGACATTTGCCAGTATCAATGCTGGTATGTAGTATGGGGACTCGGTGAAGCTCCTTGTTACGGTTGCAGGCGGCTGTGCAACAACTGGCGGAGTTGATGTTGGAGGCTGCTGGACAACAACAGGCGGCTGTGCAGCCGGTGTTGACGGTGGAGTTGTTGTTTGTGAGCCAGACTGGCATGGGCCAACCCTAAGGAGGCCTACATCAGAGTCGCTCTTGACATCCCCGTCATAATAAGTTTCAACGCTTATCCTCTTTGTGCCTGCTGTAGTGTTGGCAGGAAGCTTCACTGTTGCCCTGTAGGTCTTTGCATCATCCTCATCTAGCACGAATGGCCCTGCTACGCTTCCGAATTGCACCTCAGGGCTTGCGAACCTTATGAAAATATCCTCCTCGTCATTCTGTCCTGTGTTCCTTATGTTCACGACTACTTCAAACTGGTCCTCGCAAGTTATGCTGGCAGGGGTTAAGTCAATGTTTGAAATTGTTATCTCGTGCTCTTCCCTTACCACTTCAATGTCAAAGTTAAGCTTTGCAGCGTGCCTTGCGCCGTTCTCGTCCTCTGACTCTGCGACAATGTCCATCTGATAGTCATCCTCATCAGTATCCTTGTCAATGGTGAACTTGAATACTGCGGTTTTTGTCTTCTTGGGGCCTATGTCGCCTGTAGCATCATCATCGTCAACATCAAGGTCGTCGTTTTCAATCCTTACTTCAACATCCTGCAAGTCAACATTGTCGTCCTTGTTGAACCTGTTCTCAATCTCCACCTGAACTGTCACTTCAGAGCCAGGCTTCACCTTCTTCACAGAGTCGCCGTTATTAACATTCTTTGAGTTTCCGTCAACAGTAACGCGGACATCCTTTATCTTAAGTTTGTTCCTTGCCCTGAAGAAAACGTCTGCTGGAGTTGAAATAGTCCCTGATGTTACAGTTGTGCCTGTTACAGTGAAAGTGGCAACTTTTACCGGTGCCTCCACCAGGTTGCTGTTGACTGAATCAAGGTCCTCAGGAATCCTTCCCTGGAATGTGACTGTTGAAGATTGCGTAGTATTGATTGCAGTCGGAACAACGCTAATAAATGATATGTTTATGGCGGATGAAGAGAACCCTCCTCCTGCAGGGACTGAAGTTACGTTAAGACCGGTGATAGGCTCTGTGCCTGTGTTTGTTATGGTGAAAGTCCCGGTAACAAGCCTATTCGTGTCTATCTCGCGGTCGCTTCTTGGGTTGCTCCTTTCCTCGGTTGAGCTGCCAAGCTGGATTGAGCCAACTGACATTCCTGCGGGAACGTTTGCAACGTTAACGTTTATCTGCTCCCATACAGGAGCGTTAACCAGTGTGAAAATAGATGCGTTTGCTGTGTAAGTGATAGTCTCAACAGCGCTGAAGTTTGCAGTGTATGCCCCTGAATCAGTGTATGTTGGCGTCCATGTGAAGTTTGCAAGGGACTCGTTTATCTTGTTAAGCACTGCTCCCCTAAGAACTGTCGGGGTTATGTTTGTGAAAACGCTTGAAAAGCTTACAAGCGATACGTTGCCTGAAGCGTTGAATGTAGCGTTGAATGAAGCTGGAAGCAAAGTTAAGTTTGCCAAAGTGACATTAAAACCCAGGGTGCTGCCTTCGTTGACATTCTTGCTTCCTATTGAATTCAGCACCGGAACTGCGCTTGCAATCCCTGAAATAAGCACAAGAAAAACAGCCATCAACACAAAAGCCCTTGATTTCATGCTTTAAACCCCCAAAGTTTTAATTGAACAGTCAATATCATTATTTAGTTCTGGACAGTAGTGTAAAGAGCTCATATATAAATGTTTTTATTCAAA